>CABZXY010000015.1 GCA_902529795.1 uncultured Alphaproteobacteria bacterium
TTGCTGCTTATATGAGCATTTCAGGATCTGATAACGTCCATATTTGGACTAATAAATTTGAAAATATAGATCAATGTACGCTTCATAAAACAAGATATTTTGACGACATATTTACATTTATTGAAAATGAGTACTATCTAATGCCAAGAAAAATAGGATGCATTGAAATAAATGATCAAATTAATGATTACTTAAAACAATTGGATGATATTGATCAGGAGCTTATCGGGACTTAATTGATTTAAAAATTACTTGCTTTAGCAAACTTTTTTCGATCATTGGGGTCTAAATATTTTTTTCGAAGTCTTAAATTCAAAGGGGTTACTTCTAAAAGTTCGTCAGAATTAATGTAAGTCATCATTTCCTCTAAAGACATAATTTTAGGTGTTACTAATGTAACAGCTTCATCTGATCCAGATGCTCTAACATTTGTCAATTGTTTGCCTTTTAGAACATTAATTTCTAAATCATTATCTCTACTATGTTCTCCAACTACCATTCCTTGATAAACTGGAGTTTGATGTTTTATAAACATAACTCCTCTATCTTGTAATTTCCAAATAGCATAAGCGATGGCTTTACCATGGCCTGTGGAAATGAGAGCCCCTGCTCTTCTTTCGGTAATTTCACCTTTAAAAGGTTTATATGAATGAAAAACTCTATTAATAACACCAGTTCCTCTAGTATCTGTTAAAAACTTACTTTGATAGCCTATTAGCCCTCTTGAAGGAGTAATAAATAATAATCTAGTCTTATCAACCCCTGACTGCCTCATATCTAACATTTCAGCTTTTCTTTGATTCATTCCATCTATAACAATGCTAGAAAACTCCTCATCAACATCGATTGTGACTTCTTCATATGGCTCACACTTAATTCCATCAATTTCTTTATAAACAACCTTTGGCCTAGATAGAGTAAGCTCAAACCCTTCTCTTCTCATAGTCTCTATTAGAACACCTAACTGTAATTCGCCCCTTCCACCAATTTCAAAAGAGTCTTTGTTTTCATTTTCAGAAAATGTGATTGCAACATTCGTTTCAGCCTCAGCTATTAAACGATTTCTAATTAGGGTGGAGGTTACTTTTTTTCCTTCTGTACCTGCTAATGGTGAGTCATTTACCATAATATTGATTGACATTGTTGGGGGGTCAATTGGTGTTGATTTTATTGGTGTATTCACCTCAGGTGAGCAAATGGTATCTGCCACAGATGAAATGGATAGACCTGCAATACATACAATATCGCCAGTATTAACTTCATTAACTGGAATTTTCTTCATTCCCTCAAATTTTAATAACTTTGTTAATCTTCCACTTTCTACAATTTTACCTGAAAGATTTAATGCATGGACACTATCATTAATTTTTGCTGACCCCTGCTCTACTCTTCCAACTAAACATCTTCCCAAATATGGATCTGAGTCCAAAAGTGTAGCAAGCATAGCGAAAGGTTTTGCATTATCGACATCAGGAGAAGGAACATGAGAAATTATTTGATCAAGAAGAGGAGTAAGACTATCTCTTTTATTTTCTAAATTTGTCACGCACCAACCGCTTCTGCCTGATGCATATAATACAGGAAAATCTAACTGTTCAGGACTCGCATCTAAAGAAACAAATAGATCAAAAACTTCATTTAATACATCATCAGGCCTTGCATCAGATTTATCTATTTTATTAATGACTACTATCGGACGTAAACCTTGATTAAGAGCTTTTCCAAGAACAAATTTTGTTTGGGGCATCGGACCCTCAGAAGAGTCAATAAGCAAGATAACCCCATCAACCATAGATAAAACTCTCTCAACTTCCCCACCAAAGTCGGCATGACCTGGTGTATCAATAATATTAATTCTCGTATCATTGTAGATAATAGAAGTTGGCTTCGCCAAAATTGTAATTCCTCTTTCTTTTTCTAAATCATTAGAGTCCATAACTCGCTCATTGACTTCTTGGTTATCACGGAAGATACCGCATTGTTTTAATAAATTATCAATTAGGGTAGTTTTACCGTGATCAACGTGTGCAATTATGGCTAGATTCTTGATGGTATTCATTTCAGATAGATGTCTTATAGAGTAATATTATTGATTTAAAAGTTTATTTTTAGCTTCAGTTATTAAATTAGAAAGATAATTGTTTCCATCTTTATCTGGGTGGAATTTTTTCATTAAATTATAATAAGATTTTTTAATTTCCTCATCGTTTGCCCCTTTTTCAAGACCTAAGATTGAAAGCGCCTCCTCTTCAGTCATTGAACCCGAACTAGATGATGATTGAGAATTTTGGAAGGACTGATTGATTAAAATGTTTAAAATATTAAATCCTCGGTTGTCATTTATTTTGAGTTCACTTAATAATTCATCTACTTGATTTTTAGTTAATTGAGTTAAGTTTTTATCTTTGAATTTTCCATCAATTATTTCAATATTTGCCTGTCTACTTTGAATATTAATTTCAATATTTAAATATTTGGTTTTTATTTTTGGTTTGATCTTGCTTCCAAAAGAAGATCTTGAAAATAAATTTAATAAACTCAATAAAGATGAAATTCTTTTAAAAAATAGAAGCGCAGGTGCCAATGCGACTGGCAAGAAGTTAAGTTTTCCTGAAAAAATTAATAATGATCCGATAGCTACAATAAAAAAAATTATAAAATATTTTTTATATTCTTTAGATATCTTATTTCCGAAAAAGAAATAAATGCATAAGCCTATTATAGAAAAAAAAATTAAAATTTTGATCATCTAAGATTAACTTTTAATTGTTTTATTCTTTGTTCCCTACCACAACTATATTTATAATAATTATATCTAATCGGATTTTTTTTATAATAGTCTTGATGGTAATCCTCAGCTAAGTAAAAGTTTTTAAAAGGCAAAACTAAGGTTTGTACTTTTTGATTATGATTATTTTCGATTTTTGAAATATAGTTATTAATTATTTTTATTAAATTTTCATCACTAGTAAAAAATGCACTTTTATAAGAATATCCTCTATCACAAAATTGACCGCCTTCGTCAAAAGGGTCTATATTCAAAAAAAGCAACTTTACTAATTGTTCTTCATTAACTAATGAACTGTCATAATTTATTTCTGCAGCCTCGATATGACCTGTATTACCTAAAACAACTTCTTGATAAGTTGGGTTTTCAACGTGGCCACCAGAGTAGCCAGAATAAACACTTAATACTCCTTCTACTTTTTCATAAACTTCTTCAACACACCAAAAACAACCACCTGCTACGTACATACTTTTTATGGATGCTTGCGTATTAATAGATAAAAGGAAGAAAATAATTATCAAATAATACTTCATATTTGATTTATAAACTCATCTCTGAGATGAAGTGTAATCTGACCGGGTTTTCCATCTGAAATCTTATGTTTATCAACTTTAATTATGGGCATCACAAAATTAGTAGCACTGGTCATAAAAACTTCGTCAGCACTTAAAAGTGCTTTGATGGAAAATTTCTTTTCTACAAATTTTAATTTTTTCCTCTTCACAATACTTATAAGCTTGTGGCGTGTACATCCTTTAAGAATTCGATAATTTAAGGGGTGAGTAATACATTTGTTGTTTTTTATTATCCAGATACTAGATGAATTGCCTTCTGTAATATAATTTTTTTTATCATAAAGAATTGCTTCATGATTTTTCTTTTCTTTTGCGTAATTAGCCGCCATTGAATTACCCAATAAAGAAATACTTTTTATATCTGAACGTAGCCACCGAATGTCAGGATAAAGAGATGTTGTCACTCCTCTTTTTGCTTTAGAGTTAATCTTTTTAAAATCTTTTGGGATACTATAGATAATTATATTTGGTTTTAATCCTTTTTGGAATTTATGATCTCTTGGATGCTGATCCCCTCTTGTTATCTGAATATAAATAATTCCATTATTTAAATTATTTAATTTTTTTATTTTTTTTGAGATATTTTCAATTTGATTAACTTTGAGATTAATTTTTATTTTTAATTTATTAAGTGATTTTATAAGTCTGTTTAAATGAAGGTCTATATCAACAAATCTATTTTCATAAACCGCAATTACCTCGTAAATACCATCAGAAAATTGGAAGCCTCTGTCAGTAATACTGACTTTAGACTCCAAAATATCTCTATAGTTTCCATTAATATAACAAGTTGTCATGTGATTATCTTTTTTAATATAATATTACCATGAATCTAAAAAGACGAGATTTTATTAAACAATTTTCTTGTGCCTGTTGTGCTCCCTTCTTTTTAACTTCTTGTACCGAAGTGGCTATAACTAATCGCAAGCAACTCTCTTTTGTTTCAGAGGAATCAATTAATAAACAAGCTAAACAGGCTTATAACTCCATTAAAAAAACTGAAAACATCATTAGATCTGGTAACCAAGTAGAAATGCTGAATGAAGTAGGTAAAAAAGTAACGACATCAGTAGAGAACTACTTCAAGGAAATGGGTCAATTTGAAACGCTCAAAAACTATGAATGGGAATACGTTCTTATAGATGAGCCCGATACTCTTAATGCCTGGTGTATGCCAGGGGGCAAAATAGCTTTTTATACTGGCATTCTTGATATTACGGAAAATGAGGATGGAATGGCATCGGTTATGGGGCATGAAATTGCTCATGCTGTTGCTAAACATAGTTTAGAGAGGGCTAGCCAATCTTTAGCCTTAAAGGTAGGAACTACTATCCTAGATATAGCGCTTGAAGGTGCTTTATCTAGCAGTTCTGCTGACGATTACCTCGTAAGCTTAGGTCTTACTCTTCCCTTCAATAGACTTCAAGAGTCTGAAGCTGATTATCTGGGATTAGCTTTTATGACTATGGCTGATTATGATAATTCAGAGTCCTATAAAATATGGGAAAGGATGCAAAAAGCGCAAAAAAACAATCCACCTGAGTTTATGTCTACTCACCCCTCACCCAAAAATAGAATTCAAAAATTAAAGAATTGGATACCTGAGGTTAATGCAAGGTTTGGTTAATTTTATGGAGGGATATTTTGTCATATTTCTTTTTGCTAGAAAATTACTAGATTCTAAGTATGACTAAAGTTGTTAAATTAAAAAAAGTATCAACTAATAAAGATAGTGAAATCAAACAGTTAAACTCAAAACTTAATAGATTAGAGAAGAAAATTGATATTCTTTATGAAAGACTTGATGGTCATATTGTAAAAATAGATAAAGTTTATGCTCGTTTAGAAGAACACTTCTCAGGAATTGAAAAACTTTTATCCTTCTTTAAGTTCAAAAAATAATTACTAATTTTTTTCGTACTTTAGACCTAGTTCGAATAAATCCTCATTATTGATGTCATAATAGCTCTCTTTGAGCCAGTCCCCTTCTCCCTTAAACCAATTTTTTACTTGGCTTTTGATTGCTATTATCTGAGGACATCTAATATGAATTTTTTGACCTGATTTTGATGCCTGTCTGGTTAGAATCGAAAAGAAAATATTATTATTTAATTTTTGAAAAACTCCTAAAAAATAGGCAATAGGTCTTTCCTTAAAATAAAATTTATATTTTTGATTTTTATCATTTTCTTTCTTCCACTCAAAATAATGATTAAAAGGTATCAAGCATTTTTGTGTATCTACAATATCTCTAGTAAAATTCTTTTCTCTTACAGTTTCAGATCTGATGTTGAATAATGTTTTACCCTTCGGTAACCAGTCAAAAATGAGTCCCCATTTGGCTATTATAAATTCATAATTATTATTTTGATTAATTATAATTGGTGCATCTAAAGAAGGTGAAATATTTTCATTGCTATATTCAAAGATATTTGAATATTCTTTAATAGTTTCTAGTTTAAAATTTGATTTACTACTACTTAAATCTAAAGAGTATCTTCCACACAAAACTAAATTTTTCTAAAATTTAAATAATTGGAAATATCAAAGTCTTTATAACCGGCTCTTAAATCAAGAAAATTAAAATAACTATCTCTAATTTTTTTACCAATTGACGTATCAGCATAATTATCTAAAACGCCTGAAACATTTTTTTTAGCTTCAATAACTATATCTTGAGGCAGATTTCTAAAGTTAACATTAAGTGATTTTAATTTTTCAATTGCGGCTACTTCTTTATACATAAAGTCTGAGAGCATTTCTTGATTTTCAGACTGACACGCATATTCAATAATACTTTTAGTGCCATCATCAAAAGAATTCCATTTATCTAAATTCATACCAAGAGAAATAGAAACGGTAGGTTTCTTAAAATCAGGGTAATAACAATATTTAGCTACTTTATAAAAACCAAATGCAAGATCCATAACAGGATTAGACCAGTCAGCAGCATCAATAGCCCCGCTTGATAAAGCTTGAAGGATTTCACCACCTGGAATATTAACTGGTGTAGCGCCCATAGTTTTAAGTAAATCACCTCCCATTCCAGGACTTCTGATCTTAATTTTTGAAATGTCATCGACATTATTTATTTCATCTTTAAACCAACCAAATAAAGTTGATCCTGTATTCCCTACTACGAAATGTTTTAAATTAAATTCAGATCCCAATTCATCCCATAGAGCTTGTCCTTCACCTAAATATATCCATGAATTAAACTCCTCAGCAGTCATTCCAAAAGGAACAGCGGCAAAAAAAGGATAAGCCTTGTTTTTACCTCCCCAATAAAATTCTGCAGAATGGTATAAATCAGCAGTTCCAGATGAAACAGCATCAAATACTCCAAATGGAGGAACTAGTTCTCCAGCTGAATACACATTTACTTTGATTTTATTATTTGAGAGGCTTTCTATTCTTTTGGCTAATCTATTTGCCCCTAGCCCAATTCCTGGAAAATTTTCAGGCCAAGAAGTAACCATATTTAATTCTGTCGTGGTACTAGCATGCACATTAAAACTTGAAATTGAAGCAGCACCTATTACAGGAATGGTTGCTTTTTTGATAAAACTTCTTCTATTAATTTTTTTCATAATAAAATAATAATATTATCTATCATAAATGAAATTAGAAGCCAAAAATCTATTAGACGCACTTAGTGAAAAAGGAATTAATTACAAACTATTTGAACATGAAGCTTTTTTTACAGTAGAAGAATCAAGTAATTTAAAGAATGACTTGGATATGCAAGGTGCTCATACTAAAAATTTGTTTCTTAGGGATAAAAAAAGGAATTTTTTCTTATTATCATGTCTAGATAATCAAGAAGTTGACCTGAAAGAAATTAAAAATGTAATTTCTTGTCAAGGGAATTTGTCCTTTGGAAGCCATGATTACCTTTATGAAAAATTGGGCGTAAGACCAGGCTCAGTAAGTCCTTATGCATTAATTAATGATACTGAAAACTCAGTGACCTTTTATTTAGATAAAGAAATTATTGATTTTGAACTATGTAATTTTCATCCATTGGATAACACAAAAACAATACAAATTAAAACTGAAGATTTTATAAAATTTATTAAGACAATTACCAATGTTCAATTAATAGATTTAAAAACTAAAGAAATAACCAGTATCTAGTCTCTAAAATTTTGATATTGAAGTGGTATCCCAATATCACTTTGTTTTAATAAATCGATCATGGATTGAAGATCATCTCTTTTTTTGCCTGAGATACGAACCTCGTCTCCATTAATAGAAGCTTGAACTTTCATTTTTGATGATTTGACTAAATTTGTTATTTTTTTTGCATCATCTTTGGAAATACCATTTAATATATCTACAAACTGTCTTACTCTATTTCCTGAAGCGGTTTCAGTTGATTTGACATGAATAAACTTAGGATCAACTTTTCTTCGCACTATATTGTTTTTTAAAATATCATTGAATTGATTAAGTTTTGTATTGTCAGTTGTTTCTATAGTTATTGAATAATCTGATCTTTCAATTGTTGAATTAGTATTTTTAAAATCGAAACGATTATCAACTTCTCTTTTAGTATTATTAATGGCATTATCGATTTCCTGTAAATCCGGTGATGAAACGACATCAAAAGAAGGCATAATTGAATTCTACAATATTTTTATTTATTGCAACACTATTATGTTGGGGTCCAACTTGGTACGTCATTAAATTCCAACTAGGTATTGTTGATCCTATGGTCTCAGTTTTTTATCGATTTTTTCTTGCATCACTTATTATACTTTTAGCCTGTGTAATTAAAAAGTTACCTCTTAAATTTTCTTTAAAAGAACATTTCTACATAGCTGTACTAGGAATTTTTTTATTCAATATTAATTATGTGATTTTTTATTTATCAACACAGTACTTAATTAGTGGATTTGTGGCCCTTTGTTTTTCATCAATTCTTTTTATGAATGTAATTAATAATATAATCTTTCATCAAAAACCCCCAAAAATGATGACAATTCTAGGTGGTATTATTGGAACTTTTGGTTTAATTGTAATTTTCTTTGATGAAATAATATCTTTTGAATTCTCAAGTAAAACTAGCTATGGAATACTTCTAGGAATTATTGCTACCTATTTTGCATCACTTGGTAATTTAGTTTCCGCTCATACCTCAAAAATAAATTTGAATGTGATTTCTGTAACAGGGTACGGGATGCTCTATGGATCACTAAGTTTATTTCTCTATCTTCTATTAATAGGAACTTCATTTTCCTATGAATTTACATTATCCTATAGTGCTTCTTTATTATATTTATCAGTATTCGGGAGCGTCTTTGGATTTAGTTTGTATTTAAGTTTAATTAAAAATATCGGTGCCAATGAAGCTGCCTACGTAGCGATAATCATGCCTTTAATTGCTCTAGGCGTCTCTACTATATTTGAAAATTTAGTCTGGACCTTGAGTTTATTTTTAGGAGCTGCCCTTATAATTTTGGGAAATTTTCTTATTTTAAAAAGATAATTTCAAATATTTATAATTCTTTTTTTTTAAACATTAAAATCAATGTTGAAAGAATAAATAATATTACAATCGGAAGATATACGTATTGTATTCCGATAATATTAGCTGTGTATCCTAAAATAGGAGGCGCTATCATAAAATCACCATATACTGCTATTGTTATAATGGTAATACCTACTGTCGAGTTAATATTTTTTATAGAGGAAGCTAACGTATAACAAATCGGTATAACAGAAGAAACACCAAGACCAGCTATAACAAACCCAATAATTGAAAACAGAACTACTTTACTAAATAGAACTATAATCACTCCTATCAAAGAACATACAATGGATATAAATAAAAATTGTTGAATACCAAAAACTTCTTTTAGTTGGTCACCTGTTAATCTTCCTATTACCATAGCGCCATTAAAAGCTATGGCCGCCAAACCAACATTAAAACCTTCTGCTTGAAGATAATCTCTCATATATAAAGCACCCCATGAGTCTGTGCCCCCCTCTAAGAAAACTGCAGTAATAGACAGCAATACCAAGATGAGAAGAACAGTTGGCCATTTAAAAAATATCCCTGCAAAAGATTGTTTTTCAGCTTCATTCTTTTTGAGTGTCATGCTACTTAAAAAGATAAGAGGAAATAAAATGATAATATAAAAAATAGAATTAATCAGAAAACTAATATCATATTCTAAAAAGATACTTGTAATAAAAGACCCACTCAAAAGACCAATGCTCCAAAAAGCATGAAACCCTGACATCATGGGTTTGTCATATTTTTTTTCAAGATTTGTAGCTTGTAAATTTAGAACAACTTCAAAAATTCCATAAGCACAACCAAATAAGAAACTCAAAAAGGCCATTTGAAAAAAAGCAGAAACAAAAGGAACAAATAACCAAAGAAATGAAATAATACCTCCAGAAATCAAAACAATAATCTTAGACGAAAAATTTTCTATAATTTTGGGAGCTACTACCATCGTTACAATGGAACCAAGAGAAAATATAACAAAAAGATAACTCATTCCTGAGTAGTCAGTGGAGATCTGATCTTTGATATCAGGAATACGTACAGTCCATAAACCTACAAAAAAAGAAATTGAAAAAAATAAAGACTTACAAGCGTAAATTTCTTTTTTTTCTAATAACAATTAAATTAAGAGTAGGCTTACCAGCCACCATCATCCTTCAACATTTTATCTTTTACCAATTGAACATTTTTCCAATTAGCAGATTTCCAAATACCACTACCTGAAACTATTAAATTATCTTTAGAAAAAACTTCACATTTTACAAAAGAAAGAGTTTTAGTTCTTTTTTCAATAATCGGTTGTGCGATCAGTTCGTCCCCTGCTGATGCGGATTGGGTGAAATGAGTTGTCATTGAGATAGTAACACAAGGATTATTGTCAAAACTTTTAAATGCAGCATTACCCATGACATTGTCAAGAAAAGACATCAAAAAACCACCATGTGCGAAATTCCCAGAATTTAAATGAGACTCTAACACTATCATACGATAATAATCTTTGTCGTTTTCTCTTTTAGTCTCAAGAGAACCTAAAAGCTTTGAATATTGGGAATTTGAAATTGACTTCCAACTCATGTATGACTTTATAGACCAATCTATCGAAAAATAAATGAAATATGACCTTATTGTAATTGGTGCTGGATCAGGTGGTGTTAGAGCTGCCCGTATTGCAAGCGTCCATGGAGCAAAAGTTGCGATTGTAGAAAATAATCGTTTTGGAGGAACTTGCGTGAATGTCGGATGCGTGCCCAAAAAGCTCTATTACTATCTATCACAACTTAATAAAGATATTGAAAATTATAAGTCCTATGGATGGTCTATTCCTAAAGCCTCTTTAAATTGGAAATTGTTTATGAAGAAAAAAGATCAAGAAATATCAAGACTAAATAAGATTTATGAGGGAATACTCAATCGAAATAAAATAGATATAATTAATGGTACAGCTCAATTTCTAAGCTCTCAAAAAATTAAAGTAGGTAAAAAATCCTATCAAGCAAAAAAATTTATTATCTCAACAGGGGGAAAACCGAGAATTCCAAATATCTCAGAAAATTCAAAATTAGTTAATACAAGTGATGATATTTTTTCATTAAAAAAACTTCCTAAAAGAATGGTAATTGAAGGTGGTGGGTATATTGCAATTGAATTTGCTTTTATATTTGCGAATTTAGGGGTCAAAGTAAATTTGGTTTATCGAGGAAAACAAATCTTAAAATCATTTGATAGTGAAATTGTAGATTTTTTAATTCAATCTACACCAAAGGGAAAGATTAAATATCACTTAGAGTCTAAAATACAAAAAGTAAATAAATCAAAAAATGAATTAATTGTTAATTTATCTAATAGAAAAAAGATATCTACTGATTATATTCTTTCAGCTATTGGAAGAATAGCTAATACTGAAAATTTAGGTTTAGAAAACACAAATATTCAATTAAATGAAAATAAATCTATTAAGGTGAACAGACATTTTCAAACAAATGACTCAAATATATATGCGGTTGGGGATGTCATTGATTATGTAAATCTAACCCCTGTTGCAATTAGACAGGGTCATTTTTTAGCTGATAAATTATTTAATAATAAAAAAACTATAGAGTACGATTTTGCAAATATACCTACAGCTGTTTTTACTTCACCTCAAATAGGAACAGTTGGTTTGACTTTAGAAATGGCTAAAAAAAATAAAATTGATGCCTATGAACTCACTACTAACTTTAAATCCATGAAAAAATCATTTTCAAAAACAAATAAAGATACCTTTTATAAACTCGTAATTGATAAAAAAGATAAAACGATCATCGGCATTCATATTATTTCAGATGAAGCTGCGGAATTAATACAATTATTAGCGGTAAATGTCGTTGCAAGAAATACATTAGATGAATTTAGAAAGACTGTAGCTGTTCATCCAACATCATCTGAAGAGATTATAACTATATAATGAATAATCGAGCATTTAGGGTAGATGATAATTCTATAAATAGCTTTACTCCTAGTTACGCAGGTACCCATTGTGCGATTGCTACTCACTCAAACCTTTCTGCTACAACTGCACATTCCATCCTTAAAGAAGATAAAGGAAATGCTTTTGATGCAGCCGCTGGAGCAATGCTTGTAGAAAGTTTGGTTAACCCACAGATGTTTGGCATGGGAGGAGAAGGAGTTATGATCCTTAAGCCTTCATCAAAGTCCCCTATTGTACTCAATGGTAACACTGTATCACCAAGCAATTTCAATTTTTTAAATTTAGTAACTAAAGGAAACCGAGAAATTCCTGATGAAGGTATTTTAACTGCTGGTGTACCATCTGCCTTTTCTTCAATCTTCAGATTACTTCAACACTATGGGAAACTAGATTTTCGAACAATCGCCAAATATGCAAAATCTTATGCTAAAGATGGTTTTCCTATTCACAATGGAATTGTGAACCAAAAAAAGTTTGGATTAAATGATTTAAAATTAAAGTTTAAAAATGAGTGGGTAAATTCATATAAGCTTTACATTAATGAGAATAAAAAAGTACCTGAAATAAATTCTCTATTTAAAAATAAAAAGTTTGGAAATTTATTAGATTATTTATCTAATTATGAAAAAAAGTTATCAGGAAATAGAATTAATAAATTTAATAAGCTACATGATGCTTTTTATAAAGGTGATATAGCTCAAACTATCATAAAGCATTCCAATCAAAGGAATGGATTACTACAAAGGCAGGACTTTGATAATTACTCTGCTACTTTTGAAAAAACAATCTTTGAAAATTTTGGTGATTATCAAATTCATAAAACTGATATTTGGGGCCAAGGACTTACTTCACTTATGATGATGAAACTCTTTGAAAAACAAAAATTAAAGAATTTAAATAATGAAAACGAAATTCACCATTTTATTGAATCTTTGAAATTAACTTTTGCTGACCGAGAAATGTATTTCACAGGGCAAAAAAAACCTCAGGTTACCGCTAAACACTTACTCAACAGTCAATACCTAAACAAAAGATTAAAATTGATTTCCCCTAAAGCTATAGACTCAATTATTCCAGGTGACCCATTAAAAGGTAAATCACTTTTACCTATTGAAAATGAAATTAAACCTTGGGGAGCTGGTACGGTACACATCAGTATTATAGATAGTGAAAATAATGCTATTTCTTGCACACCTAGTGGTGGCTGGATCAGATCCAATGAAGTTATAAATGATTTGGGCTTTCCTTTAGGTAATCGTTTAATGACCTTTTATTTATCAAAACCAGGTCATGTGAATTTCATTACACCTAACCAACAACCGAGAACCACTTTGAGTCCAACAATGATTATTAATAAAAAAGAAAAAGAAATTTTATCATGTGGAACCATGGGTGGAGATGCCCAAGATCAATGGCAAGCTCAGTTTTTGATTCATTATATTTTTTCTCAAAAACCTATTGATATTGCACTTAATGAGCCAAGAGTGTCCTCAGAACATTTACCTGCCTTTTTTCACCCTCATGATCCAAATAAAAAACAATTATTACTCGAAGAAAGGCTTTCAGGCTTAATTCCTAAACTTAATAAAAAAGGACATAAAACTTTATCAGTCACGGATTGGAGTGAGGGCTTTATTTTATGTGCTCGAAAGAAAAACAATATTTATGATGCATATGCTGATATTAGAAGCTATAAAAGTCAGATATTTCAAGCACAAGCAATAGCATGGTAAATAAAAATCAGAAAAATCTTCAAGATATAATTGACGTCGTTCAACAACTAAGACACCCAAAGAAAGGTTGTCCTTGGGATATTGAGCAAACTTCTAAGTCACTATCTAAATATACATTAGAGGAAGCTTATGAGGTGGTCGAGGCAATTGAAAAAAATAATTACTCAGAATTAGAAGATGAGTTAGGTGATTTATTACTTCAAGTAATTTATCACTCAGTCATCGCAGCAGAAAAAAAGAAATTTAATATTTTTAACGTCATTGATAAAAGTGTTCAAAAAATGAGATCAAGACATCCTCATATTTTTTTAAAAGATAGTTCAATTAAATCCATAGAAGATGTAAATAATTTTTGGGAACTACAAAAGAAAAATGAAAGAAAGAAAAAAGGTGCCAATTCAATTCTTGATGGAGTAAGTATTTCATTACCAGCTGTTACTAGGTCTATAAAACTTCAAAAAAGAGCTGCAAAAGAGGGATTTGATTGGAAAAAACCTGAGGATACTTTGAAAAAAGTTAAAGAGGAGTTGAATGAATTAACATTTGAAATGAAGGCTAACAATAAAAAGAAAATACGCGAAGAATTAGGAGACCTTCTTTTTTCATGTATTAATTTATCGAGAAAATTAGGAATAGATACCGAAACTGTAATAAGAGAGTCAAATCGTAAATTTGAAAAAAGATTTAAAAAAATGGAAAAGAAAATGAATAAAAAAAGTTTAAAATGGGAGCTCAAAAATTTAGAAAAAGAATGGCAAAACTCAAAATAGTATTTCTTTCAATTGCTTTGTGCTGGTCTCTTCCACTACAAGCTTATGATATTGATGAATTAGTGAAGATCTTAATTGAAAAAAATGAAAATAATTCGGCATTTAAATTTGATGATCAAATTGATGATATTTCATTAGATAATGCAGATAAAATTTTTATTCCAGAAATTGATTACTCATATAGCTTTTCTAATACAACTTCTTCGACAACTTCTACCTCTACTATAAATTCAAATACCAACACAATCAGTGCTACAGTTAATTTATACAATGGTGGTTTTAGTCAATTAAACCTGATAGCAACCCAAACAAGAAACCAAGCATTAGATTTTTTAAGGCAGTATCAAAAAGAACTATTAATTAAAGAGTTAATTAATGGTTATAACACCCTACAAGGACTTGTTTTAAAGAAAAATAATCAACAAAAAAATCTCAATTTCTATGAGAGAAAAGTACAAGAAGCAGAAATTTTATTTCAAGCAAATAGAATTACCAAAACTGACCTTCTAGACTTTCAAAACGAATTAATTTCTGCAGAGTCATTGCTTTTAGATTATGACAGACAGATTGATAATTTAATGCTTCAAGTAAATAAATTATTAGATATGGAATTAGAAGATGAAGATGTAGATTTTAAAAAGGTTATTGAAATTCCAGATCAATTAGTTGAAAAAAAGTTATTTTCTGAGTTGATGAATTCTTCCTACGGTCAATACCTTACTTATATTGAACAAACGTATATACCTGAATTAGAAATGAATAAAAAAGACTTAAAACCTTCAGTGGATTTATCATACTCCTTATCTGACTCTGATAAGTTTTCAAGCAGTGTTGATCATAGAAGAAGTTCCTCTTTGTCATTAACCTTAACTGTTCCTTTATATGATGGTTATAAGGATGAAAATAATTTCGATATACAAAAATATGAATATCAAAAGAAACTTTTAACTCATAAAGATCTTAAAAAAGACTTACTCAATACCTATCTTGAGTCTTGGAATAATTATGATTTCTATCTTCAAAAGATTGAAAATCAAAAGGCAATTATCGAGACATTAAATTTAAAACTTAAAGGTAATGAAATTCTCTATAAATCTCAAAAAATTAGTGTTACTCGACTAATTGAAACACAAAATGACTTAAATAATGCTAATAATATTCTCTTAGACCTAGTCACACAAAAAAAGTATTATTTAATGGATATATTAATTTTAAACAACGATTTAGCAAAAATAACAAATGGATTGGGATAGGCTTAAAACTTTTTATCACGTAGCTACAGCTGGAAGTATATCCAAGGCCATGGGTACGATTCATTTAAGTCAATCTGCCATTACAAGACAAATTCAATCTTTAGAACATAGTCTAAAAACTAAATTATTCAAAAGACACACTAAGGGTATTACTCTAACTGAACAGGGTTCTTATCTTTTTGAAGAAACTGAAAAAATTTTTGCTGATTTAAATTCTATTGAAAAGAAAATTATTGAATTCAAATCTATTCCTACTGGAAATCTTTCTATTAACACCACTGTTGGTTTTGGCTCGATGTGGTTAAGTCCTCGCATTAATGAATTTATCAATGAATACCCTGAAATTAATTTGAAATTAAACTACTCTGAAGATGAACAAGATATGCTTCGTCAGGACTACGATATTGGTATTTGGATGAGAAGACCAAAACACTTAGATTTAGTCTCAAAACATATAGCTACTATTAAGTACCATATTTATGGATCAGGCCACTATATCAATGAAATGGGAATGCCAATCAGAAGATCTGAATTGTCTAATCACCGATTAATTACTTATGGTACAGGTAAACCTTCACCCCTATCAGATACAAATTGGATTTTAACAACAGGACAGAAAAAAAATACTAAACCTAGAAAACCACATGTCACAATTAACAACTTATATGGGTTACTGGTTGCAGTTGAAACTGGAGCTGGTCTAGCAGCACTTCCTGATTACATGGTTCAACATAAAGCTCATTTAGTGAAAGTATTACCTGAAATAGAAGGACCTAGTTATGAGGTTCATATGGTTTATCATGAAAACTTAAAAGGCAGCTCTAAGCTTATTGCTTTTAGAGATTTTTTAACTGCAAAAATCAATCAATGGAGATTTTAATTAAATCTTCTTTAATTTTACTAAAATAAAATTAATTTCAAGATAATGAATAAACTCTTAAAGACATATAATTTTTCTAATTTTAAAATCACGAAAGGTGAAGGAAGTTATCTTTACACTTCCAAAAATGAAAAATTATTAGACTTTTCTGCTGGTGTTGCCGTTAATTCTCTGGGATATAACCATCCTATAATCAAAAAAAGTCTTCAAGATCAAATCAAAACAGGAATATCTCATTTATCAGGCTCACAAATTCATGAGTTTAAGATAAAACTCTCTGAAATTCTTTCTAAGGAAAGTAATAAAGGTGATGTCTTTTTCTCTAATTCAGGTGCGGAAAGTATTGAAGCGGCTATAAAAATAGCAAGAAATTATGGAAGTCTATTTAAAAAAGATGAAATAATAGCCATGACTTCTTCTTTTCATGGAAGAACTATTGGGGCACTTTCGGTTGGAAGCAATAAGAACTATAAATCTCATATTGGACCCGTCCCTGGCAAAGTAAAGTTTTGTGAATTTAACAATTCAAGACACTTAAAAAAACTTATTAATAAAAAAACAGTCGCAATTATCATTGAATTTGTTCAAGGCGATGGAGGTATTAATATTTGCACAAAAGAATTTGCAAAAACTATTAAAGAAATATGTAAAAAAAGAAAAATCTTATTAATAGCCGATGAAATTCAAGGAGGTATAGGAAGAACTGGGAAAATATTTGCTTATAAGCATTATGGTGTTTCTCCAGATATCATTACATCGGCCAAAGGATTAGGCTCAGGAATTCCTATTGGAGCGACAATTGTTAAAAAGGAAATATCAAAAAATATCAATATTGGCTTTCATGGTTCCACTTTTGGTGGAGGTATGCTTCAAACAAGGGTTGCGTATAATGTTTTCAGAACAATTAATAAAACTAGCTTTTTAAATAGTGTGAAATCAAAAGGTATTCTTTTAGATAAATTATTAAATAAACTTCATTCTAACTATGACTGTATAAAAGAAATAAGAATTAAAGGACTGATGGCTGGTATTGAGTTTAAAAACAGTCAAATCGCTTTAAAGATTTATAAAGAGACTTCTAATTATGGTTTAGTTACCACTCTTGTTAAAGGGACTACCATTAGAATTACCCCTCCTCTCATTATAAAAGCTGAAGAGCTTAAAAGAGGAATTAAAATTATCTCAAATTGTTTAGAGAAAATATAAATTCAATTATTATTGATATATTTAGTAGGTCCAGAGCCATTAATCCAATTCCAGATTAAATCTTGCAAACTATTGCCATCAAATTTTTCATAATATAAATCAGTAGCGGTCATGACATGGCCCCATTCAATATTTCCTTTTAATTTTCTTTTTTCAGCATTAATTGAAAATCCAGCATTATAAAAGTTTGAGTCTTCTTTTATTGATTGTCTAACTTTGTTTAAATCACCCTTAATATAAGGATCTCCAATATTCCATATAAAAAATATTTTATTCAAATTATTTCTTTCAAATAAAGATCGAGAAGGAAAACAATTTGCCCAATGCGAGTCTTTACAATGATCAACTCGATCATTATATAAAAATTTAACTATTTTTGGCCATGGACCTTCATTCCATTGCAAACGAACGTTATGAGACTCTGTATCTAGCCACCAACTATCTGCAATCAAGTAAGGATTGTTATATTTTTTTATTAGGTCGACATTTAAACCTAAAGCTAAAGATCCAGCGCTATAACCTGCAAAAACTAATTTATCAGCATTTGCAAATTTATTATCAAATTGTTCAAAAATATCTTCAATGATATAGCGTCCATGGTAATAAACTTCTTTGCCATCAATTATATGCTTGTGGGTGCCTTGATGAATATCATTGCTACAGTAAGGAACAAACAAGACATTAAAATCATTCTGAACAAAGTCTTCAACCATATGGGTTTTGCCCCTATCAGAAGAAACAGCAGGAGATTTCAAACCATTATTTCTTGATCTGTACTGATCCTCATTTGCAGCCACACCTCCTCCTTGGATATACATTAGCCAATTATTGGATTTTCCCTCAAAAAAAGTAAAAGTAGCTTGTTCTCCGTTACTGCATAAAGCTTTTGGGCTTTTAGTTTCAATTAATTTTGCGTTTAAAGGATAATAAAATAACAAAAAAAGAAATGATAAAATTTTTAACATAAAAAAATATTACTAAATTTTAAATTTTTAAAAGTTAAAGAAATATGAATATTATGCATAAATAAATTCATTAAGATTTAATAATCTAAAGACTGTTTTTGAAAAACTGTTCCAATACCTTCTTCTGTTTCTAATTCAGTCAGTAAGGCATTTTTTATTTCACCACTGATGATATGTATTTTTTGAACTCCTTGATTAAGAGCTTTTAAAGAATTTTCAACTTTTACAACCATTCCATCAGATATAATTTTTTCATCAAAAAGTTTTTTTGCTACGTTTTCATCAACAGAAGAAATACGTTCTCCATTTAAATCTTTTATAAAAGGGACATCAGAGATAAAAATTAATTTGCTGGCTGATAAATTAACGGCTAATTCAGTAGCAATAGTATCAGCATTTACATTTAACACATCGGCTGTATTTTTATCTAGAACTAGACTAGGCATAATAATCATATCGTGTTCTTTAAATAATTTTTGTATTTCTAATGCATCGACAGAGACGACATCCCCTACTTGACCAAAATCAATTCCATCAACTACATCTCTTTTTTTAGCTGCGATAAAATCTTTTTTAGAGATAGGTATAGGAAAATTTCTAATATTATAACGAGAACTGAGACTAAAAATATTGATTAAAATTTGACCTGAAATTTTCTTTGCTGCCTCGATATCATCTTGAGAGGTAATTCTTCTGCCATTGACCTTTTTGGGTTCAGCTTGATGAACATTTTTCATGTAATGATCTAATTGTCTGCCAAAACCAAAAACTAGCACCACTTTTAGCTTAGTTATTGTTGATAAAAGTTCTTTTATATCACCAATGACATTTTCAATACTTTGTTGATTATCACAAATTTTACCACTGACTTTGACAACTAAAGTTGAGTTTTGAAGAATAGATTGATAAAAGGATTGAGTTTTGCTCATAGATATAAAGGCAACATTTCTTTTAGACCAAGCGATTGATCTTCTGAAAACATTAAGTTCATACACTCGACAGCATTACCAGAAGCTCCTTTAATAAGATTATCAATGCAAGCCTCTACTACAAAATTTTGATTGTCTTTGACTGAAATAGAAATATCACAGTAGTTAGATCCTACAACATTAGATAATTTATTTTGAGACTGAATTCTCAGAAAAGGCATGTTGGAGTATTTATTTTTTAATAATTCATTTAATTCATCTAAATCAATATTTTCTATGGATTGAATATGTGCTGTTACGTAAATTCCTCTGGTATATGGCCCAGATAAAGGAACAAAAGATAAATTATCTGTCAGAGATGGGAAAGATTGAAATATCTCTGCTAAATGTCTGTGTTGATTAACATTATATGAAAAGACATCTTTTGATCTAACTGAATGATGGTTTTTTGATGTAGGAGCCTTACCTCCTCCACTTGAACCCGTAATAGCAGTAATTGATATATTATTAATAAGCCCTTCAAAAGGATAAATAGCTAATTGAGAAGCTAAAGCGAAACATCCTGGGTTTGCTACGTTTTCAGAATTTTTAATATCATCAATCTTTGACTCAATAAATCCATAGGTAAATTTATTTTGCAAATTGGCATCAAATGATGATTTGTAGTATTTCTCATACGATTGAGCATCAGATATTCTGAAATCAGAACTCAAATCGATTATTTTAACCTTTCCGATCAACTCTTTGACATATTCCTCTGCAGAGCCGTGAGGTAAAGATAAAAAAACACAATCTAAATTGTGAAAATCACCAAGATTTGATGTCTGGAGTTCGGTTAAATTTAAAGATGATAAATGAGTGAACTCGTCATCAATATCATTTTCTCTTTTTAAAATCTTTTGTAGGGAAACCTTAGGGTGAATAGAAAGAATTCTTAATAATTCTAATCCTAAAAAACCATTTGCACCTATAATTCCTACTTTAATCATCACTAATCCTATTAATCATCTTAGCAAATACATTGACATGATTGGCTGAATTATAAATGTTTAAAAAATCTAAGTTTTTGAATTTAAATTTACTAATAGATTGATTAAAGGCAGAAACATTATTAGTAACCGGGCCGCTAATTATCAAAAGTTTGTCCTCTAATTCATTTTGTTCCAGATTTTCAATTATATTAACAGCACCAGAAATGTCATAAGCACAAATAACAATGACTTTAATGAGTTTAGTAATTTCTTTATTTTGGATAATCTCTTTTGTTCCGTAATCACCATGATATCCATCGCCTAATTCCATTAAAACAACATCAGCTTCTTTGCTCACATGTTCAATAACAGATTTAGAACATTCTTGAATAGTTTCTTTATCATTCATACAAGTGCTAGGAAGTCCATAGTCAACAAAATCGGATGTTAGATTGGCGCCATTATCCTCATAAGAATAGAGATCCTTTTGAGATGCAGTCCCAGCTAATTTACATGCATTAATTTTTGTAAAATATTTACCAAGAGTTTTTATAATAAAAGATGATACTGTTGTTTTACCTGAGTCAATACCTGTGCCTATTACTGCTATAGAAGAAACACTTTTTGATAAAGAAGATTTTTTTACTTTAGCAAAATCTTTAAGATTTAATTGATTCCCTTCTTTAACAATAGATCCAACAACCTCGCACTCTGTTGCAGGACCTAATAAAATATTAAAGTCTTTACAATTTCCTATCACGCCACCTAAATTCAAAATATGAATTTTATCATGTTTATTTAAATCTTCGGGAACTGTTCCTGTCATTCCGGATGATGCAATACGATTACCTAAAGCTCCCAAAATAATATCTCCTTCAGTTAATTCTGTAATTCTTCCTGATATTAACTCTAATTTATTATAATTGGGATTAACGGATATAACTTTGACTGCTATCAACTGCCCTTCTTGAGCTTTGATTTCATCATGTAATTCTAAATCTTCAGATATTTGAAGATTTTTTAAAACAGAACCAATTTTCTTTGTATTAATCATTAAGCTAGGTTTTATATAATTATCAAAGATATTCGCAATGATTTATTTGATTAAGATAAGTTGTTTAACACTAAAAACACTATTTTAAGAGATTTTTAACATTTTTGGCAGCCTGTCTAATTCTTTGTTCATTTTCAACAAGTCCAATACGAACAAATCCCTCTCCATATTCACCAAAGGCAATGCCAGGGGAAACAGCAACATTCGCTTTTGTCATCAAATCTCTAGCAAACTTCAAAGAGCCTTTATTTTGATACTTTTGGGGTATCGGAGCCCAGGCAAACATACTTGCTTGAGGAACTGGTATATCCCACCCCGCTCTAGCCATAGACTCTATTAAGACATCGCGACGACTTTTGTAAGTTGACCGAATTTCAGAAACACATTTTTGAGATCCGTTTAAAGCCTTAGCAGCCGCTACTTGAATTGGTGTAAAAGCACCATAATCTAAATATGATTTAATTTTTGATAAGGCAGCTATTAATTTAGAATTGCCTACAGCATAGCCTATTCTCCAACCAGCCATAGCATAAGTTTTTGACATAGAAGTGAATTCAACAGCTATATTTTTTGCTTTTGGAACTTGTAAAATAGAAGGTGGCGGAGATTTATCATAATAAATTTCTGCATATGCTAAATCAGATAGAACATAAACTTGATGTTTAAGGGCTATCTTTACTACTTGTTTATAAAAATTTAAATCAACAACTTGAGCTGTAGGATTTGATGGGAAGGAAACGATTAAAGCAACTGGAGTTGGTGTACTATGTCTTATAGAACGATCTAACCTTTCTAAATACACATCAGGATCAAATTTACCTTCAAACATTGTAGGCAAATGTCTAAGGGAAGCGCCAGCAATGATAAAACCATAAGGATGAATTGGGTAAGAGGGATTTGGAGAAATAATAATATCTCCTGAGGAAGAAATCGCTTGTGCTAAATTAGCAAGACCTTCTTTAGAGCCCATTGTAACAATTACTTCATCTTCAGGATTAACTTTTACTCCAAATCTTTTAGCATAATAGTTTGCT
>CABZXY010000016.1 GCA_902529795.1 uncultured Alphaproteobacteria bacterium
GGATTAGTATCAGCCGCAGCTATTGGCGCGACAGCTGCAAAGGCACCATACGTCTATGCTGCTTCTAATCCAATCAAATGGAGACTGCAAACTTATTCAGGAGCTCCACTAGGCGCACACGTTGTTCTCCCTCAGATTGAAGCTTTCAATAAAGCTGCTTATGGGGAAATGGAAATTGAGTTGTACTATGCTGATCAACTAGTACCAACTGATGAACTGTTTAGAGCAATGCAAGCAGGAACTATTGATGCTGTTCAATCAGACGATGCAACTATGGGTTCACCAGTAGATATCTCTGTTTTTGGTGGATACTTCCCATTTGCTACTCGTTATAGCCTCGACGTTCCAGCGATGTTCAGATACTACGGTCTTGATAAAATCTGGGCTGAAGCATATGGCGAAGTTGATAACGTAACATGGTTAAGCACAAGTGCTTGGGATCCATGTCACTTATTTACGGTTAATAAGAAAATTGAAAAGCTTGAGGACATGAAAGGTCTACGAGTATTCGGTGTTCCAACTGCTGGTCGTTTCCTCGCTCAATACGGATTAATTCCTGTGATTGTTCCTTGGGATGATGTGGAAGTAGCAATGCAGACTGGTGAACTTGATGGTGTTTGCTGGTGTGGATTTACTGAAGCTTACGAAGTTGGATGGGCAGACATTTGTAACTATGCTCTTACTAACTCAGTAACTGGTGCATGGTTTGGTTCTTATTTTGCTAACAGCGAAAGCTGGAGCAAACTTTCACCAAAACTTCAAGAGCTTTTCAAAATGTCAATTGACCAATCTCACTACTATAGACAAGTATGGTATTGGGGTGGTGAAGCTGACCTACGTGTCAATGGTAAGAAGATGGAATTATCAAGTCTTCCTGCAGACGAGTGGGCCGGTGTTGTCAAAGACGCTGAAAAATTCTGGGATGATGTTGCAGCTTCTTCGCCAAGAAGTGGCAAAGTGGTTGAGGCATTCAAATTGTATGCAGCAACTATGGACAAAGCAGGTTATCCATACAGATAATATAATTTTAGCTCACCTCATATATTTATGGGGTGAGCTTTTCTTAAATAAAATGTCATTAAATTTTAAACAATTAGAAACAAAGATTAAGTCAGGCGATATTGATACAGTTCTTGTGGCTTTATCAGATATGCAAGGAAGATTAGTGGGCAAAAGAGTTACAGGTAAAGCTTTTTTAGACTATGTTCACAAAGAAACTCATTTTTGTAATTACCTTTATACTGTTGATATGGACATGTTCACTGTGCCTGGGTTTAAATCTTCCTCTTGGGAGACGGGCTACGGAGACATGACCGTAATCCCCGATCATCAAACAATAAAAGAATTACCCTGGTTAGAAAAAACCGCATTAGTTTTAGGAGATGCCTTTGAGCATGATGGAAAAACTCCAGTGGCGCATTCTACAAGACAGGTTTTAAGAGAGGCTATAGCTAAAGCAAATAAAATGGGATTTGAGCCAATGCTCGGATCGGAATTAGAATTTTTTCTCTTTAAACAAACTTATGAAGAAATTCATGCTAATCACTATAAAAATTTAAAAGAGACCTCTTGGTACATTGAAGACTACATGCTTTTTCAAACTTCAAAAGAAGAACCTTTTAATCAAGAGTTAAGAAATAATCTTTTAGCTGCAGGCATTTATGTAGAGTGTACCAAAGGTGAAGCGGCACCAGGCCAACAAGAAATTAACGTTGTCTTTACTGATGCGTTGAACATGGCAGATAATCATATTTTGATTAAGAACGCCGCAAAAGAAATTGCATTCAAACATAATCGAGCAGCTAGCTTTATGGCAAAATATAATAAAGAGGCTTGTGGTAGTTCATGTCATATTCACAATTCTTTATTTGATAAAAAAACTAAAAAAAATACTTTTGCAGACTCTAAAGACAAATATGGAATGTCTAAAGTTTTTAAAAGTTACGTTGCGGGACAAATTTTATTCTTAAGAGATCTTTCTATTTTCTTAGCTCCAAATATTAATTCCTATAAACGCTTTCAAGAGGGTTCATTTGCACCAACGACAGCTGCTTGGGGTATCGATAACAGAACAGCTGGTTTTCGCTTAGCCGGACATGGGGGGTCAATAAGAATTGAATGTCGAGTGCCAGGTGCTGACGTTAATCCTTATTTGGCTTTTGCCGGTTTGATCCAAGCTGGTTTATATGGAATCGAAAATAAATTAGAGCTTGAAGACCCTTTAATGGGAAATATTTACCAAAACAAAAAAGCAAAAAGTGTCCCTGGTACTTTGAGGGAAGCTATTAATTTAGCTAAAAAATCTAAGTTACTCCCCAAAATTTTCCAACCTGATGTTTTGGAGCACTATATTCATGCTGCCGAATGGGAACAATCTGAATATGATAAATCTGTTAACGATTGGGAACACCAACGTTACTTTGAACGAGGATAAAAAAGGAGACTAAAATGCAAAATATGAACTGGAATTATCCAACTAATGTCTGGTTTGGCCCTGATCGATCTCAGCAAATACAACAAGCTTGTGATGCTTTGGGTATAAAAAACCCTCTTATTGTGACTGACCCAGGTCTGTTGCAAACTCCTATTATTGATGAAATTAATTCTAATCTTTCATCTGAAACAAATGTCTATTCTGATGTTCAAGGAAATCCTACAGGATCAAATGTTACCAATGGAGTTAAAGTATTTTTAGAAGGTAATCATGATGGGGTTATTGCAATAGGTGGCGGTTCCGGAATGGATGCTGGAAAGGGAGTTGCTTTTCTAGCTCATCAGTCAAGACCATTATGGGACTTTGAAGATATTGGAGACTGGTGGACTCGAGCTGACTCTGATGTAATTAAACCCATTATTGCGATTCCAACTACAGCGGGGACAGGTTCTGAGGTTGGGAGAGCAGGGGTGTTCTTGAATGAAGATAATCACAAAAAAAAAATTATTTTTCATCCAAAGATGTTACCTCAAATTGCAATCTTAGATCCTTCATTAACAATTAACTTACCAAAAGGAATTACAGCTGGAACAGGAATGGATGCACTAGCTCATTGTTTAGAAGCTTACTCATCTCCTTTTTATCATCCTATGGCAGAGGGTACAGCTTTAGAAGGTCTTCGTTTAGTGAAAGAAAATATTCAAGAGGTTTATCATAATGGAAAAAACATTGAAGCTCGTGCACATATGCTTGTAGCATCAATGATGGGTGCGGCTGCTTTTCAAAAAGGACTAGGGGCTATTCATTCAATTACTCACCCAGTTAATTCTCTTTATCATACTCACCATGGTACCACAAATGGAACAGTGATGCCTTTTGTCTTAAACTATAATCGAAGCACGATTGAAGATAAATTTGTGCGTTTAGCTAATTTCTTAAATATCAAAGGTGGTTTTGATGGAATAGTACAATGGGTTATTGATTTGAAAAAAGAAATGGAAATTCCTGAAACACTCAAAGATATGGGCGTTCAACCAGGAGATGAAGTCAAATTAGCGCCACTAGCGCAAGAAGACCCTAGCACAGGCGGCAATCCATTGGAGATGACTAAAGAGAAATTCCAAGAGCTAATTGAGAACTGTATTTCAGGTAAATATTAAAATTTATAATTTCAAAAACTGCTTGTGTGCTTTAGCAGATATGCTTGCTACTACATCGCCGTTAGACTGAAAATTTAGTGATTTTCCATGCCAATCAGTAATTATTCCACCAGTTTCCTCAATAACATTTACTAAAGGTAAATAATCAAAGGGCTTCAGAAAAGACTCTACTACAAATGGAATTCTTTTTTCAGCTAAAAGTCCATATTGAACACAGTCACCACCAAATGTGATGTATTGGGTTTTTTTTGCCAAGGATCTATATTTCTTATTTTTTGATGAGTCTTGATACGCAGTCATTCCCGATGTGCTAAAGAACAATTCTTTTAAAGATTGATCTGAGGATACTTTTTTAAGTTTTTGATTATTACAAAAAGCTCCATGGTTTTTAATCCCTATCCATCTTTTTTTTAATTGAGGACAATTTATAATTCCAATAATTGGGGCTCCTTGATGACAAAGAGCTAAAAGCGTACCGTAATTTCCATTTCCATTAATAAAGTTTTTTGTTCCATCAATAGGATCGATTACCCATATAAATTCAGATTGAAGATTTTTATTTTGATATTCCTCACCATAAATTCCATGTTCAGGATATTTTTGACTAATTAGTTTTCTCAATGACCTCTCTACTTGCATATCAATTTTAGTAACAGGAGATCGGTCTATTTTAAAATTTACTTTTATTTTTGATGGGGTGTTTTGTTTGACTATTTTTTCTGAGACATTAATTAATATTTTTGCAAAACTTAAATAGGAATTTAGTTCACTCTTTCTCATTTTATTTGAATATATAGAAAAACATCATGACTACTATTTATAATTAATGAATGTTATTCGTTAATTTCTGAAAAATAAGTTCAAAATTTTCTGATGTTTGCGCACCATTAATTACTATTTGTTTATTAACTATAAAGGTAGGAACACTGTTAATGCCCATTTTTCTAGCCTGAATTTCTTCATTTGCTAAAGGCTCAATGTTTTCTTGATCGGATAAGTAATTTTTAAATTCATCTTCATCGATTGAGTGACTGACGGCTATACTTAGTAGAATATTAGGATTTCCAATATCCTCACCTCTGATGAAATAAGCCTCAAATAAATCATTTAAAACATCTTGTTGAATATTTTGTTTATAAGCTAGGGCTAGCAGACGATGAGAATTAAACGAATTTGGGGTAACCTCAATAGAGTCAAAATTAAAATCAATTCCCTCTTTTTTACCCTCTTCAAAAATATTGTCATAAATAGTTTTAGCTGCATCAGCACTTCCAAATTTTGAAACTAAATATTCTTGTCGATCCATGCCATCTGGTGGCATTCCAGGATTTAACTGAAAAGGTCTCCAAGTTTGTTTAATTTCAAGGTGAGAATGTTTTTCAATAGCTTTTTCAAGGCGTTTTTTTCCAATGTAACACCATGGGCACACAGTATCTGAGAAAATATCTAACTCTATCATTTTGCAAATTATAACAGTGATGTCATAAAATCATAATAAATACCAATATAATGTCTTATAATGACTTTGGAGGTATAAGATATGAAAAAATTTTTTGTATTAGCAAGATACACACCGGATTTTTTTGAAGCTTTAATAAAAGATCCAAGTTCAGATAGAAGAGAACACACTCGTAGATTGGTTGAGATAGCAGGAAGTAAAATGCTTGATTACTCTCTTACTAGAGGTGAGTTTGATTTTGTAGTAGTACAAGAGGCACCTGACTTTGAAACTCTTGCGGCAATAAAAATTGCTGTAGAGTCAACAGGTATGGTAACAGATTTTATAATTTTGGAGGATATTGACTTGAATGCTATAGCAAGTAAGTCCAGCAAAATTTTAGAGTCCTTTAAGGCACCAGGAGAATAAAAATGATTGAAAATTTTAATGGAATTTTTTACTTAATTATTTTTTTAGTTATATTGGCAATGAATACTTTTTATGGTTTCAATTGCCTATTTAAAACTCAAAAATTTTTAGAAAAATATGAAGTTGATATATCTGCTTCTTTCTTTTGTCGTTTTGCAGGAGGAGTGATAATGGGAGCGGTATTAATGCAACTATATATTCTTTTTAGAGGAACAGAGGCTACATGGGCATTTTTTAACTTTATGTTCATCATGATGACCTTAATTGCAGGAGCTTCCTTCTATGGTTTTGAAATAGATAAGCTTGGTTTAACAAAGGGATCTAGTAGAGAGGGTTATGTATCTACTGGTGTATTAGCAATTCTTTGGGCTATTCTTTGTTTTGGTCTGGCGGATAAAATTTATATTTAACGGTTTTTGATAAAATAAATAAATATCAAAGAGGTTAAATACATAATTAAACTATATGTGGCGGCGGGTATAATATAAAGCCCACCACCAAAAACTGTAGTTCCTACAAAGATGGCAAGAGTTCCATTTTGTAACCCACATTCAATTGCGATTGCTTTTTTTTGAGACATTCCTGTTCCAAAAAATCCCGACCAATAAAATGCAATTAACATCATTAAAATATTCAAAGTAAGGACCACTAGACCTGTTTGCGCAAAATAGCTAACTACATTTTCTCTTTCAGCTAAAATGGCACCCAGTAGGACTAAAACAAATAAAAGTGTTGAGATAAACCTAGCAGATTTTTCTATTTTCAAGGTTAGACTATTTAAAAAAGACCTCACTCCCATTCCCATAAGAACAGGTAGAGTTACTATTAAAAACATACTCAATGCTATACCTGTAAGAGAAATAGACTCTGGCAAACTAGAGTCTCCAATCAATCCAATTGATATAGCAAGAACGATTGGAACACTTACCGCACTGAATAAACTCATTACTGCAGTCAGAGATACGGAAAGCGCAACATCTCCTTTTGCAAAAAATGTTAATATATTAGATGTAACACCACCTGGTGCTGCTACTATTAGCATTATCCCAATTGCAATTTCAATGGGTAGGGGCCAAATGATTACCAATACCAAACCAACTATTGGAAGAAAAATAAGTTGACTAACAAATCCAACTAGGAAATTTTTTGGTTTTTTAAATACATTTGAAAAATCAGAAATTGATAAGCCTAGACCTAAGGTAAACATAATAAAGGCTAGAGCTAGAGGTAGAATCACATCAGTTACAAAATTCATAACAAAACCTTAACAAATATTTCCAATATTTTATATTTCATATCCTTTGACTTTTTCTTCATCATCTACTAATTCCTTTGGAAACCCAGGAGCCCTAAAGTCAGTTTCATATTTATCTTCAAGCCTTTTTACTACCATGGAGGACCAAGCACGACTACCATACTTCTCTTTTGCGTCTTTAATAATACTTAGAACAAGAGGAGAGATCTCTAAATCAATATCAAGTTTTTCTGCTAAACTCTCAAAAAGCCCAACATCCTTCTCAACTAAATCCATAGTAAAATTAATATTATAAGATCCATTTAAAATTACCTGACTCTCTGTTTCATGTACAAAAGAGTTTCCTGATGATGCAGCTATACCCTTAAATGCTTTATTGAGGTCTAGTCCTGATTTTTTGGCAATTGTCCAAGCCTCTCCCAAAGATACAAGATGAACTGTTGCTAAATAATTAGTAATGACTTTAAGGATAGATGCAGAACCAAAATCACCAACATGAAGAATTCTTCTTCCAAGACAGCTTAAAACAGGAAGTGCTTTTTCAAAACCCTCCCTTTTTCCACCAACAAATATAGAGATATTTCCCGTAGCTGCACGATGACAACCACCACTCACTGGTGCTTCAAGTGCAATTGCTTTTTTACTTTCTATAAGTAAAGCATGTTTTTTTAGTTGATCTTCATCAGTTGTGCTCATCTCCATCCAAATTTGATTTTCTTTAATGTATGCTGCAATGCCTTTTGAGGATTTAATTACTTCATTACATGCTTCAGGTGATGGTAGACATGTTATTAGAATATCATTGTTGGATACTAACTGCTCGATCGATGATGCAACCTTTGTACATTTGTTTTTAAATTGATTTATTACTTCATTGTCTTTGTCAAAGACCGTTAAATCAAAATTATTTTTAAATAAATTGCTTGCTAGTTTGCCGCCAACATTACCTAAACCAATGAAACCAATTCTCATAATTAACCCCTCATCAAAATTAACCGAATTATTTTAATCCTATTTTTTAATATAAATAACTATGATTTTTAATAAGATTAAGTGATGTCAATTTATTTAAGAACTGAACCAATTATTTCAGACTGGACAGACTATAATGGGCACATGAATCTGGCTTTTTATATTCACTTATTTGATCAAGGTTGGGATGTTTTATTAGACAGATTTGAAATGGGTGGGGAGTCTGCCAAAATACAAAAAAGATCTACTTTTGCCGTTGAGTCTCATACAAAGTATATCAAAGAGGTCAAAGAAGGAGATTTAGTCGATATCAATCTTTTATTTCTTGATCGAGACAAAAAACGATTTATTTACCAACTTGAGATAGTCAATAAAAATGGTGATTATAGGGCAGCTACAACTGAGGTCTGCTCAGTCTATGTTAACCTGGATATTAGAAGAGTAACTGAAATCGAACCTCATAAATTAAAATTAGTCGATGACTTTATTGAGGAAAATAAAAATAACTTTGCCCCTATAGAATTTTATTTAAACGATAAATTAAAAAAATAAATAATGATTTCTGATTATAGACAGGAATGTGAAGATCTAGCGGCCGCATTTCAATGGACAGCTAAAATAAATATGCATGAAGCAGTAGCTAACCATTTTAGTTTAGCTGTCGGAGACGGCACTTCTTTTTTGATAAATCCAAATCAAAAACACTTTAGTTTAATTACAGCTTCCGACATTTTACTTTTAAAGACAGACGAAGACCCCTTTAAATTACAAAATGCTCCAGATGCAACTGCTTGGGGTTTGCATAGCTCTCTTCATAAATTCGTACCCCATGCAAAATGTGTAATACATGTTCATTCTATTTATTCAACTGTGCTTGCTTCTTTGAAAGATAGTTATTTAAAACCAATTGATCAAAATACAGCCTTATTTTTTAATCGCATGATTGTAGATGAGAATTTTGGTGGCCTAGCTTTTGAAGAAGAAGGTGAAAGATGCTCCAAATTGTTTTCAGATCCTAAAATTAAAGTCATGGTGATGGGTAATCATGGCTTATTAGTGTTGGGTGATAATATTCCTGATGCTTTTAATAGAATGTATTATTTTGAACGTGCTGCTGAAACATACATAAAAGCACTTCAAACAAATCAAGAACTTAGAATATTATCTAATGCTATAGCTGAAAAAACTGCATCCGAATTAGAGGAGTATCCAAGTCAAGCTAAGTCTCATTTTAGAGATATAAAAGAAATATTAATTAAAGAGGGTAGTAACTTTAAAAATTAAACTCAAAAAAATTAAAAAAAATTATTCACATTTTATAAACAGAAAAATTTTTTTACCTTTAGTTTTTTATTGTTAGTAATTTTAAAGTATTTTAACATTAAAAATGTAGAGGGGAGGAAACTTCCCAAATAAAGAAGAGGGCCAGACTTGTAGAGGCTAGGAAGAAGGAAACTGAAACTTAGTCGAGACAGTCTAGGCTCTTTTCCTTTTTTTGCTCAATAAAACTATTCTTATTTTCACTTTTGTTCCAAAATCTTTGTTCTTTGGTAAATAGTTAACAGGTTTTGATTTATAAATTATTTCAAATTTATCGTCATTTAATTTTAAGAACTCGTCAAAATTAAATTTCCTCCAAATATCAACCCTATGTGTAAAAATAAAATATCCTTTATTCTTTAAATAATTATATACACGCTTAAAAAGTAATTGATAATTAGCACAATAAGTCATCCCCCCAATTAGGCTGACAACATTGTAATTGTCATCTGATTTTATATTTTTCTCGAAGCTTGATAGATATAAATTTCTATAAAGGCCTTTTTGTAGTGAGATATTCATAATTTTTTTTGAAATATCAGTGCCATCACAAATAATAGTAGGAAAAATTTTTCTTATTTCTTGGGCGAAAAGTCCTGTTCCACAAGCTAAATCTAGGAGGTATTTAGGATTATTTTCTAAATACTTTTTTAAAATTAATGCAGCCTGTTTAGGCGCTTTATAATCCCATTGATTAAGAGATTTGTCATAAGTATTGGACCATTCATCATAAAAATTTTTAATTTCTCCGCTGTTACCAATACCTTTAAGCAATTTGCCCATAAAATTTAATTTTTATAAATTTTGATTTGTGGGGAGTATTACTAAATCTCTGATATTTGCCCCTCTTCCTCTAGAAAAAGCAAAATCAAAGCAAGCAACTACTTCTTTTACATCTAAGGCATTTCCCTTTTTTATCATTGTATCTATATACTTTTTATTTTTAATAGGATCTATATCCCACAATTCTGTCATAACCATTCCTGGAGCGATTGAAATTACCCTTATGTTATTTTTAGCAACTTGAGTTCTCAAACCATGTGCAAATGATTGAATTGCATGTTTAGAGGCACTATAGATTGGTTCCCAATGGATAGCCTGATGACCAGAAATAGAACTAGTAATAGCAATATCTCCAAATTTATTTTTTTTCATATGCGGAAGAACTAAATTAACTAGTCTAAAGACACTAGTTACATTAACACTAATGACGCGATCCCATCTGTCCGGATTGCCAGATAGAATTTTATCCGGCTCATATAAACCTGCATTCGCTATTAAAAAATCAATTTTTTTAAACTTATTTATAGACTCTCTAACTATCTTTTTTATATCTGAAGGTTTTGTTAAGTCTGCATGTATTGCTAATATATTTTTTTTAAATTTTTTTTTGAGTATATCAACTTTCTCTTTTGTGCCACCAACAAGTATTAGTTTATAATTTTTTTTGTAATAGTGATCAGCTAATGCTTTGCCAATACCAGAAGTAGCTCCAGTAATAAGCATTACATTATTTAATTTCATAATTTTCAATTATACATGATGTAAGAAAAAATTACTCTGAAATTGTATAATTTTAAAAGGTTTATATCCTAGATGCCTACTTAAAAATTTATTAAGATTATAATAATGAGAGCATTCATAGCCCTATTGTTATTACTCCCTAGTTTTAGTTGGGGTGAAACCTATAAAATAACCAATCCAGGAGTAATATTTATTAGTCAAGACCAATTAAAGTTAAATATTCAAAAGTCAGGCAGTACATATGATGCGTGTAAAAATGAAAAGAATACCTTACTTGAGTTTATCGATCTTAAAGTTTTTAAGGATAAAAGAGGGGCAGAAATGGGAGATGTAATCAGATTGAAATTAAATCCATTACTAAGTAAATACTGCAGTTTTCTTATTTCAGAAATTAATCAAGAAAATGAAAAGATAATATCAATAAAAAGAGAATTTATAGAATTTTATATTAGACTTGCCAATAGTGGTTTTTTATTAGGTTGGCACAAAGATAACAATGATTCTGATCATGCCTATGCTACTAGCATCTCGGTTGTACCTGTAATATTTATTTATTCACAAATGAAAAAATATTTTTCAAAAGATGAACAAAAGTTGATCGAAAAAATGTTCTCAGATTTAATAAAAAAAAATGATTATAACCTAAACACTTCATCAGTTGGTGAGAATTCTAGTTATGCCAACCATGGATTTTATACCAATAATGTAAAGTTATTGTGGTCAATAGTTGTTGACGATGGCAAGATGTATAATTCTTCAGTTACATATTTTCTTAAGCAGATGAAATTAAACAAAACAAAAAGTGGATTATTTAAATTTGATAGCAAAAGGGGAGAGTGTGCCCTGCATTATAATTTACACGGGTTAAGTCCTGTAATGAGCACATTGTGGAATTTGAACCTCCAAGATCTAAATTTATACAATACTAAAATTAATGGAACTCACACTATAGATGAAATAATCAATGTCATTATTGATGCTACTGAAGATCCTTCAATTGTGATAAATGAAAATAAAAGACAAGGGTATAATCAAAGTGGCCGGAAGACTTGCGCATCAGATACTGATGTAATTAAAGTTGGAAAATTTGAAATTCGTCTACCTTATGAGTCAACCTTATGGTTTGCTCCCTATTTCGCTCTTTCGGGTAAAGAAAAGATTAAAGAAAAATTTCAAAATTCTTTTTTATTAAGTAAATATTATTATGATGGTCACGCAGACTCGACTTTTATAAGTTATTTTCATCCATTTATTTACCTTGACCCAAAATCAAATGGACCAATCAATTTCGATACTTATTCAAAAATATCCCTTGATGATTTAGAATTTTAATGAAAACTCTCTTATTTATTGTTTGGATTTATTTGGATTATATGGAAAATAGTAAAGAGATTTAAAAACAAATGAAAACACTTTTAGCCCTATTGTTATTTATCCCAGCTATATAATTGCTTGACTAGCCAATGTAATATTATTACATATTTTAATTAAATAATTTTAAATATTAAATAGTGAATATATCAACTTTAATTAAAGGTCTTTTTATTGGAAAATATTAATCAATTACCAGTAACAGTCTTAACAGGATTTCTTGGAGCAGGAAAAACAACACTATTAAATCGAATTTTAACTGAACAACACGGTAAAAAATATGCTGTGATTGTCAATGAATTTGGTGAACAAGGGATTGATAATGATCTAGTTGTTGATGCTGATGAGGAAGTTTTTGAGATGAATAACGGCTGTATTTGTTGCACTGTTAGAGGTGATTTAATTCGAATTTTAAGTGGACTAATGAAACGGGCCGATAAACTAGATGCAATAATAGTAGAAACCACAGGGTTAGCTGATCCTGCCCCCGTTGCTCAAACATTTTTTGTAGATCAAGACGTTGCTGATCGAACTAAGTTAGATGCAATAGTTACTGTTGCTGACGCTGTTCATTTAAGCGCACAATTGACAGATCATCATGAAGCAGAGGAACAAATTGCATTTGCAGATGTGGTATTGCTAAACAAAATAGATCTTGTTGATGAGAGCGGATTAAAAGTTGTTAAAGAAAGAATTAAAAGAATTAATCCTTTTGCTAAGATTATTAATACCACGAAATGTGGTGCTCCTCTAAATGAAATTCTAGATTTAGATGCATTCAATTTAAAACGAGTTTTAGAAGTAGAACCTGACTTTCTTACATCAGACCATGACCATGAACATGATGATGATGTTACTAGTTTATCCTTTGTCTCTGAAGCACCATTGGATATGGAAAAATTTCAAGACTGGTTTAGTAAACTATTACAAACAAAGGGCCAGGACATTTTAAGATCAAAAGGTATTTTGGACTTTAAAGGAGAAAGTGATCGATATGTATTTCAAGGTGTACATATGTTGATGGATGCCTCAAAAATGGATAAATGGCCAGAAGGTAAAGAAAGAAGTTCTCGAATTGTTTTCATTGGTAGAAATCTTGAAAGTATGAATTTAAAAGAAGGATTTGAAAACTGTAAATCAGCATGAAAGCTGATCAAAAAAAATTCCAAGAATTAAATAAAACTAAATTTGAACAAAGAGGGAAAATATTTAATTTTGGTATCCCAATAACTAATGCTGTTACAATAGGAAACTCTATAGCGGTTGGTTTTGGAGATGGCTCTGTAAGAATATTTAACTCTGAAAAAAGTTCTGATCCAATAAAAGCTCACAAAAATATTGTTTTATGTATGTCCAAAGATGGTGATCACATTTTAACAGGTGGAGATGATGGTCGGTTTTTAAAAATTTCACTTGATGGAGAGATTAATGAAATCGGAAACTTTGGTTCCCGTTGGGTTGATCATGTAACCTCAAATAATGGAAGTTTAGTTTGTTCATCTGGGAAGATTGTATATCTCTGGGCACCAGATAAAAAAGTGCCGAAGTTGTTTGAGCATGAAAGCACCATTGGGGGAATTGCATTCGATACAAAAGGAAGAAGAATGGCAGTTTCTAGATATGGGGGAGTGACTCTTTGGAAAAAAGATTATGCTAATAAATGGAAATCATCAGACTTTATTTGGAAGGGTTCTCATAATAAAGTAATTTTTAGCCCTGATGGAAAATACTTGGTGACATCTATGCAAGAAAACCGTCTACATTTTTGGCGGTTAAAAGATAAATATGGTGCAGGAATGTCAGGATATGGGACAAAAGTTAAAAGTTTTGCATTTTCAAGTGACTCAAAATATTTAGCAACCTCGGGAGCAGAATATACAGTTTGTTGGCCATTTGATGGAGATGGCCCAGAGGGGCGTGAACCAATTTGTTTTCCATATTTAGGAAAAAAACTAGTCAAATATGTAGAACCCTTTCCCAATGAAAATGCAATTTTTACTGGATTTAGTGATGGCTCAGTTTTTTTATCTCAAATAGAAAATTTAGATAATACAATTATCATTCGAAGTTCTACTAGCTATGAGGTCTCAGCTATAGCAGTAACTAATGATTGTTCAAATTTATTGATTGGTGATATGGGGGGAAATATTATATGGACATCGATATGGGACGAAGAGGAAAATAATTAATGTTTAACAAAAAAAAACCAAACGCAGAAGCAATAATTAAATTAAAAAATTTATTTATAAAGAAATTTAAATTAACCGAAAGTACAATTTTAAATGTTGCAGAGCTTAATTGTCATGAACCTGGTTGCCCTCCTACAGAAACTGTAATAACAGCCAGAACAAACAATAAACTAACAGAAATTTGGCGAATACATAAACCTATAGAGGAAATATTAGAGTCTGATATAAATTCGATAGATTAATTTTTGAATTTCTTTTTAATTTCAAAAACTCTATGTAGTATAATTTGCATTATGATATTAATTGAAGGAAGATTAGATCTTGACTCAAATCGTGAAACTAATCCAGTTTTTGCAGTTGGTTCTCTTAAGAAGAATGAAAATGGAAATTATTATGCTGAGGGTATTTGGGGAAGTTATGAAGACAGAAGTGAATATATAGGTCTTATTTTTGAACCCATGGACTAATTATTATCCTTTTGGTGCCGCCGAGAAGAATTGAACTTCCGACCCCACCCTTACCAAGGGTGTGCTCTACCACTGAGCTACGGCGGCATAGTTAAAAAACAATATATTTATATAGCTTTTTAACAACTTACAATTTTTAAAAAAAATTTTATACGTTTTCACTTTCCTTTAAATATTAACAAAAAAAAAGTAGCTAAAATTATTAGTGATATTGTCATATCAACCCATAGGGTGCCCGTAAACATTTTAGAATGACTTTTTTCTATAACTTAAAATAGGAATTAATAACTTTAGAGCTAAGAAATTTACCATTTAATTACTATGAAAATTAATATTTTGATTTTATTCCAGGACACTCATCCATAAGATCATACATTGCATTCTCAAATCTCGAGATATCAACTAAAATTGGAAATGTCATAAATGACCCTTTACCCCCATTTATTCCAAAAATCCACAAACCTTCAGTTACATCTTCACCAAATTCATCATACGCATAAACTTCTTGTAAACCGATTTCTCCATCTAACATAAAATATTCTCTTCCATCATCTCCAACTTGACTTGCAGCAGAATTCCAAAAAGCTTTATCAAAATCATAAATAGCAATTAAACTCATCCCCATGAAATCTTGTAAGTATGTAATATAGCATCCATCTACTTCATACTCTGTGGCCACAGCATCCCATCCATAATCTCCACCAAGCATGAAACCCAGGGCTTCATGAATAATTTGATTATTAGGTTTGCTATAAGAAATTGATATATTTGTAAAAATTATCAAAAAAGAAACGCAGATAACTCTTTTAAACATTATTTTTATTTTAATTTATTCAGGAGTTAAGTCTACCTAAGAGATTTCATAGTCTCCATAAACAATGGTATTTGAGCTATCTAATTGATATTTTTTTAAAAGTCTAACTTTACTGTTTTTTTCCCTTAGTTTTCTTATCTCTAGAGCGGCTTCTCTTCGGTATTTTCTATTTTTCCACCAAGAGGAATTACCAATTTCTAAAGTAATTACTTTTTTCATTATACAAAACTTACTAAATATATGATGAATATATATCGAGATATCTTTGAAATGCTTACCAATATAAAAAAAATACTAAATCGAACTTTTAATACCCCAGCAAGCAAGGTTAAGGGATCACCAATAACTGGAACCCAAGCTAATAGCAAAGACCAAAGACCATACTTTTGAAAATATTTTTGACTTTTATTTAATTGTTCTTTAGATACAGGAAACCATTTACGGTCTTGAAAAATAGTAATTTTTTTCCCCAAATACCAATTAAATATAGATCCAAGAATATTTCCAGAACTTGCTACAATTAAAAGTATATTTTTCTCAAATAAATTAGTTAATAACATAGTTGTTAAAACTATTTCAGAAGATAAAGGCAATATAGTTGCTGCTAACAAGCTAATTATAAAAAGTTTCAAATAGGATATAGATATCAACAATATTTAATTTCTCTTAATATACCGACTCAGCTTTTAAAATATCCAGGATTAGCATGAATGTAAAATATCCTGCATTGATAAATACAATAAAACTAAACATATAAATTATTTCTTTGGAAACATTCTCACTGACAAAATTAGGAAAAAAATATTTTCCTAATAAAAAACTAATCTCAGAATAGATTACTGTTATAACTCCAGCAACGAAGAGGACATATGTAAATTTTCCAAAAAGATTTACAATCAATAGACTAAGCAGAACAAATATTAATATAAAAAAAGATGAATAAATTGAAATTTTGGAAAAAGTCAATTTTTGTTTATAGATTTTTCTTGCTAGTAGTAATAAAGCAAAAATAAAGGTTAATATTATAGAAATTATTAATATTTTTGTATTATAAAGAGGCTCTGTAAAAAATAGATCCAAAGACTATTTTTTTCTAATTTTTCTAATAGTCATTATTGAGAGGTACAAAACAAAGGCAACAATCAAAGCTGCACCAAATAGAAATAACCATTTCATGAATTAAAACATATCATAAATTGATTATTCAGAAAGTATTTTAAGAATTTAGTATTTTTAAGTTTTTATTTGCTATTTTAAGGCCATACTTATCTTTACTGAAAATAATTTTCTCTGGAATATTTTCACCAATGTCTAAAATAATTTCTGACAAAGGATTAAGAATTTCATCTTGAAGCAATCTTTTAAGAGGTCGTGCACCAAAAATAGGATCAAAACCTTTCTCTGATAAGAATTCTAATGCCTCATCAGAAAAACTTATCTGAATACCCTTTGAACCAATCCTATCTTGAATGATATCAATTTGATTTTTTAGAATATGATTAATATTTTCTTTAGTAAGTTTATTGAAAAGAATAATATCATCAATTCTGTTTAAAAACTCTAGTCGAAAATGATTTTTCAATTCTTCTAATGCCAAGTTCTTTTTTGTAGCGTAATCAAAATTATGATCAATAGGAATTTGTGATCCGATATTAGATGTCATAACGATCAGAGTATTTTTAAAGTTTACTATTTTGCCTTTGGAGTCAGTTAATCTTCCATCATCCAGTATTTGAAGTAGGATATTAAAAACATCAGGATGAGCTTTTTCTATTTCATCAAAAAGAATAACTTGATATGGACGTCGGCGAACAGAGTCAGTTAATTTACCTCCATCATCATAGCCAACATATCCTGGAGGTGAGCCAATCAATTTGCTCACGGAGTGTTTTTCCATATATTCAGACATATCCAGTCGAAGCATTTGTTTTTCATTATCAAATACATATTCTGCTAAAGCTTTAGATAATTCAGTTTTACCAACTCCTGTTGGTCCTAAAAAGAGAAACGAACCTAAAGGTTTATTAGGATCTTGCAGTCCTGCTTTTGAAATTTTAATCGCTTTTGATACTTTTTCGATGGCATCGTTTTGACCAATAACTCTTTTTTCAAGAAGTTGTTCAATGTTAACTAATTTATTGTTTTCACCACTAGATAATTTCTCGAGAGGTATGCCAGTCCATTTTGAGACAACGCCTGCGATATCTTCTGCGTTAATGACCTCATTGATAATCTTTGACTGTTCTTGTTCATTAAGCGAATTATATTCTTTTTGAAGATCTGGGAGCAATCCATACATAATTTCACTAGCTTTTGTTAAATCACCATTTCGTTGCGCAGCCTCTAAATCCTCTTTTGCTTGGTCGATACGCTCATTAAGATTTCTTTTGGTATCTAAAATCTTTTTTTCTGCCTCCCAAGTAGCATTGAGACTTTTTAGTTTTTCTTCCAGTTCTTGAATTTGTTTATTGATGGTTTCATTCTTTTTTTCATCTTGCTCACTATCTTTTGATAGAACATTCTTTTCCATTTGAAGCTTGATTAAATCGCGATCTAACTGATCAATCTCTTCAGGCTTACTATCAATTTCCATTTTTACTTTACTGGCTGCTTCATCCATTAAGTCAATTGCTTTATCAGGAAGAAAACGATCAGTAATATATCGATCAGATAATTGAACTGCAGCTAAAATAGCTTCATCGCTTATTCGAATTCCATGATGAATTTCATATTTTTCTTTTAAGCCTCTTAGGATAGCAACTGCATCTGAAGTTGAGGGTTCATTGACAAACACTGGCTGAAATCTTCGAGTTAGAGCTGCATCTTTTTCAAAATATTTTTTGTATTCATCTAAGGTTGTGGCGCCCACACAATGTAGTTCACCTCGCGCTAACGCGGGCTTTAACATGTTGGAAGCATCCATCGCACCATCAGACTTTCCAGCACCAACCAAGGTATGAATTTCATCAATAAATAAAATAATTCTCCCGTTTTCTTTATGGATTTCCTTTAAAACGTTTTGAAGTCGCTCCTCAAATTCTCCTCGGTATTTTGCACCGGCGAGAAGTAATCCAAGATCTAGAATACGAATTACTTTATTCTCCAAAGATCTGGGAACATCTTTATTAACTATTCTCTGAGCCAATCCTTCGATTAGAGCTGTTTTTCCAACACCCGGATCACCAATGAGAATAGGATTGTTTTTAGTTCTTCGAGATAAAACTTGAATAGTTCTTCTTATTTCTTCATCACGACCAATGACAGGATCTAATTCCCTGTTCTGTGCTTTTTGTGTAACGTTAATTGTATATTTTTCTAATGCATTGAAGTTATCATCTGAACTTTCGTTATCAGATTTAGAACTTTTTCGAATTTCAGAAATTTTACTTTTAATTTTATTAAGATTTAGCCCTACTTTTTTTATAATCGATTCAATATTATTATCAGATTGAATAGAGCTAATTAAAAGAGAGTCTATTGAAACGTAGTTGTCTTGTTGCTCAGAGGCTAATTTTTCTGCATTTTCAAAAAGTTGAATTAATTTTGGATCTGCAAAAATTTGGCCATTTCCCCCATTTGGGAGTTCTTTTGATAAGTTGTTTTGAACTGAATTTTTAATCTGGTTGAAATCACTATCTTCAAAAGCTTTTACTATGAGGTCATGATTGCTATTCAATAATTCTGAGAAAATATGCATGGGAGTGATTTTTTGATGTTTTTTTCCTAATGCTAAATTTTGAGCAGCATTAATTATTTTTTTTGAACTATTAGTATATTTTTCAAAATTCATCATATAATTTATGTGGTTATAATTTATGAAGAAACAAGACCCGAAGAAAAAAAACTTAGAAGACATAAAAAAAGAGAAATTAGCGCTAAAGTTAAGAGAAAATTTAAAAAAAAGAAAAAAACCAACTAAGTAGAAAATGCAAAAAGTAATAATTGAAGGTCCTGTCACCTTAAAAGGTGAAGTTAATATTTCAGGCTCCAAAAATGCTTCTCTTCCAATTATGATTTCCACTGCCTTATCTAAAGGAAGTTGCTTGATTAGTAATGTTCCTAATCTTCGTGATACGAGATTTTTAGTTTCTATTCTTCAAGACTTGGGTTGCAAGGTAGATTTTCAAAAAAATATTTTTGCTGTTCATAATTCATCAATTAAAAAAAAATCGGCTGATTACGAATATGTTCGTCAAATGAGGGCTTCTATAGTTTTACTTGGACCCGTTATAGCAAGATATCCAAAATTTAAAATAGCTCTTCCTGGTGGTTGCTCGATTGGAACCCGAGGCATTGATTTACACTTAGAGGCCTTGAAATTAATGGGGGTGAAAATTTCTATTCGTGGTGGCTACGTAATAGCAGAACGAAAAAATAAACAATTAAATGCTATCAATCACAAATTCCCAAAAATTAGTGTAGGAGCTACTCAAAATATTTTGATGGCTGCTACTCTCGCTAATGGAAAGACAGTTCTTAAAAATTGTGCGATAGAGCCAGAGGTAATTGATTTGATCAATTTTCTTAATAGTTGTGGTGCAAAAATTTCTATTAAAAATAGAATAATTACAATTTTAGGTGTAACAGAACTTGAACTACAAAATCACGAAGTTATTCCAGATAGAGTAGAGGCTGGATCTTATATATTGGCTGTGATGGCAACAAAAGGAAAAGTTATTTTGAAAGATTTTGAACCCACCCATCTCGAATTTCCATTGAATATCTACCAATCGATGGGATTAAAAATCAAAAAAGTATCTAATCGGTCTTATGAACTTAGTTGTAGAAATTTAAAAACAATAAAAAAAATCAATACAAGAGAGTATCCAGGATACCCAACTGACCTCCAAGCACAAATTATTGCTACATTATTAAAAACTGGCATAAAATCTCGAGTTACAGAAAATATTTTTGAAAATAGATTTATTCACATTCCTGAGTTAAGACGATTTGGAGCTGATTTAAAATTAAAGGATAAAACCGTTGAGATACAAAAAGTAAGTGAGCTTTATGGTGCAGAGGTGATGGCAACCGATATTCGTGCTAGTTTTTCCCTAATTATTGCCGCTATGATGGCCAAAGGCACCACCACGATTGATCGAATTTATCACTTAGATCGAGGATATGAAGATTTTGATTTAAAATTAAAAAAATGTGGCGTAAATATTAAAAGGAAAAAATGAACTCAAATTTAATTATTGCTTGCCCTAAGGGCAGATTAGAAAAAAAGGTCGTCAAATATCTTGCCGATCGTGGCTTAGAAATTGAAAAGGCATTTTTTGATGATGAAATACGGAAACTGACATTTGATACAAATTTAAAAAATATAAAAGTAATAAAACTGAAACCTTCAGATATTCGGTCATATACAATTCTTGGTGCTGCAGATATAGGATTTGTTGGATATGATGATATTTTAGAGAACTCATCAGAAAATATTGTGCTTTTACAAAAGACAAATATTGGTAAATGTAGAATTTCAATTGCCTCAGATCGAAAAAAAATAGATTTTTCTGAAAAAAAGATATTTAAAGTTGCAACCAAATTTCAAAATATATCAGAGAAATATTTTCGCGATCTTAATATACAAACAGAGACGATTAAATTAAACGGATCAATAGAATTAGCTGTCAAATATGGAGTAGCAGATTTTATTTTAGACTTAGTTCAATCTGGAAAGACTCTTAAAGACAATCAACTCTATGAAAATGCAATTATTAATAATGATATCTCTACTGTAATTATTAGTAGTTACTATGCCTATGACACTAAAAAAGTATTTATAAAAAAACTCTTAACTAAAGGTTTATAGTGAAAATAGTCAGTAAAAATTGGATTTTATCCAACTTAAATTCATCTCTTGAGACTTCTGCCTCAGTTTCTTCAACTGTAAAATCAATCATAAAAGATATAAAAAAAAATGGTGATAGG
>CABZXY010000017.1 GCA_902529795.1 uncultured Alphaproteobacteria bacterium
GAACTTTAATAGTTCAAGGAAATGAAAAAATAAAAAACCTAAATAACTATCAAAAGAACATTGAAAAAATAATAAAAATAGGAATTCAAAGAAAAAGTAAAATATATTCTTTTGGTGGAGGGACAGTTGGAGATTTTTCTGGATTTTTAGCCTCCTCTCTACTTAGAGGTATTGATCATATCATGATCCCAACTTCACTTTTGGCTATGGTAGACAGTTCCATTGGTGGGAAAACGGGAGTAAACAGTAAATACGGAAAAAATTTAATCGGCTCTTTTTATCTACCAAAAAAGGTTCTAGTTTGTCCTAAATTCATTGAGACCCTACCTAAAAGAGAGATAGCATGTGGTTTTGCAGAAGTTATAAAATATTCTCTAATTAAGCCACATCCTTTAAAAAAGATTTTAGAAAAACCAAAAAATAATGGAAAATTTTTACGCTAACGCATTTTTTTCTAGATGCTAGTAATGGTAAAATTTGGACAAAAAAAAACGAATATCTTAAAAAAATTTCAACTCAAGAAAATCACTCAAAAATATATGAATATCTCACAAATTTTATTGAGGTTATAGATAACCAAAAACTATTTGCTAATAATTCTATTGAACTTTTAAGACTTATTTTTCCAAAACAACAAGATGATAATAAACCTGAAGATAAAAATACTGAAGACGGCCCTCAAGAAGAGGATGTAAATCAGCAACAAAATAATGAAGAAAATCAAAAATCAAGCCCTGAAGAACAAGAAATCAATGAAGATATACATACTCCAGAAAGCGACCTAGATAATAATCAATCAAGCGTTCAAGGAGAAGAGATTGATGTAGAAATTACTGACCAGCAGGTTGAGGAGACCCTTCAACTAATTGAAAGTTATAAAAATTTAAGTCAAAACTATAAAACCGCTACTAGTCAATATGATGAAATTATTGAAGCTCATAAACTGTGTGATCTTGAGGAGTTAATTGCTTTGAGAAAACAACTCGATGAAAAAAATGATATTTATCAAAAACAAATTTCTCGATTAGCGAATAAACTTTATAGAAAGTTACAATCTAAACAAAACCGTTCTTGGAATTTTGATTTAGATGAAGGTATTTTAGATACTTCCAAGCTAACAAGAATTATTACAAACTCTAATAACTCATTATCTTACAAGAAAGAAAAAGAAATAAAATTTGAAGATACTACAGTTACACTATTGATTGACAATTCAGGATCTATGAGGGGAAAACCGATTATGGTAGCTGCTCTAACAACAGACATGATAGCCGCAACATTAGAAAAGTGTAAAATTAAGGTTGAAATACTAGGATTTACAACCAAAGCTTGGAAGGGAGGGAAAACAAGAGAACACTGGCTTAAAAATGGAAAAGAAAAAAATCCTGGTCGATTAAATGATCTTCGTCACATTATTTATAAATCCGCTGATCAAAACTCCAAAAAATCTAAAATCAATTTAGGTTTGATGCTAAAAGAGGGTCTTTTAAAAGAAAATATTGATGGTGAGGCATTGCTATGGGCAACCTCAAGAATGTCCAAAAGACCTGAAAGTAGAAAAATATTAATTGTCATATCTGATGGAGCTCCAGTAGATGACTCCACCCTATCGGTAAATAACAGTAATTACTTAGAAAAACATTTAAAAAGTACCATATTATCTATTGAGGAGAGGTCGAATATTGAATTATTAGCAATTGGCATTGGTCATAATGTTGGTCAATATTACTCAAAAGCTATTACAATACACGATGTAGAAGAACTTGGTGGGATTATGTTTGAAAAGATAGAGTCTTTATTTAGTTAAATTATCAAAAAAATTTTTTTTAAACTTTTCAAAAGTATCACTTTCAATATTGTTTCTAATATCTTCAAAAAATTTATTCATAAACCATATATTATATAAAGACAAAATAACTATTCCCAAGATTTCATTAGACTTAAATAAATGATGCAAGTAAGATTTTGTAAAATTATTGATTTCTGACAAGTCACATTCATCATCTAATAATGAATGGTCATTTTTGAACTTTGAATTATTTAAATTAATTCCTTTAGAATTAATTCGAGATAACATAATACCATGCCGTGCTATTCTAGTAGGAGAAACGCAGTCAAAAGTATCATACCCACAACTAACACCATGCAGAATATCGTCCAACCATCCAATACCTAAAACATGAACAGGTTTTGATGTATCAATTAATTCAGAACAAAAAGAAAAAATATCATGCATTTGTTCTTTGGTACCTCCAAGAGAACCCCCTATGGCCAATCCATGGTAATCGCCTGAGCAAGTCTCCTCACAGGCAATTTTTCTTAAATCTTCATAGACACCTCCTTGCACAATTCCATATAGATATTGCTTACCTGCTGATCCCATTTGAGACTCGTAATTGGCATAAATAGTTTTAAATGCTGCTGAGCATCTTTTGGCCCAACGGTGACTGAGATACATTGAGTTTTCAGTGTATTTTTTTGAAACATTAAATGGAGTGCACTCATCAAGTACAAAAATTAAATCTGCACCAAAATGCCTTTGTAATTCTATGGATCTCTCTGGAGTCAAATAAACCTTATCTCCATTAAGATAATTTCTAAATGTAGCTCCCTCCTCTGATATTTTGATTAAAGACTTTCTTTTGATATTGTTATTTTTGCCTTTAATCTCTTCTGATACAGAGCCATGACCTAGAGAAAAAATTTGGTAGCCTCCGCTGTCAGTCATCATGGGGCCTCCCCATTGAGTAAAATTTTGCAATCCTTTTTCTTGAGCAATAATTTCTGGTCCAGGTTGAATCATAAGATGGTAAGTATTGGATAAAATAATTTGTGTTTTAGCTAATTTTAATTGCTGTGGGAGAATTGATTTTACTGTGGCTTTTGTTCCACAAAATATAAATGAAGGGGTATTAATTTCTCCATGGGCGGTATTTATATTACCCAATCGAGCTCTAGAATTTGAGCTATGTTTTAAAACTTCAAAGAAGCTAGTCAATATTTTTTGGTAGGAAGTTTTTCGCTAAATATATAAAAATCGTGTCAAATAAACTTAATATTATTCTAATTAAATAGATACCAATCCCATATGAAATGATTAAATCGAATAAAGGTACAGGATTTGATGAAAGTAGATTAAATGCAAGGATGCTAAAAATGAGATTATCTATAAATTGCGAAATGATGGTCGATACATTATTTCTGAGCCAGAGTTTACTATTGTCCTTATTTTTTAAATAAGAAAAAATAAAAATATCTAATTTTTGACTAAGAAAAAAAGCGCAGATACTGGCAGCAATAATTGGGAACTGAGGAAGAAAAATTGTTGTAATAGATTGATGCATCTCATAACTCCATCCCCAATTTTGATGAATACTTGGGTCGATAGGATTAAAAGAAATTGTTAAGAACATTATAATAGTAGAAAATAGATAAGCACTTATTCCCAGATAAATACATTTAGTTGCAGATTTTTTATCATAATATTCATTAAGAATATCCGTGCATAAGAAAATTGATATAAATAGTATTGTTCCTAAAGCCATGGGTTCAGGAAAAAATGGAAACTCGACTACTTTTAGAACTTGAATATTTGCAAGGATAATAGCAATTGAGACATAGACATAGATACCTGTTTTACCAAAAAACTTTAATGATAATAAAATAGATAAATAACAAAAAATTATTTGAAATAGCCAAATTGTTATTACGGGTAAAGAATTTAAAGAAGAGGATAAATTTAAAAAAAAATCTTGAAACATTTAGTTAGCTTTTTGGCTAACGTTTTTCTCAATTTGTTTCTTCAATTTTAGAGCCTTATCAGTAAGTAATCTGGAACTAGTTTTATTTAAATATTGATCAAGACCGCCATGCTTATCAATAGTTCTAAGAGTGGAAGACGCTATTCTAAAACGAAATTTTCTTTTGAGAGACTCACTAAAAAGGGTAACGTTATTAAGATTGACCATAAAACGCCTCTTAGTTTTAATGTTAGAATGGCTAACATTGTGACCAGTTTGGTGCTTTTTTCCTGTTATTTCACAAGCTCTAGACATGAAGTGAGTTTATAATACAAAAGTTCCTTTTTTACAATACTAGTTATTGATTAAAGTTTTAATTCATTTTGGGCAAAAGTTGGAGGATATTTGTCCAATAGAGGATTGATTTCAATACTAATTTTTAATTGAGCCCTATGGATGCCCTTTTTAATCCACAATCTGTCATAGCCCATGTTTAGACCGCCACAAATATCATGCCACAAAGAATCTCCAATAACTAAAACTTTTTTCTTATTTTTGATATTCATTTTCTTTTCAATATTTGAATAGATTGGCTCATAGGGTTTGCCATATCTGAAAACTTTGCCACCCATATCTTCATATAACTGTGCAATTGTTCCTCCACACATTGATAATTTGTTGCCATCATCAACTAAATAATCAGGGTTAGAACACAATAATGGAAGGTTATTTTTCATTAAATTGTCTAAGAGATTTGCAAAGTCAAGTATTGAAAGTCCTTTTTCTATATCTGCAATCATTCCGAAGTTTGCTTTGGAAGCATTTTTTACAATATCTAGATTAAAGTATTTAATCTTTTCTCTAGGAAGGCGAATAGGAAAACATTTATTTCCATATTTTTTATATATATCTTTTTTTAAATTATCTAAAGCTATTTGACCGCTAGTTATACAATATGAATATAAGCTCTCTGAAATACCAATTCTTTTCAAATTAGAAATTGAAAACTTTGATGGTAGTGAGCTATTAGAAATTAGCACTACTTTCTTTTTTTTTTCTTTTAAAAGCTTTAAGCATTCTTCAGCTTTTCCAAATTTTTTTTGACCATTGTGTAATACGCCCCATTGATCAAATAAAAAGTAATCATATTTATCTACTAAATCCTTAAACGAAGATATATTCTTCAAGAATGTTGACCTATTACTTCAGATATATTTCGATATCCTTCTTGTTGAATTAAGGCTATCAAATCTAAGGTGATCTTTTTGACATGATAAGGTCCTTGATATGTAAAGCTTGAATAAAGTTGAACTAAAGAAGCGCCCAATTTCATTTTTGTTAAAATGTCATTAGCTGTGAATACTCCTCCAACACCTATAATTTTTATCTTACCTGAAGTTAAAGTATAAAAATCCCTAATTATTTTATTTGATTTAAAAAAAAGTGGTCTCCCACTAATTCCACCATTCATTTCAGTTCCTAGTGTGGATTTATCTATTGAAGTATTAGTTAAAATTAATCCATCAACATCATTGGCCAAAGAGATCAAAGCTATGTCCTTCTTTTCTTGCTCTGATACGTCTGGTGAAATCTTAAATAAGATAGGAATTTTAGAATTATTTTTTTCTCTAAGCCTTTGAAGATGATTTACAATTTTCTCAAAAGATTGAGATTTTAGGTTATCTCTCAACCCTGGAGTATTCGGGGATGATAGATTAATGACAATATAGTCACCAAGTCTATAAAGACGATCAAAGAGTTTTTCCAAATCATTTATGATTTCCTTAGTTTCTTTATTATTACCAATGTTAATTCCAATAATTTTATCTTGGAAATTTTCGGAATTGTTTGTGTTAACTATATTTCTTTCAAAATTATCTAATCCCTTATTATTGAAACCAAGAGAGTTAACTAAAGCTTGGTGTTGAGGAAAGCGGAAAATTCTTGGTTTAGGGTTCCCTTTTTGAGGCAATGGAGTAACAGTACCTAATTCAGTAAAACTGAAACCCATATTTAAAATAGGTTTTATTACTTCAGCGTTCTTATCGAAGCCTGCAGATAAACCAATTGGTGTTTGAAATCTCCTACCCCATATTGTTTGTTCTAACACATTAGTATTCTTAAAATTAATTTTTGGATAAAAGCCAAGTTTAAGACCTTGAATTGATAAGTTATGCGCTGTTTCTGGGTTTAAATTTTTTAATATCCGATGGGCTAAGCTATACATTAAGCTTTGAATTAAAGAGCTCTAAAGTTTTATCTTTGGTGTAAATTTTAATAAAAGATCCGAGTCTAGGACCATTTTCTTGTCCAAAAACTACTTCATAAATAAGTTTGAAAAAACTCTTTATATCATCTTTAAATTCTGAATTCTTACCAACACTAAAGATGGCTGATTGATAAACATCTGCCTCAGCAGAATCATCAATTTTGTTAATTTCTGAAACCACATTTTGCAGTATAGATAATTCTTTCAAGTTTGGAATTTTAAATTTTAATTGAGGCTGAATAAAATCATTAAAGTAATTAATTCCACAAGAGATCATTCTATTAATATAGTCTAATTCAATAGAGCTAAATGTTGTCTGATAGTTTTTAATGAGGCCCATAATTACGTTTGGATCATTTGATTTACAAACTGAAATTAGATTAAGAATTAAGCTATAATTTATTTTTGATTGGTATCCAGGATTATTATTTTTATGAATATGCCAAGTAGGATTATCGGGCAATTCCTCATCTTGCCATTTATTTAAATGACTTAAATATTCATCTGTATTTTTTGGAATGACGTCAAAATATAATTTTTTTGCTGTAGTTGGTCTTTGATACATAAACATAGATAAACTCTCTTCAATTGAATATTTCAACCAGTCATCAATACTTATGCCATTCCCTTTAGATTTGCTTATTTTTTCAGCATTCTCATCAAGAAATAACTCATAAATTAAATTTTCTGGTGGTTTTGAACCAATTATTCGACATATTTTTGAAGATAATACGTAGCTTTCAGTTAAATCTTTTCCGCACATTTCATAGTCAACATCAAAAGCTGCCCAACGCATTGCCCAATCAACCTTCCATTGAAGTTTACATTGGCCATCAAGAACCGACTTTATATAATTTTTCCCTTCATGAGAAAATGAGATAGTAAAGTCGTCAGTATTAATTTCATCAATAGGAACTTGTAAAATTTTACCAGTATTTTCATCAATGGGAAAAAATGGGCTATATGTTTTTCTACGATCTTCTCCCAGAGTTGGTAGCACGACATTTAAAATTTTTTCATAATTCAAAAGAATTTTTTTTATTGTTTCATTAAATACACCTGACTTATAAGCCTCGGTAGAGCTCTGAAAGGTGAAAGGAAGTTTAAACCTATTTAAAAACTCAACTAATTTAGCATTATTATGTTCTCCAAAACTATTGAATATGTTGAAGGGGTCAGGAACTGTGGTTAGGGGATAATCTAAATATTTTGATAATTGTTCTTTATTAGGAACATTATCAGGAACTTTTCTAAAACCATCCATATCATCAGAAAATGCAATAAGATCAGTTTCTAAACCAGTTAACTTTTCAAAGCAAAAACGAACCATATTTGTTCTTAATACTTCTCCGAAAGTCCCTATGTGAGGAAGTCCTGATGGGCCATATCCAGTTTCAAAAATTATTTTCTTCTTAGACTTTCCATTCTCTAATCGCTTGAGGATTTTTTTGGCCTCAACAAAAGGCCATGATTTATATTGGCTGTAATCTGTCAAAATTTAGGTGCTAAAGTCACATTAATACCATTAAGTTCCTCAGTAAATGGAATTTGACAAGATAATCTTGAATTTTTTTGAACATCAAAAGCTTGATCTAGCATGGATTCTTCATCGTCATCCGCGGTTTGTATTTTTGAAATCCAATCTTCTTGGATATAACAATGACAAGTAGCGCAAGCACAACAACCACCGCAAATAGCCTCGATATCTAGGCCCGCATCACGAATAATTTCCATCAAAGAAAAACCAACGGTAGCTTCAAGTTGATGGATTTTACCATCATGGTCTGTAACGTTAATAGAATAAGTCATTTTAAATTTCTGTAAATTATATCAATTTTATCTTTCTGCAATAACTTCTGTGCGACCTAAATCACATTATAAATAATATTCTTACAGATTATAAATTTAGATTAAATGAATAATTCCTATTCAAAATATATCAACATTTGGTTGTTTTCATTAGCCACAATTATTTTGATAATGATCGCGGTGGGTGGCCTTACAAGGCTTACCGGCTCTGGGCTTTCTATGGTGGATTGGGATCCAATTATGGGAATAGCCCCTCCACTCTCACAAGCTGATTGGGATTTTTTATTCAGCCAATATAAATTATTTCCTGAATACCAAATTAAAAATTTTGGTATGACTTTGAATGAATTTAAATTTATTTTTTGGTGGGAATATGGACACCGCGTTCTTGGGAGACTTATTGGAGTCCTTTTTATTGTTCCTTTTATCTTTTTTTTCCTAAAAAAATGTTTTTCAAAAAAAGATTTATATTCTTATACATTTCTTCTTTTTTTAGGTGGTACTCAAGGTTTGATTGGTTGGTGGATGGTTAAAAGTGGATTGGATTTAAATCCATATGTCAGTCATTTTCGGTTAGCGGTTCATTTGTTAATTGCTCAGATAATTTTATCATTCATAGCATTTTTATTTTTAAAAAGATTTACATTGCAGGGGTATGAGAAGATAAGTAATTCTCATTCGTTACTATTTTTAATTTTTTCATGTTTGATTTTTATAACTGTTACCTATGGAGCTTTCATGGCTGGATTAGATGCTGGTCAGTCTTACAATACTTGGCCTAAAATGGGTGAAACATTTTTTCCTGATGGACTATTATTCGCAGAAGAAAAATTTATGGGCATTTTTGATAATAGTATATTTATTCATTTTTTTCATAGAAGTCTGGCTTATCTTTGTATTGCTATAATTTTAATTATCTCAATTTTACACTTCAAAAAAATTAAATATGTTGTTCAAAAAATTCATTTTATTTCAATTATTTCATTAGTGATCATACAGGTTGTTATTGGTATTTATGTAGTTCTCAGTAATGTTCAAATTTCTCTTGGGTCAATTCATCAAATAGTGGGCTCATTATTGTTTGCTCTTACTTTTAGCTACTTTCTTCTTTTAAATCGTAGAAAAATCTAAAATAAATAAAAAAAGTATAAATATTTATGGGTAAAATACTTATTATTGGAGCTAACGGAGCTGTTGGTAAATCTTGTGCACAAAAGTTAAAAGATAAAAATGAACTTGTTCTAATTTCAAGAAGTAAAGAAGGAGATATCGAAAACTCCACTAACATAACCTCATTTAAATTAGATATTAATGACTATGAAAATACTCAAAAATTTATTAATTCAATTGATTACGAAATATCGGGTATTATTTTTGCCCTAGGATCTATAGTCTTAAAACCTTTCACACAAACCTCGATTAAAGAATTTATGGATGTAATGAATAGCAATTTTTTCAATATTGCTAATTTTTTACATAATAGCATTGATAAATTTTCTGATAATTCTTCTGTTGTATTCTTTTCTTCCATAGCCGCTTCCAGAGGTTTCAAAAACCATACTGCTATATCTTCAGCAAAAAGCGCTTTAAAAGGATTAAGTGTGTCTTTAGCTGCAGATTTTGCTCCAAAAATTAGATTTAATACAATTTCACCTAGCTTGTCATATTCCAAAATGTCGAATTTCATTACATCTAATGAAAAAGTAGCTGAAGGTTTGGGTAAACTTCATCCAATGTCACGATTGGGAAATGGAGAGGATATAGCAGAATTAGCAGTCTTTCTGATTTCAAACCAATCTTCATGGATTACAGGACAAAATTTTAATGTTGATGGTGGTAGGTCAACACTCATTACAAAATAATTTTCTTTGAAAGAAGCTTTTTTAATTCTCGGCAATCAATTATTCGAAAAGAAATATTTATCTTCATTTAAAAAGAATTCTATTTTCTTTATGCAGGAAGATATGGGCTTGTGCACATATTTTAAACATCACAAACAAAAAATTTATTATTTTTTAGGATGTATGAGAGAGTATCATGAATATCTAAAAAAAAATAATTTCAACATTACTTATATTGACTTAGAAAAAAATATTAAAGAATACAAAGATTACTTTGAGGGATTAAATTTTTTTTTAAAAAAAAATAATATTAAAAAAATAAATCTTTTTGAAATAGAAGATCAATTATTTCGAAATAAATTTGAAAAATATTGTAACAAACAGAAAGTTAAATATGAGTTCATCAAATCACCTATGTTTTTACTTCAAGAAGACGATTATGCAGTTTATCAAAATAAAAAAGTTCAACTTGCTAGTTTTTACACCAGCATCAGGAAAAAGTTAGATATACTTATAGAAAATGGAAACCCTTTGGGAGGAAAATGGAGTTTTGATGGCGAAAATAGGAAAAGGCTGCCGAAAGACTATTTAAAATATAATCAGCCTACTTTCAAATCATCATTTTATAAAGATATAAAAAAATTAATTGATACTTATTTTAAATCTCATTTTGGAGAAATTAACGAAAATATTATTTTTCCTTTCAATCAAAAAGATACACGAAAAAGTTTAACTTTTTTTATTCAGAAAAAATTATTTCACTTTGGTGATTATGAGGATTTTATTAGTACTGATGATGAATTTATTAACCATAGTCTACTTAGCGCTCCATTAAATATGGGACTAATTACTCCTGAAGATATAGTCAATGAGATTAAAGATATTGACTATAAAGATCCGGGTCTAAATAATTTGGAGGGTTTCACAAGACAGGTCATTGGTTGGAGAGAGTTTATAAGATATATGAATTATAAAAATTATGATCAATTTCATAAAAACAATTTCTTTAATCATAAGAAAAAACTTACCAAACATTGGTATGAAGGGAGCACTAATATCCCTATTTTGGATGATACAATTAACAATTTAAAAAAAAATGGCTATGTTCACCACATACCAAGGTTGATGGTTTTATCAAATTTAATGAATTTATCAGGTATAGCTCCGAATGAAGTTTATAAATGGTTTATGGAAACCTTCATAGACTCTTCAGATTGGGTTATGACTCCAAATGTATTTGGTATGGGTCTATTTAGTGATGGAGGCATTTTTGCAACGAAACCATATCTTTGTGGATCTAATTACTTATTAAAAATGAGCAATTATAAAAAAGGTGAATGGTCTAGTATTGTTGATGGTTTATATTGGAGTTTCATTTACAGGCATAAAGATTATTTTAAAAAAAACCATAGACTTTCAATGATGTATCATTCCGTTATAAAAATGGAAAAAAGCAAATTGGATAGTCACATTAAAAATGCAAGAAACTTTATCCAACAATATACAAAATAAGATTATTTTAATTACAGGGGCTACCAGTGGTATAGGTTATGCTTTATCAGAAATTTATTTGAAAAATAACTGGATTGTCATTGGCTTAGGAAGAGATAAGAATAAAATCAGAAAATTTTTTATCGATTATCCCGATAGCTTTTATTTTTATCAAATAGATTTAAATAATTTTCAGAATGCTAACAAAATTTTTGAAGAAATTTTTTCAAAATTTAAAAATATCAATACATTTATATTGAATGCTGGCATATATATTCCTGAAAACTTCCAAAATTTTAAATTTATCAATGCTCAAGAAACTTTTAATGTTAATGTTTTAAGCATTTATCTTATCATCGAAAAAATAAAATCCTTTTTTGAGCTAACTCACTCTCATACCATAGCTATAATTTCTTCTGTAGCTGGTTATAGAGGTCTACCAAGATCGATTCTCTATGGGCCATCTAAATCAGCATTAATAAATCTAGCTGAAGCGCTCAAAATTGACTTGCCGAAGGTTAATATTAAGCTTATTAATCCTGGTTTTGTAGAAACACCAGCAACAAGTATCAATAAATTTAAAATGCCCTTTCTTATATCTGCTAAAAAGGCAGCAAAAATAATATTTTCAAAAATTTATCAAAACGGATTTGAGATATCCTTTCCTTTTCCTTTTAATATTCTGATTAAATTTGGTAGGATATTGCCATATAGATTATACTTCAAAATAACTAAAAGAATTTCAAATAAAGATGAAAAATAATCCTCACAAAGTTGTTATAGCTATGGGCAGTCAAAGTGACTGGAAAACTCTTAAATTCACTAGCTCTGTTTTAACCCAATTAAAAATTAAACACCTAAAAAAAATAATTTCGGCACATAGGACACCAAAAAGGTTATATGAATTTGCAGAGTCAGCTCATCAAGATGGTGTTAAGGTAATTATAGCGGGTGCCGGGGGTTCAGCTCATCTACCTGGTATGATAGCTGCAATAACACACATACCAGTTGTTGGCGTTCCTATTGAGTCAAAAACTCTGAAAGGGCTTGATAGTCTTCTTTCTATTGTCCAAATGCCCTTTGGTATACCAGTTGGAACAGTTGCTATTGGAGAAGGTGGGGCCAAAAATGCAGCTCTGTATGCTGCAGCAATATTAGGCAATGATGACATTGGTTTAGAAAAAAGATTGATTAAATGGAGGGTTTCTCAAACCAAAAAGGTTAAAAAAACTCCAAATCGATGAAGCTTGGTATTCTAGGGGGAGGTCAGCTTGGTATGATGATGTGCCAAGAGGCAAAAGATCTAAAAATTTCAACTTTTATATTTACAGACACTGAAGACTCCCCAGCAACTAAATTCTCCGATGAACATATAATTGCCCAATATGATGATTATGAAAAACTTGAAAAATTTATTCAGGCTTGTGATGTTATTACATATGAATTTGAAAATATTCCATACAAAACTTTAAATCATATTTTCAAAAAAAAACCTGTTTATCCTGAACCTCAAATAAATAATATTATTCAAGATAGGCTATCAGAAAAAAAATTTATCAATGAGTTAAATATTCCAACTGTACCTTATTTGCAAATTGAAGATACAAATCAACTTTTGTTAGTAGAAGAAAAGTTTTTTCCAGCGATTTTAAAAACTAGAAGGCTTGGCTATGATGGAAAAGGTCAAACTGTAATTAATTCTCTTAAAGAAGATACTAATATAGAAAAAAATTATTATATCCTAGAGAAAAGAATAGAACTTAAAACAGAAATATCTGTCATTACGGTTCGCTATCAAGATAATTCTTTATTCTCTTATAAGCCGATTGAAAATATTCATAAAGATCAAATTTTATATTCATCAACTTCACCTGCTTCTATTTCTAATGAATTACAAACTAAAGCAATAAAATGGTCTCAAGAGATTATTGAAACACTTAACTATGTAGGTGTTATATGCATAGAATTTTTTTTAGATAAATATGATAATTTATTTGTTAATGAGATAGCTCCTCGTGTTCATAATTCTGGACACTTAACTATCGAGTCTTATAATGTAAGTCAGTTTCAATCACATTTAAGAGCAGTGTGTGATTTAAGTCCAATAGACCCTAAACTAAAAAGCAAAGCACAAATGTTAAATTTATTAGGTGAAGATATCTATAGATATAGAGATCAAACAAAAATTGAAAAAGATTTATATTTTCATGATTATTTTAAAAAAGAGGCTAAAAAAGGCCGAAAAATGGGTCACGTAACAAAAATTTTAGCTTAGATTGAAGACCAAAAGTTTTTATAAAAATTATAATTGATTAAATGATCATTCTTAAATTTTGAAAATCTTTTAAATTTATAATTAGAATTCCTTCTAAAGGTTATTTTTTCACGGTAATAATCCAGGTTATAGTGATTATTGCCATTCAATGTTAGAAATTTATCTAGGTTTGATTGTTTTTTATTTCTATAAAAAAACTCAATAATGTTTGATATGGAATATTTTGTCGAATAAACACCAGCACAACAGAATTCAGTAAATTTTTTAGATTTTAAATGAGGAGCAGAGTCAGAACCAAAGAAGAATTTTTTATGTCCAGATAAAACAACTTTTTGTAGAGCTTGTTGATGTTTGGCATTTTTAATTATTGGTTTACAAAATAATTCAGGTTTCAAATGATTACCAAAAAATGTATATGTATTTTCTAATAAATGGTGAGTAGTTACAGTAGCTCCTATTAAGTTATGCTGTTTTACAAAATCAATAGAATCCTTAGTGGTTATATGCTCTAATGTTATTTTAAGATTAGGAAAGTTTTTTCTAATCCAATGAAGCTCAATATCAAGAAACTTTTTCTCTCTTTCAAATGGATCATCATTGAATTGAACATGCTCTCCATGGACACAAAGAGGTACTTCATTTTTTTCTAAAAATTCAAAAAATTTAGTCATTTTTTTAATATCACTAACTCCAGAACTGGAATTCGTGGTAGCATTTTTAGGATAGAGTTTAACTGAAAAAAATAATTTCTTTTTTTTCATTTCAGATAATTCTTTAATTGAACAATTTTGGTTTAAATAAATGGTAAAAAGAATTTCCAAATTTTTATTATTTTTAAGAAGATGTTTTCGATATTTATTCAATAATTTACTATTAGTAATAGGAATATTTAAATTAGGCATAATAAGAATTTTTTGAAACTGTTTATTATTTTCAGCTAAAACTTGCTTTGCAAGATCTCCTTCTCTTAAATGAACATGGAAATCACAAGGTTTAAAAATTTTGATCATTTAAAATTTCAATAATTTTATTTTCAACTTGATTATAAGAGACATCATTCATTAAACAATTATTTAAAGTAAAGTTTTGAGTCTTGGAAATTAAACTTTCATAACTTTCAGATGATCTCACTAAATGACAATTATCAAATATCTCAGGGAAGTAAATTTTATCATTTGTAGGGCCAAAAAGACCAATCATAGGAGTTTTACTTAAAGCTGCCATATGCATCATAGCTGAGTCATTTCCAATAAAAATTCTTGATTTTTGTAATAGTCCATAATCATTTAATATGTGATGTTTCCCACATCGATTAATTACTTTGTTTCCGAAATTTTTTTGGAAAATATCAAAACGAACGCTTTCAGTTTTGCTGCCTAATATGTAAATTTTAGTTATACCTTGGTTAAACAAACTTTCACAAATTTTTAAATAGGACTCTGTTGGCCATTCTTTTGGTGGCCAGTTAGCAAATGGAGACACACAAGCATAGTTAGAACTTGGGAAAATATTCCTTACACGATCTGTAATAATTTTAAAATCTCTTTTTTTATCAGTATCAAATAGTTCATGAATCTGTGAATAAATATTTTTTTTCTTATTCATTTTAAAGATGTTTCTTTTTTTTGTTCTTAAAAAATATGAAATCAAAGAGGATCTAAAATCAATTATTTCGTCAAATTTTAGAAGTGATAATTTTTTATATAGTTTCCACCAGTGAAGATTATATTTTTCTTTTTTTAAAATAATTCTATTTATGATCATGTTATAATCATCATAGATAGGTAAAGGAAGTTCTCCAGATACTAGAGTAATTTCAATATCTTTTTTATTTTTTCGTATATACTTATTTAATACTTGTAAATTGATCAAAGAGTCGCCAATTCTATTGGATGAAATAAAAAGTAAATGCATTATAAGGAATATAGATAATATATTAGATGAAAATTGAAACACTAAATCCTATTAAAATTTTGATATATGGCGATGAAAGAATTGATTTTATTCAAAATATTATTACAAGCGATATTCTGAATGATTCTAAGAGTCTTTATAGTTATATCTTGACACCGCAGGGTAAAATATTATTCGAAATTCAAATTAATATTATGAATGATTATCTAGAGATAATTTGTTCTAATGACCAATCAGATTTATTTTCATATTTTGAAAAATACGCAAAACTTTCTGATATTTCTTTGCAAAAATTTCGATTAGATATAACAAATTATGGAGAAGATTATTTTCTTAATTTTTTGAAAATGGGAAGGTTAGATACAAATTTTCTCACCCACTCCACTTTAATTCCATCAGAAGTACATGATGAATATATAAATTATCAAAAAGGATGCTTTGTAGGTCAAGAAGTCGTTTCACGAATTAAGCATCGAAAACTACAAAAAAAGAATATTCTCATTTTTGAAAAAATTGATCATAATTCATTGAATTTGCCTAACAATTTTGAACTATTAATTGAAATAAAAAATTTTTTAGTTCTAAGACTGCCAAAAGATATGGAATATTCAAATTTAGAGAGTGAATTTGGTCTAAGAAAAATTTAGTTGTTTTTAAAGTAGTTTGAGTAGTAGGTAGGAATATTGCTTAAATCAACTCTTTCTTGTTTCATAGTATCTCTATCTCTAACAGTCACGGATTGATTTTCCAGCGTTTCAAAATCAATAGTGATGCACATTGGAGTACCTATTTCATCATGACGACGATAATTTTTTCCAATATTACCAGAATTTTCAATCATTACTCTACCTAGCCCTAAAGATTGCAATTCAACTTTAATCTTATTTGCTAAATTGACTAAATCTGTGTTATTTCTTTTTAGTGGTATCACTGATGCTTTAATTGGAGATAAGTGTGATTTTAATTTTAAAACAGTACGATTGTTTTCATCTTCTTGAGTATAAGCTTCATTTAGAATAGCAAGGACCCCTCTTTCAACGCCTGCTGAAGGTTCAATAACAAAGGGTATGTACCATTTTTTGGATTCTAGATCTTGAATGGCTAACTTGGTTGTTGAGCTCTTATTTGGGGTTACTTTGGCATTGATTTCATAATCTTCTTGATTTTTAGTATGAGAGCCTAAATCAAAATCTGTTCTATTGGCGACACCCTCAAGTTCTTCTAGGCCATGAGGAAACTCATACATAATGTCAAAAGTAGCTTTGGAGTAGTGCGATAACTCCTCTTTTTCAACCTCCAATAATTTCAATCTATCAGAGCTAACGCCTTGTTCAGACCACCATTTTAATCTCTGATCGACCCAATATTTGTGCCAATCTTCATCAGAACCTGGTTTTACAAAAAATTCTAACTCCATTTGTTCAAATTCTCTAACACGGAAGATAAAATTCCTTGGGGTAATTTCATTTCTAAAAGATTTTCCAATTTGAGCTATTCCAAAAGGAGGGGTTCTGCTAGTTGAGTCAATAATATTTTTAAAATTCACAAAAATTTGTTGAGCTGTTTCAGGTCGTAAATAGGCAAAAGAACTTCCATCGTCCACAGGGCCAATTGCTGTTTTAAACATTAAATTAAATGCTCTTGCCTCTGTTAAATCTTTAGTTTTACATTTTGATAATGGGCCCCCTTTAGGGCACTCACTTGACTCAAGTTGATCAGCTCGAAATCTTGCTTTACAAACTCTGCAATCAACTAATGGATCTGAAAAAGTATCTTCATGACCTGAATATTTAAGAACGGTAGGAGAAGTAAGTATTGTTGAGTCTAGTCCCTCAATATCATCTCTCTCATAAACAATGGATTTCCACCATGAATTTTTAAGATTCATTTTTAGCTCTACACCCATCGGGCCAAAATCATATAAGCCCTTCATGCCACCATAAACATCATTAGAGGGAAATATAAATCCTCTCCTTTTACATAGAGAGACCAAATCTTCCATATTTTTTGCAGTCATAATTAAAAATTAAAGTCCATATTTATTAAACATTAATTCTTCTTTAGCCTTAAATACTAACTCCTCTGTATTATAAGAGGAAATTCCTAGACCTAGTTTTTGCTTAAGAGACTTAGGTTGTTTAATTTTTTTAATCTTTACTTTTTCACCAAATTTTTTTTTGAAAAAAGTACTTTCTGAAGAAATTCCATCAATTAAGCCTAGTGTTTTAGCGTCCTCAGATAACCAGAAAGCGCCTGAAAAAATCTGTTTGAAATCTTTTTCTTTAATTTTTTTACCTCTTCGAGAGCTAACCCAATTAATAAAGTTTTGGTGAATTTTTTTCTGAAGATCTTTTAATTTAATTTCATCTTTTTTATTAACTTTAAGAAAAGGATCTAAAAAACTTTTATTTTCTCCTGCGGTAAATATCCTTCTTTCAACACCAATTTTTTTGATTAGTTCAGTAAACCCAAAACCTCCAGAAATAACCCCTATTGAACCAATAATCGAATTAACATCAGCATATATTTCATCTGCAGAACATGCTAACCAATAACCGCCTGATGCCGCAACATCTTCAACAAAGCAATAACACTTAACATTTTTCTTTTTAGTTATTTCTCTAATTTTTTGTCCAATGAGAGAAGATTGCACAGGAGAACCACCAGGAGAATTAATCACAATAGAAAGGGCATCAAATTTCATTTTGCTTATTTTTCCAAACAGACCATGAAGATTATCCATGTTTAAAGGCGCCCTACTCCCTGAAGCAATCATTCCTTTTAAATCAATAGAGATTATACTCTTAGAATTTGAAAACATTATTTAAACCAATTTTCTACTTGCTTTGAATACTTTGATGAATTGGAATGAATAATAATTTCATTTTTAGTTTTTTCTACATATTTTTCGTTTTTCTTTAATGAAATTAAGACATTTTTGGGTTCTGAGTCTCTAAAAGACAAAATAGGAGTAATTTCAACTATTACATTAAACAAACTAAAAATTTTGAGCATAAAATCGATATTTTCAAAACGATTGATGATCAATGCTCTTCCTTTATCTTTTATGTAATAAACTAAATTTTTAAACCAATTTTCAGATTTTTCTTTAGAAATATATTTTGCATTGTTGATTGAGTCATTTTTAGATTTAATTATTTGATTTTCAAAAAAAAATGGAGGGTTGGATAGAACTAAATCAAAATAGCTCATATAATTTTTGTTAAAATTACAAACATCTTCTTTTTTAAATTCAACATTTCTAAATTTATTTTCTATTTTACTTTTTTGAGATAATTCTAAATGAAGTGAGTTGTTTTCGAGACCAATTATCCTAGCATTTGAAAATCTATATGCTAAAATTAATGAAATTGGACCACACCCAGATCCTAAATCTAAAATGGATTTATCTTCATTATTAGCTTGTGAAGCTAAAATTATTGGTTCAATACCACTACGATAACCAAGTTTAGGCTGAAAATAGACAATTTTACCATCTAGCAAATGATCTTTGGTGTATATACTCATAAGAAATGAATAAAATATACTTTAACAAAAATATACAACTAATTCATAAAGAGATTCAAGGAAAGTTAAAAAAAACAAATAAAATAATTGATACATATTTGAATAGTGAAATTCCAATAATTCCAAAACTAGGAAAATATTTTTTTAAAAAAAAAGGTAAGCAACTGCGACCAGTACTGTGTCTTTTATCAAGTAAAATGATAAATAAAAATTACTCGAAATTAAAAACTGATATTTATATGTCAGCTGCTTTAGAATTTATTCATGCTGCTACCTTATTACATGATGATGTTATTGATAAAGGAACCATAAGAAGAGGTCAAAAAAGTATCAATGAAATTTGGAATAATAAATTTAGTGTTTTACTGGGGGATTTTATGTTCTCTAAATCATTTCAACTAATGAATCAGGGAAAATCTCTAAAAGCAATGGGACATTTATCTGAAGTTAGTAGTAAAATTTCTGAAGGAGAATTTTTACAATTATCAAATGAGAATAATATGAATCTAAAATCTAATGAATATATTAAAATTATATCATTAAAAACTGCAGAGCTTTTTGGAGCTACTTTGAAAATTCCAGCAGTTCTTGCAGAAAAAAATAATAAAGAAATTAATAATCTTTATAAATTAGGAATTAATTTTGGAATAATTTTTCAGATTATAGATGATACTTTGGATTACTTTGGAGATAAAAAAACTGGAAAGCAAATCGGCAAAGACTTTATGGAAGGGAAAATTACTCTTCCAATAATTCTTTTATTAAAAAAGATACCAATAAATAATGCTAAAAAATTAAAAGAAATTTTTAATAAAAATAATAGAAATCAAAAGGATTTTAATTTTGCTTTTAGTCAATTAGAAAAATATGAAATTAAAAAAGATTGTTTATCCTATGCAAAAAAATACCAAATAAAATCTGAAAATATATTGGGTAAATATAACAACAAGCAATCAAAACTTTTAAAAGATTTGTTAGTTAGCTCTATTAAAAGGCAAAATTAATCATATCTAAATTTCTTATTAGGAAATTTATAGCTATTTACTTCGTCCCTAAATTTTTTAACAGCATTTTGGATATTTAAAGATAACTTTGCATACTTCTTTACAAATTTAGGATGATACTCTGTAAACATTCCTAGCATGTCTTCCGATACCAAAATTTGACCATCACAATACTCTGAGGCACCTATTCCTATTGTTGGTATTTTTGATGTAGTAGTTATTTCCTTTGCGATTTTTGTAAGCATTCCTTCTAATAATAAAGAAATTGCTCCTGCTTTTTCTAAAGCAATACAATCACTTAATATGTTTTTTAAATCATCATCTTTGCGTCCAAAAATTTTAAATTTACTAGACGATGAAAACTTTTGAGGTTGAAGACCAATATGAGCCATCACTGGAATATTCTTTTTTTTAAGATATTTAATAACATCTACTAATTCTGAATTTCCCTCAATTTTGACACCATCACATTTTGTTTGATTAAAGATTTTAATTGTTCTTTTAATTATATTTTTTTCAGAAAACTTTTTTGAGTAAGGTAGGTCAAAGAATACTAAAGAGTTTTTGGCAGCTTTTTTTACTGCAGAAGCGTGTCTTATCATGATTTCATCGTTTATACTTCTTGTATTATCCATACCGTAAAGGACCATTCCCATAGAATCGCCGACAAGAATCACATCAACTAAATCATCTAAAATTTTGGTAAAATTATAACTATAAGAAGTTAAACAAATAATTTTCTTTTTGTTTTTTTTGTTAAATACTGATTTAATCTTTCTTTGCATGAAAGGCGCACCTAAAAGTATCAGAATTATAAAAGACTTTCCGAAAAAAGGTATCGCTTTTTATGACATTGCTACGATGCTAGCTAACCCAAAAGAATTTAATAAAATTGTCAATATGATGACGATCGAAGTAAAAAAAATGAAAGCAAATACTATAGTTGGGATTGACTCTCGAGGTTTTATTTTTGCAGCAGCGGTAGCCTATAAACTAAGACTTAAATTAGTCATGATTAGAAAAAAAGGGAAGTTACCTGGAAAAACATTTTGTACTAGTTACAAACTTGAATATGGTAAAAATCAATTAGAAATACAAAAAGATATGCTCCAAGGAAAGGATAAAGTAGTAATTATAGATGATATTTTTGCTACTAGCGGCACCATTCAAGCCTCACTAAAACTAATTAAAAAAACAAAAGCAAAAACACTGGGTGTTATAATTT
>CABZXY010000018.1 GCA_902529795.1 uncultured Alphaproteobacteria bacterium
ATCCTAATATATCTGAACTTTGCTGATATCTTTCCTTGACCCAACTATATTTACTAGCTAAATCAACGCCCATCTCTGGAAATTGTGATCCTTGCCCTGTAAATAGTATTGAAAGGTTTTTATTTGACATAGCTAGATTATATGTGTAGACACTCTTTCTACATGACTAACATATACGAAACAACAATTATAGTAAAACCCGATCTCGCCAATGATCAAATGAAGAATCTTAATACTTCTATTGAACAGTTTTTTAATGATAACGCTGTATCAATTGGCTACAAAGAGGATTGGGGAATAAAAAACTTAAAATTTTCTATAAATAAATACTCAAAAGGCTCTTTCAAATTTATGAGGTTCAATGCTTCATCTGAATTTCCTAAAAAATTAGACGGTTTTCTTAAGTTTAATACTGATTGTCTTAGATTTTTAACCACAAAATCACGCGATGTCATTGATCAAGCAACTCCTCAGATTAATAAGGATAATTAATACATGAAAAAAAATCTTAACATTTCTAATGAAGAACTTTTAAAACTTGACTATAAGCACACCCACCTACTGAAAAAATTTACTAATGAGAATGGAAAAATTATTCCTCAAAGAGTTACAAATATGTCTAGATCTATTCACACAAAAATTACAAAAGCTATCAAGCAAGCTAGATTTTTATCTTTAATTTAATTATGACCGAAGTAGTTGTTTTAGAAAAATTTAAGAAAAACTGGGAAATTGGTTCGGTAGTGACTGTAAAAGATGGTTATGCCAGAAACTACTTAATACCGAACAGCAAAGCCAAAATAGCTACTAAACAGAATATTGAAGATATCAAATTAATTGAAGAAAACTTAATAAAAAAGGATAGTGAAAATAAATCTAATGCTGAATCAACAGCTGAAACTATTAATAATTTGAAATTTACAAAAGAGATTGCTGCAAAAGACAATGGTGAACTTTATGGTTCCCTTTCTGTTTCTGATATTGTTACTTTTCTAAGTGAGAACAGTATCTCTATCCAAAAAAAATCTATCAAATTAGGTAATAAAATTAAAACAACTGGGGAATATTCTGTTGAAATCGATCTTCACCCGGAAGTGGATTGTTCACTAAGTATTGAGATCTTATCCCCTAAAAGTTCTTCCTAGGGCTATCTTTTTACCAAATTATTAATAATTTATATTTGTGCAAAAGAGTTATGATAGCTTAAAGGATAATGATATTGAGGTTATTTTATTAGCCTATCTTTTAAAACATCCTGAACTTTTGGATACACATTTTGAACAAATATCAAATAATTTGTTTGCAAACCCTGAAAACTCAAAAATCTATAAAGTGCTTGAGGATTTTCATCAATCTCAAAAAAATATCTCAATCGATACAATAAAAAACTATATACCCAATATTCAATCTCAAACTTTAAAAGAATTATCTCTACAAATAGATCAAATAGTTTTTTCAAAAGAAATTTTCTTAAATTACATTGAAAGTCTTCAAGAACTATACCTTAGAAGAGAGCTATTTAAAATCACTCAGGATAAAAATAATGAATCTACAACATTTCAAACATCCAATAACATTAAAGAAATATTTTTAGATTTAGAAAAAAAGATCTTTGATTTATCTAATTTTAAAAAAGAAAATTATGAATTTAAAGATTTTGCCACAGTTACAAAATCTTCACTCCAACTTGTTGAAAAAGCATTTAAGAAAAAAGGTAAATACTCTGGTGTAGTTTCTGGATTTAATGATCTAGATAATATGTTAGGAGGTTTGCAGAATTCTGATCTCGTGATTTTAGCTGGAAGACCATCCATGGGAAAGACAGCCCTTGCGACAAATATTGCTTTTAATGCAGCTAAATATTATTCGAATGAAGAAGAAAAGGGTTCTGTCGTCATGTTTTCTTTAGAAATGTCAGCTGAACAAATAGGTCTAAGAATTTTAGCTGAGCAATCTCGAATACCTAGTGATAAACTTCGAAAAGGAGAATTAAATGAGCGAGACTCAGCGGCCCTTTCATCTACTTACCAAGAAATACACCAATTAAACTTTTTCTTTGACGATAGCCCAAACTTAACTGTTTCCGAGCTTAGATCAAAATTAAGACGCTATAAAAAAAATTTTAATATCAAGTTAGTACTTATTGATTATCTTCAATTAATAAAACCTGAAGGACAAAGAGATAGCAGGGTTAATGAACTTTCTGAGATTACGAGAAGTTTAAAACAACTAGCAAAAGAATTTGATTTACCAGTTGTCTCCCTTTCACAATTATCGCGTCAAGTTGAAAACAGGGATGATAAAAGACCGCTACTGTCTGATTTACGAGAGTCAGGAAGTATAGAACAAGATGCCGATGTTGTGATGTTCATTTACAGAGAAAGTTATTATCTTCAACGAAATGAGCCCACCAGAGGTTCTGAAGAGACTCAAGAATCTTATCAGAAAAAACACGATGCTTGGAAAGACAGAAATGAAGAAGTGTTCAATAAAGCAGAACTTATTGTTGCAAAACAAAGAAATGGTCCCACGGGCAAGATTGAACTATACTTCGATGATAAGTATACAAAATTCTTAGGTATGGATAAAAATAACGATCTCTAATTAATAATGCAATTTATTGAAAGTATTGGAAATACCGCCCTCAATATTATCAGAGCAATTGGGAAGTTGGTTTTATTTATTTATCTTTTTTTTCAATTTATATTTAAACCCAGATTTTATTTTAAGCATAACTCAAAGTACTTTTTTGAAATTTTTATATCCTCTATCCCCATTATAGCTTTAACAGGAATTTTCTCTGGAATGGTGTTAGCGCTACAATCCTATACAGGCTTTTCTCGTTTTTCTGCTGAGTCTGCAATACCTAACATTGTCGTGCTTACTTTAACTCGTGAGTTGGGCCCAGTTTTAACTGGTCTAATGATATCAGCAAGAGTTGGATCTGCCATAGCTGCTGAAATTGCCACTATGAGAGTTACAGAACAAATAGATGCTCTCAAAACATTAAATACAAACTACTTTAACTATCTTGTAACACCTAGAGTTTTAAGTCTCACATTGGCTATGCCTATTTTTGTTACTATTGTTGATTTTATCGGAGTAATGGGTGGATACGTAGTTAGTGTATATCGCTTAGGTTTTAATGAGAATATGTATTTAATTAATACTATAGATTTTTTAAGTTTCTCTGATTATTTTTCAGGTGTAATTAAAGCAACAGTATTCGGCTTTATCATATCCATAATTAGTTGTTATAATGGATTATATTCTGAAAAAGGCGCCTTTGGCGTAGGCTCAGCTACAACAAATGCTGTTGTTTTATCCTCTATTCTAATTTTAGTTTTTAACTACTTTTTAACTGAAATATTTTTTTAAAATGGAAATAAAAATAGAAAAATTATCAAAAAAATTTGGTGATAATCACGTACTAAAAGATATCAATTTAGTAATCGAAAAAAATAAATCGACAATCATTCTTGGCAAATCAGGGTGCGGGAAGTCAGTTCTATTGAAACTAATCTATCAATTAATAGAAAATGACGAGGGTTCTATTTTGTATGATAAAAAAAGTTTTGTAAACATAGATAAATTTGGAATGCTTTTTCAGTATGGTGCGTTATTTGATAGTCTGACTATTGCTGAAAATATTGCTTTTATTGACTTTATTGATAGTAGAAAAAATTACAGAAATAAAGTCATCAATTCATTGAAAGAAGTAGGATTGTCTACTGATATTTACAATAAATATCCATCTGAGATCTCAGGTGGAATGAAAAAAAGAGTTGCCCTAGCTAGGGCTATTTACAAAAATCCTAAAGTTATTTTTTTAGATGAACCTACTACAGGTCTTGATCCAATAAATAGTGATATGATTAATGAATTAATTATCAGAATCATCAGAAAGAAAAAAATGACTGCTGTTACGATTACGCATGATATTCAAAGTGCCCTGAAAACTGGAGACAACTATCACTTTTTAAATGAAGGTATAGTAGAAGACTCGGGAACTTGTAAGAATTTATTAAAATCTAAAAATAAAAGATTAAATGATTTTTTACTAGGCGTAAAAAAACTACAAAAAAATAAATGAACCTGAATGCTTTTAATTATGTAGACTATATCTATTTGAGTACATTATCTTTATTTATAATTTTTTTTTCAATCAAAGGAGCTACTCGCTCAATTAATTATAGTCTTAAAATTATTCTATCCATCTCACTTCCATTTATATTTTATAAAAGATCATTAAACTTTTTTCTTGAGAGTCTTAATAGTCAATATTTAAACAATTTAGCAAGTAAGAATTTTATTTTCCTCGAAATTATAATGTTTGTCTGTCTATTCTTGCTTGTATATTTTATTTACTCTTTGACTGAAAAAGCAATAAACATAAAATCTCCATCACAGTTAGAGTTTAAAATAATTGATATAATTGTTGGTGGTTTTTTTGGGTTATTTTTATTTAGTATTTTATTTTACTTATCGTATATTCTAATTTTTAAAAATTATATTAAAGGCAATAATATTATCTATAATTACAATATTTCTTTTTATGAAAATTTTCTTAAGAAAGAAGAAATTGACTTTAATACACCAGATAAAAATAAAAAAAATACGCCAACCAAAGATAACAAAAAAAATGCTCAAGAAAAACTTTACTAAAATTAGAGAAGAATGTGGAGTATTTGGAATATCAAATATTCAAGATGCCTCCGCTTTAACTACTTTAGGATTACATGCCCTGCAACACCGAGGTCAAGAAGGCTGTGGAATAGTATCTTATGATGGGAATAATTACTTTTCTGAAAAAAGATTTGGCCTAGTTGGAGATAATTTTAATAATCAAGAGACTATTAAGAAGTTACCTGGAAATTATGCAATTGGTCATAATAGATATAGTACTACTGGTGGTAAAATTTTAAGAAATGTTCAACCTTTTTTTGCCGATACTAACGCAGGAGGAGTTGGGGTATCGCATAATGGCAACCTTACAAATGCTATAACGCTTAGAAAAAAATTGGTTGAGGATGGTGCAATTTTTTATACAACATCTGATACCGAAACCATTGTCCAATTAATTGCTAGATCAAAAAAAGAAAAAAATATTGATAAAATAATTGAAGCAATATCACAGATCCAAGGAGGCTATGCTTTGGTTATGTTGACACAAAATATTCTTATTGGCGCAAGGGATATTTATGGAATAAGGCCTTTAGTGATAGGAAAAATTCAAAATTCATATGTTTTAGCATCAGAAACCTGTGCACTTGATATTATTGGTGCAACTTTTTTAAGGGAAGTTGAAAATGGTGAAATTGTTTACGTAGAAGATGATGAACTTTATAGTTTAAAACCCTTTGGTGATCATAAACTTAGACCTTGTGTATTTGAATATATATATTTTTCTAGACCAGATAGTATGTTAAGAGGAAAAACAGCTTATGAGTATAGAAAAAACTTAGGCAAAGAATTAGCAAAAGAAGATAACATTAAAGCTGACCTTGTTGTACCAGTGCCAGACTCTGGTAACGCTGCTGCAATAGGGTATAGCCAACAAAAAAAAATAGATTTTGATTTAGGGCTAATAAGAAATCACTATGTTGGAAGAACATTTATTGAACCCGGTCAACAAATCAGAAGTTTGGGAGTTAAACTAAAACTAAATGCAAATAAAAGTTCTATAGAAGGAAAGAGTGTAATTTTAGTTGATGACTCTCTAGTAAGAGGAACAACTTCTCACAAAATTGTAAAAATGCTATATGATGCTGGCGCTACTGAAGTGCATTTAAGAATAGCGTGTCCTGAAATTAAGTTTCCAGATTTTTATGGAGTGGACATGCCTACAAAAAGAGAATTATTAGCTGCAAATAAATCTATCGAAGAAATATGCGAACATGTAAAGGCAAAAAGTCTTAGATTTTTAACTATAAAAGGACTTTATAAAGCTTTAGGTTTTGCTGATAGAGACCAAGAAAATCCACAATTAACTGATCATTATTTCACTGGGGAATATCCAATAAAATTAATTGACCAACTTGGAGATAATAAAATTACTCAATTATCACTTTTAAGCGCTGGCTCGAGTAGCTAGATAATGAGTCAACTTTTAATAAGCCTCAATGGAATTGATGAAAGAGTCTTAAAAAAAAATATCAATGGAGTATTGATATCAGAAACCGATAAAGTAAAAGTAGTTGAAAAATATACACTTCTTCAAGCAAATTTTAGTTCTATTGATGATTTGATTAAAGCTAAACATATTATTGACGATCAAATAAAAATTATAAAAGAAATAGTCATAATAAACAAAGACATAGATCTTAATATGATTTCCTATCAATATAATTATGAATATATAAAGAAATGTTACTTAACACTTACTAATATAATTTATTTCATAAATGTATTAATAGGCAATTTTAATAAAGAAATTAAATTCATTTTATCATTTGAAAGTGAAAATCACTATAAAATTCATTCTAATAATTTTCAATTATCGATTATTAATTATTTAGAAGCACTTAAAAAAGATTTAGAAAAATCTCATCAAATTAATATTAAAATATTAGATTAAAATTTATTCCTTTTAGATTTAATTCCCTAATTAATATCTTTGATAGAAAACTCTTGATATGAGGTTTGATATTCTTTTTATTAAAGTTGCATGAAATTTTAAAATAATTTTTCTGATTGACAGTAAAAGCTGTAATAAAATAAATTTTAAATTCCTTAGAATTTTTTTGAATTTTACCAAGTTCTCCATTAATAGGTTTAATAATTTTATTTAGATATGAAGTTTTAAAAAAGAATTTATTATTTAAATGTCCATAAATTAAATCAAGTATTTTAGATTTTGATAGATTTATTGCTGAAATGAAATGGATATTCAAGGAACTATAGTAATTATGATTATTCGAGAGGTAGTCTAGAAATTTTTTTTGATAGATATTTTTTTCGCTAATAAGATCCATTTTATTTACAAGAACTAAAAAAGGCTTATTTCTTTTTGAAAGTGACCCAATTAGCGAAAGGTCTAACTTTGACTCTGAAGTAGCTTCAAGTAATAAAACTATAAGTGAAGCATTTTTAATAAAATACTCTGACTGAATAATTGAAAATTTTTCAAAATCATTATTTCTTCTATTTGATCTACTCCTAATAAAGCCTGCTGTATCAATAAAGCGTAAAATTTCTTTTTTATAATTTATATCCCAATTAACAGAGTCTCTTGTTGTATGAAGATTTGGGGATGTCTTAGATAATTGAATATTTGTAATCTTATTAAATAATGTTGATTTACCAGTATTCTCTTTTCCAAAAATAACTATCGTACTCATGTCTTGTTTAATAGAACATTCATTTTCTATTGAATTTTGACTTGCAAGAAAATTGTATAATTCTGCAAAATTATCTTTTTGATTAATGAAAATTTTTGAAAATAAATTTGGAATTAAATTTGAAAAATCTAACTGATTGAAGTTGAAAAAATAAATATTTATACCTAACGAGTTGATGAATTTGCAAATTTTCAAATCTTCTTCAGTAAAAATTTCTGAAAGATAGATAAATTTTATATTTGAAATTTTTAAATCAATAATTCTTTTATGTATTTCTTTAAAACCAGATAAATTATAAAATCCTGGAGTATCGTATAAGTAATAATGAAAATTCTTTATAGAAATTTCTTTTCTAATTATGTCTACAGTTGTATTTTCTAAAGGATTAGAAATAGTTCTGTGATTTTTAGAAAAAAGATTAAATAAATGAGATTTACCCTCATTTACTTTTCCAATAATAAAGTAATTATTCACTTAGGGTATAAAAATTTCTACTATCTATAAAATAATATTGATTATTGCTTTTAAAAAACTTTAAAAAATCTTTAAACTTTTGTTTAATTGAATTAATCAATTCACCATTGAAATTGATCACACTTATTCCATCTTGATTGGCTAAATATAGACTTTCACCATCTGTCCAAAAGTTAAAAGGATTTTCTTGACTATGGGCAATCTCTTTTCGCAAATAACCCTGCGATGAAAAAATAAAAATCTTATTAAAAGTTAAAATAAACAAGTTTCTTTCCTCATCGATAAAATAATCAACTATAGGGCTAGAGATATCTGTTTCCCATAATATTTCAGAGGTAAGAGGATTAAAAATAGATATCAAACCTTTTTTTTCTATAAAATAAAAAAAGTTGTCAATATTAAACGGAGTATCTAAGAATTCATCAAATGTACCTACTTGAGAAAGAATATTTAAATCTTCTAAGTAATAATTTGTTTCTGGGGTATTATCTGTTTGATTTAAAAAAATTAAAGTTCCAGAATTATAAAGAATAACATTGTAATTATTGTAAGGGTAAGTATTTGAGGTGTTTGAAATTCCATGATTAACAGCAAAATTTCCAGTTGTAACAAAAGTGTTATTTTCTAAGTTAATTTCAATAATATCTCCAAAAACACTAAAAGTGATAATTTTGGAAGATTGTGAGATAGTATTTTGACTCAGAAAAACCTTTAAATCTAAAATTATTTCAAAACCATTTTGTATAGATTTAAAAACCTTACCTTTGTTTGTTAAAATATAAAGTTCGTTATTGAAAGACGAAATGAGAATGATTTCCTCATCCTTATTTATTTCAATTTCAAAACTATTATTTTTTTTGAAATCTTTTTTATTAAGCGAAAATAAATCATTTTTTTTATTGTAGTAAATTTCATTTTCTAAAATCAAGAATTGTGAATTTTTATCAATACTAGCTATCTTTTTAAAATCTAATATTTCGTTTAAATCAAACTTTTTATCATCAGGATAAAAAACCTCACCTATTTTGAATTCATCATTCCTCTCAATGGCCATTGTTTTGTTTAAAAAAACCTCTTCAACTTTTTTTTGGGGAATATAATCAGGCTCTACTGTTCCTAAATATCGGTCACATGATGAAAGGATAAGTAAAAAGCCGATAAGCTTAACTATTTTCATTTTTCAATCGACTGATAGCCTTGATGAAAAAATTTTCAATTTCTTCACTATTGTCTTGATAGATTAAATCAAAGTTATTTATATCTAAATTAAGAAAATATATTTTTGCGATATCACTAAAGATAAAATTTTTGTCTTGGGATAAAGATTTTAAAGTTTGAGAGTCTAAATCAACAATAGCTTTTTTTAAAAGAATTATATCCCTCTCAAGTTTTTCATATTTATCTAAATTATCTATAGAAGCTAAATTTAGGTCAGCAAAAAAAGAAACATTCGGATCTGAAATATTAGATAGATATTCCATTTTTTGGGCAATCCCTTGAGTATCTTCATTATAAAGATTAGCAAGATAAATATCGAAATACTTCTCTGATTCTTTATTTGAATTAAGTAGAAAGAAATATGCAAGTATGATGAGTAATATTACTAGACCAGATGCAATAAATATATTTCTTTTAGTAATTAACTTTTCCATTTAATTGAACATCCTATACTTGGGCTTTGTTGTGAGGAACAATACCCCTTAGCAATTACTTCTTCAATAGCATAATATAACTCTGGCTCTCCCATTTCTGGATCTTTTCCATTTGAATCCAGCCTACCTCTGTACTGTAATTTAAGATCTTTATCAAAAAAATAGAATTCTGGAGTGCATAGGGCATCGAAGTTTTTAGCAATTGACTGGTCGCTATCAACTAAATAATCAAAATCAAAATTAGCCCTTGAAATCTGCACCAATAAATTAATATTGCTATCCTCAGGATAAGAAGATTGGTCATTAGACATAATTGCTAATGAATTAACTTTTATCTCTTTGAGACGAGCGGTTTCAATAGCAATCTTTTTTTCAATAGATCTTACATAAGGGCAATGATTGCATATAAACATAATCAAAGTTCCATTTAAACCAGACATATTATAAAGAGAATTTTTATCCCCTTTTAGGCTTGTAAATTCAAAGTTTTCAGGTTTCCAACCAAATTTACAACTTGAAGAATTTAATAGTACCATTTATCTTAATATATATTGAAAATTATAAACTTAAATACTAATTCTAATTATTCTATCCCAAAAAAAACTTTTCAATATTTACTTAAAGCTTACTCTTATGGTTTATCTAAAAACATTTGGAAAAATTATTCTATCCAAACTGCAGACTCAAAACACTTTAAAACTAATATTACTTTTTATAAATCAAATTTTTCTTTTCCTGTTATCAAAATTAATTATTCAAATAAATATGATCGTGAATTTTTTGAAGTATCTTATAATAATAAAAGAAAAGTTTTTAGTAACTTGTCTTCATTAAATATCTGGCTAAACAATTATTTTTTTTCTAAACCTAAAATATAAATTTCTTTAGACTTTTTGTCTGAGGCATTAGGCTTGACATACATTGCTTTATTAAATTGAAATTTAATTTCTTTAAATAATTGTTCTGTATCCTCACCCTGAAAATTTTTTACTAAGAAAAAGCCACCTTTTTTTAAGAAAGATTTAATAAATTGAAAAGATAAAAAACTTAAATTGTAACTATTAGCTTGATCTAGAAACTGGTTACCAGATGTGTTTGGGGCTATGTCAGATATAATTACATCAAAACAATAATTTTTAGAGATAAAAACTTCAGAAATTTTTTCAAACTCGTTCAAATCAAAATTATAAAAAATGAAATTATCATTAAATTTTTTTTCTATAGGAAGGATGTCGACTCCGACTACGCTTTGATTTCCACTTTTATTGAGGACATATTGAGTCCACCCACCAGGACAACATCCAATATCCAATACTTTAGATGATTTCTTAATAATTTGATGTTTTTTATCAATTTCCTCTAATTTATAATATGCCCTCGAAATAAGGTCATTTTTCTGAGCAAGTTGGTAAAAATGGTCTTTTTTTCTATTTTTATACCATTGTTTCATTTTATCTATAATCTGATATGAATTCGTCTACATATACTCATAGAAGGCTAATTTTACATCATGACAAACTCCATTACTAAAAAATTTTTAGCAATATTATTTTTTGTTTCTCCTCTTTTTGCCTCTGAATGGGGTGAAGCTAATAAAAATAGTGAGGATCAATTATTTACTGTTCAAGTTTTAGACTCAGAAGCTTTTGTCATTAAAGATAGTATCGAATTTAGTTCCACTACAGAAGCTCACCAAAGAATTGAAGTAAAATCTGAAATCATGACTACTGTAGAAGAGGTTTTAAGAAAAGCTGGCACTTTTATTAATAAAAATGATCTTGTTATTAGGCTTGATGAATACAATACTAATTTAGAACTCTATAAACTTGACCTTCTCTCAGAAAGTGAATTTAAAAAGATTGCTCTATATGCTCCTTTTGATGGAATATTATTAGATAATCATAAGATAGCTGGAGAGTTAGTAATGCCTGGTGAAAAAGTTTATGAATTAATTGATCTATCCTCTCTTGAGATTTATGGATATATCAATGAAAATGAAATACTTGATATATCAACTAAAAATGAAGTTGATGTAACTATCTTGGGAGAAGAAGTAAAAGGTTTTATTGATTATGTTTCTCCAATTTCAGACCCTGAAACAAAAACTTTTGAAATTGTTGTTAAAGTTAAAAATAAAGATCTTAGGTATAAAGACGGCCTCTCATCAATGATTTCTATAAATAAAGGTGAGGTGTTAGCTCACAAAATTTCTCCTTCAATACTAGCCTTAGGTAATGAAGGTCAGCTCGGTGTAAAAGTAATTATTGAAGGTAATGAGGTTGAATTTAAAGATATTAAAATTATTGAAGATACATCTGAGTATATGTTAGTTACTGGTTTGAGCGAAAAGGAAAAAATTATAATCGTTGGACAACAATACGTATCTAATGGTGAAAAAGTAAATTTCGAATAATAAAATGAGTTTAGTCAATATCGCCAGTCAGTATTATAGGACAACTATATCTATCTTCTTATTTATTATCTTATCCGGATCTCTCGTATTTAATAATATTCCAAAGGAATCCTCCCCTGACGTTAGCCTTCCTTATATATATGTCTCCTTAGGTTTAACTGGTATAAGTCCTGAAGACTCTGAGAAACTTCTGATTAAACCTGTCGAGGACGAAATTTCAAACATAGAGGGTAAAAAAGAAATGACAAGTACCTCCTATCAAAGTGGTGGTAACGTCTTATTAGAGTTTAATGCTGGATTTGACCCAGACCAGGCCTTGCTTGACACTAGAGAACAAGTTGATCGTGCAAAATCTGATTTACCTGAAGATGCTGATGAGCCTAAAGTAAGTGAAGTTAATATAAGCCTCTTTCCCATCCTAGTTGTATCTATTAGTGGAGATGCTTCTGAATTTTTACTCAAAAAAATTTCTAATGACCTTAAAGATAAAATTCAATCTTTACCTAATGTATTAGAAGTAGAAATTGGTGGGGAAAGAGAAGAACAGTTAGATATAATTATCGATCAAAATAAAATTGAATCTTATGGTCTTAACTTAAATGAGATTTTAAATTTTGTTCGATCGAACAATCAGGTTGTATCTGCTGGAAATTTAGATACTGGGGATGGACGTTTTGTGATCAAAATTCCAGGTTTATATGAAAATCTAAACGATATCTTCAATACACCTATCAAGGTTAATGATAAAAAGACAATAAAATTTAAAGATATAGCTTCTCTAAAAAGAACTTTTAAAGATCCTGAAAAATTTGCAAGACTCAACGATAAGTCAGCTTTTACTCTAGAAATTTCAAAGAGAATTGGTGCAAATATTGTAGAAACTGTTAACCAAGTTAGAGATCTAGTTGCCGAAGAGCAAAAGTCATTACCTTCAAAGATTAATATTGCTTTCTCTGGTGACGAGTCAATCAACATAAAAAATATGCTAGGAGATTTACAAAATAACGTCATTTTTTCTATTCTTTTAGTTATGAGTGTTGTTATTATCTTTTTAGGTATTCGCTCTAGTCTTCTTGTTGGTCTTGCTGTTCCAGGTTCGTTTTTATCCGCAATACTCGTTCTTTACACTTTGGGTTTCACTGTGAATATGGTTGTTCTTTTTGGTTTAATTTTATCTGTTGGTCTCTTGGTTGATGGGGCGGTTGTAGTAGTAGAATACGCTCAAAGAAAAATTCAAGAGGGTATGGGTTTAGCTGATGCGTACATAAAAGCAGCCTCTAGAATGTCATTGCCCATCATTGCATCGACTTTAACGACAATAGCGGTTTTTGTTCCACTATTATTTTGGCCAGGAACTACTGGAGGATTTATGAAATATATCCCTATTACGGTAATATCAGTGCTTAGCTCTAGTCTTGTAATGGCTTTAATTGTTGTTCCTATTATTGGAACACAATCATATAAAATAAGAAATCTTTTCTTCTTCTTTTTTATACCGATAGTTTTATTTGGTATAATTAATTTTATTACCTATTCCTTTTTATCCAAATTCCAATTTGATAAATATTTAAGCTTAGGAATCAAAGCTTTAGCTTCAATAGCTATTGCTTTTATTATATATAAAACTTTTAAATTTATAAAAGGCAGAGGCTTTCTTCAGACAATATCAATTCCAAAAATTAGTGCTGATGAAGATGAAGATTTAACTGACATTACAAAAGTAGGTTTTTTTACTAAAATTTATTTGTTCATTTTAAAAATATGTATAAATCATCCACTAAAAATCGCCGTTGTTGCTATCTCTTTACTTATTGGTATCTATACTGCTTATGGCAAATATGGTAAGGGTGTAATATTTTTCCCATCTGTTGAGGCAGAAAATACAAAAGTAATTGTTTATGCGACTGGAAATCTCTCTGTAATAGAAAAAGATCAATTAGTAAGAAACGTAGAACAAAAAATTATCCAACTTCAAACTCAAAATAACGAATTTGAGTCTATATACACCACCTCTGGTAACGTTTCTAATAGGCAAGAAAGTTCTCCTGATATTATAGGATTTATTGATATTGAGTTTAAGGATTGGGATAAAAGAAGAAAAGCTGATGTATTAATATCAGAAATTAGAGAAGCAACTTCTTCTATACCAGGAATAAAAGTTGAAACTCGAACACAAAGAGCAGGTCCTCCAAGGGGAAAACCTATTGAAATTAACTTAACTTCCAATGATCCGGTGATCACTATTTCAGAGGTAAAAAGAATTCAGGAATATCTTTCTAATATCCAAGGTTTAAAAGATTTAGAAACTTCTCTTCCCTCACCTAGTATTGAATATCAACTATATGTAAACCGTGAAGAAGCCGCTAAATATGGTGCCAGTATTGCTATTATAGGAAATACTATAAAATTAATAACAGGTGGTTTAAAACTAAGTGAATTCAGACCTGACGATAGTGATGAGTCTATTCCTATTTATCTTCGCCTTCCCGAAAATCAAAGAACTATAGACCAGCTTAATAGTATCAAAATTCCTACTTCCACAGGGTATGTTCCAATTTCAAATTTTACTGAAATAGAAACGAGTCAGGAGACAGGTAATTTAGTAAGAGTTGATCAAAATAGGATTGAAACCATAAAATCAGATGTTGTTAGATTTTATCAAACAGATGCTTATGTAAGACTAATCAAACATTGGCTTGGAATTCAAAAATTTGATATTCCAAATAACTTTGGCCTTGACTTACCAGAATTCAACTCTGCAGACATTGACCCAAGAGTAAAAGTCTCTTTTAGAGGAGAAGATGAAAGTCAGAAACAATCGCAAGCTTTTCTTCAAAAAGCCTTTATGATTGCCATATTCTTAATGGGAGTAATTCTGCTAACTCAATTCAACAGCTTTAGTAGTGCAATATTGATATTATTTGCCGTTATTATGTCAACTGTTGGGGTTGTATTAGGATTATTAATTACTCAACAACCCTTTGGAATAGTAATGAGTGGCATTGGAGTAATCTCATTAGCAGGAATTGTTGTTAATAATAATATTGTCTTGATTGATACTTTTGACAGACTTTATAAGAAAACAAAGGATGCAAAAGAGGCATTATTAATGACTGGAGCTCAAAGACTAAGGCCAGTTTTATTAACAACGACTACCACTGTTTTGGGATTAATGCCGATGGCTTTGAAAATTAATATTGATTTTTTAAATTTAGAATACACTTATAATTCTCCTGACACTCAATGGTGGGTAGATTTATCAAGAGCTATTATTTTTGGTTTACTTTTTTCAACTTTGTTGACTTTGTTGGTAACCCCTTCAGCCTTAATGATTAAATCTAAGTTTTTATCTGGAGGTAGTGCTGAAAAATCTAAAAAAGTAAAAAAACAAGTTAAATATAGCTAATATTAAATAAGCAAAAGCTATTACAAGAGTAGTCTGCCAAAAGTACGTTATCAAAAATATTAAAATTATAGCCACAAAAATAATCATAATTCTAAAATAAAGAGAATTTAATTTAATACTTTTTAAGGATGGTGTGGGAACCCTACTTATCATCATAACGCCTGAAAAAACAATCAATAAAGCTGATAATATCTCAAAATTTATTTGTAAATATTTAAATTCAACAAAAATTAGATACATTGGGATCATTACTATGCCTGCTGCGGCAGGAGAAGGGATACCAAAAAAAGTCGTTGATTTTTCTTTCATGTTTTCAATATTAAACCTTGCCAATCTTAATGCGGCGCAAACTGTATAAAATAAACTAAAGATCCACCCTATTTGTCCTAGTTTAAATGTAAAACAAAGATTAATTAAAAGAGATGGGGCTAGTCCAAAACTAATAAAATCAGATAATGAGTCTAACTCTGCACCAAACTGACTTGATTTTTTTAATTTTCTTGCAACCCAGCCATCAAAAAAATCAAAAAAAGCAGCTAACATAATCATCAATACAGCTAATTGCCAATTACCTTGAATAGAAAATTTTATAGATGAAATGCCTGCAATTAAAGACATCATAGTAATTAGATTAGGTATGAACCTTGTAAAGGGATATTCTCTCATAAATCAATAATGCTATATTTTTTTAAATTCTCTTTGACTAATTTTAGATTTAATATCCTGGGCAATAATAGTTTCACCACCTATACATTGTTGTCCTTCATTAACCAGTAATTTAAAGTTATTTGGAAATTCAATATCTACTCTACTTCCAAATTTAATTATACCATATCTCTCACCTTGGTTGATATTTTCATTTGGTTTGACATAATTAACTATTCTTCTAGCAATTAAACCTGCAATTTGAGTAACATAAATTAAATTATTTCCATTTTTAATTGTTATTTTTAGTCTCTCATTCTCATCACTAGCTTTATCTAGTGTGGCATTAATAAACTTACCTTCAATGTAGTCAACTTTAGTAACCTCTCCGGTAATAGGTAGCCTTTGTATATGGACATTAAAAATACTAAGGAATATAGAAACCTTTATATTAGTCTTTTTTCCTTCTTTTGTCTCAGTGATGTTAGTAATTAAACCATCTGCTGGACTTACTAATATATCATCTCCAATTGGAACAACTCTTTCAGGGTCTCTAAAGAAATAAAATGTGAAAATTAATAATATTAATGAAAGAATAAAAAGTGGTTTGTAAATAAAATAAAAAAAAACGACTAAGAGGAAGAGTATAATTAATGCGGCCGAAACCTCTTTGTGAAAACGAAAGTACATAGTGGATGAATTAATATCTGAAATGCATTATTTGATCAATAAAATAGATTTTTTTTAGCTATTTTATTTGTTATACCTAGGGTCTTCATAATATGCCAAAAATAATAGTTAAAAATCCCGTCGTAGAGCTCGATGGTGATGAAATGACCCGAATTATATGGGATTTCATAAAAAAGAAATTAATTCTTCCATACTTAGATATTGATCTTAAATACTATGATCTCTCCGTTCAAAAAAGAGATGAGACGGATGATCAAATAACTGTTGATGCTGCAAATGCAATCAAAACCTATGGTGTAGGTGTCAAATGTGCAACCATAACTCCTGACGACAATAGGGTAAGTGAATTTAATTTAAAGAAAATGTGGAGATCTCCGAATGGGACTATTCGAAATATATTAGATGGAACTGTCTTTAGACAGCCAATTATTTGTCAGAATATACCAAGAATAGTTCGAACTTGGGATCATCCTATTGTAGTAGGCAGACATGCATTTGGTGATCAATACAGAGCAACAGAAATGAAGATCACTAAACCAGGAAAACTCTTTTTAAAGTTCGTCTCTGATGAAGGTGAAGCTATTGAAGAAGAAGTATTCCAATTTAAAAGTAATGGTGTCGCACTATCCATGTATAATTTGGATGAATCTATCAAGGGTTTTGCCCGAGCTTGCTTTAATTATGGCTTAAATTTGAAATGGCCAGTTTATTTATCTACAAAAGATACAATATTGAAAAAATACGATGGTAGGTTCAAAGAATTATTTCAAGAGGTTTTTGATAGTGAATTCAAAAAAAGTTTTGAAGAAAATAATTTGATTTATGAACACCGTCTAATTGATGACTTAGTAGCTTCAGCAATGAAGTGGAGTGGTAAATTTGTATGGGCTTGTAAGAATTATGATGGTGATGTTCAATCTGACTCTGTAGCACAAGGATATGGGTCTCTTGGCATGATGTCGAGTGTACTCATGACACCTGATGGTAAAACCATAGAATCAGAAGCTGCACACGGCACAGTAACAAGACATTATAGACAACATCAAAAAGGTGAAAAAACTTCCACTAATCCAATTGCATCAATTTTTGCATGGACTAGGGGTTTGTATTTCAGAGGTCAATTTGATCACAATGAGGAATTAATGAATTTTGCAAACACCTTGGAAAGAATATGCATCGAGACTGTCGAGTCTGGTCAAATGACAAAAGATTTGGCTGTTCTTGTAAGTCCTGATACCAAATGGATGAATACAGAAGATTTTTTAAATTGTTTAGATGTTAATCTGCAAAAAAAACTTGCCTAAATTTTCTCTCGAATACTAGAAAAAGCCTGATTTATATTGCTTTTTTTATCACCACCAGCTTGAGCAAATTCTACTCTTCCACCGCCGCCTTTTGAGCCAAGATGATCAAATGAGGATTTGATCAAAATCCTAGCATCATATTTTTCTGTTAAATCTTTAGTTAAACCAATGATGATAGATACTTTATCTTCATTAATAGTTATGCAAGCAAGAATTGAGTTATTTTTTTCAGATTTAAACTTATCATAAACAGACCTTAGTTCTTTAGGTGGAAGACCCTCAATAACTTGAGTTATGTAATTAACGCCATTAATTACATCTTCAGTGATTTGATTATTGCTGTCATTAGATAAGATTGATTTATTTTTTAAAGTATTTAAATAACTTTCTAATTTTTTGATGTAAACAGCTTTGTTGCTATCTTGAAAATTTATTTGACCAGATAGATCTTTAATTTGTTTTTCTAAATTATTTATATTTTCATTTTGTTGGATTTCTAATTTCTCTTTTTCTTTACTTCTTAGTGAAATATATTCATCAACTTTCTTAAATGTAAGGGCTTCAATTCTTCTAACGCCAGAAGAAACAGACTCTTCATTAATAATAAGAAATTTGCTAATTTCAGTAACATCTTTTACATGAGTGCCACCACATAATTCTTTAGAATATGGTTTGTCGTTTTTGGACCCAAGAGTGACTACTCTGACTTCATCTCCATATTTTTCACCAAATAATGCTATCGCACCTGCTTTGATCGCATCCTCTTGAGATTTAATTTCTATATTAGATTTTGAAGACGTTTTAATTACTGAGTTTACTTCATCTTGAATTATATTTATATCGTCATGGGATATTTGTTTATTATGACTAAAATCAAATCTTAATTTTTCAGAATTTACTAAAGAACCTCTTTGGGCAACATGATTACCTAATGTATTTCTTAAAGCCGCGTGAAGAAGATGCGTTGCTGAGTGATTTTTCATAATTAAAGATCTTCTTTCCCCGTCAATAGAAATATCTACTTCTTCACCAACATTGATACTTCCAGAAATTAATTTTCCAAAATGAATAAAAATACCTTGAGGTGTTTTTTTTGTATCTTTTACTAAAAATTCCCCATTTTTTGATTTAATTGTTCCTGTATCCCCTACTTGGCCACCTGACTCACCGTAAAAGCATGTATTTTCAGTAATAATAATACAATCCTCAATTGACTGGTCTTTTAAGAAATCAACCTCATTGAAGTTCTGTAAAATAGAAATGATTTTAGACTTAACACTATTTTTTTCATAACCATCAAAGATTGTTGGATTGTATTTTTTTGCTAACTCAAACCATATTTTTTGAGTTGCCGTATCTCCACTGCCTTTCCATGAGGCTCTAGCCTCCTCTTTCTGTGCCTCCATGGCTTGATTAAAAGACTCAATATCAATAACTATATTTTTTGATTTTAAAAAATCTTGAGTTAAATCAAGAGGAAATCCAAAAGTATCATATAACTTGAATGCCACTTTGCCATCTAATGTATTATTTTTAATATTTGGAATTTCTTGGGATAATATATCTAACCCTTTGGTTAAAGTTTCACGAAATCTAACTTCTTCATCAAGTAAAGTCTCCATGATTAGATCAGCTCTAATATTAAGTTCATCATAAAACCCACTCATTAAATTTTGAAGATCTTTAAATATTTTTGAAAATAAAGGGTCTCGTGAGCCCAAAGTATAAGCATGTCTTATACCTCTACGTAAAATTCTTCTGAGAACATAACCTCTTCCTTCATTTGATGGTATAACACCGTCGGCAATCAAAAAAGAAGACGCCCTTAGATGATCTGCAATAACCCTAAAACTTGCTTTATTTTCCTCAGTTAATTTTGTTTTAATTAATTCCTCAGTAGCGTTAATTATATTAGTAAACAAGTCAGATAAGTAATTATCATTACTTCCATTTAGAAGAGCGGTAATTCTTTCCAATCCCATTCCTGTATCTACACAAGGTTTGGGTAAATCTATTCTTTTTTGAGAGTCAATCTGCTCATATTGCATAAAAACTAAATTCCATATCTCAATAAAACGGTCACCGTCCTCATTAGGAGAACCAGGAGGTCCGCCAAAATATTTCTCTCCATGATCATAAAAGATCTCTGAGCAAGGGCCACATGGGCCAGTATCTCCCATGGACCAAAAATTATCTGAAGTAGAAATCTTAATAATTCTGCTATCAGGTAATTTAGCAATCTTTTTCCAGTATTTTTCAGCCTGTTCATCGTCATGGTAAATAGTAACTAAAAGTTTATCCGGATTAATTTCATATTTTTTTGTAATTAAATCCCAAGCAAAATAAATTGCATCTTCTTTGAAATAGTCACCAAATGAAAAGTTACCAAGCATTTCAAAAAAAGTATGATGTCTTGTGGTAAAACCTACATTTTCCAAATCATTATGCTTGCCACCTGCTCTTACACATTTTTGTGAAGTTGTAGCTCTTGTATAGGATCTTTGCTCTAATCCAGTAAATACGTTCTTAAATTGAACCATTCCAGAATTAGCAAACATTAAGGTTGGGTCATTATCTGGAACAAGGGAGCTGGAGCTCACATGGGAGTGTCCTTGCTCTTTAAAATAATCAATGAAA
>CABZXY010000019.1 GCA_902529795.1 uncultured Alphaproteobacteria bacterium
GTTTTTGATTCGATTAAATCTTTCTTCACTTTGACAAAAACAAAGATTGTTTTCTTTTAATAATGAAATAGTGGCGTTATGTCCATGCGTAATTCCAACAATATTCATAACTATTTAACTAAAATACTTTTTTATAAATGGTTTTGAAATTAAATGAAATATTAAACCACAACATAAATAAAAAATTGCAAGAATAATCTCTTTTACTCCTGCTTCTGCTTGATAAGAAAATACCAGAGATGTAATTCCAAAACTAATCATAAAAACTTTTAAGAAATGAATTGGATATACCTCTTTAATCGAATTGATTAAATATAAAGCACCATAAAAAGTGAAGGTTATAAAAACAGCTACTCTTATACTTTGCATTCTATGGTAAGGAATTTCTTCTCCTTCAGCTATATTAAAGGGAAAATAAATTTGAATTCCAAGAACGGCACATATGCCTAAAAAAATTGCAAAAATAGATAAAATTAATACTAATAGCTTGCCAATTACGCGAAGCATTTAAATCTATTCACAGAATTAATTTTTTTCGTGAAGGAAATCAAGAAGTCTATCTAGGTACTTTTCATCAACATTATAAGCTTTTTTGTAGTGCTCTATACAATATGGCTTAGTTGGAATATTTTGACCACCACAATAATGAAAACCCTCCTCTAGAGGATCTCCTATTGGCCATTGGCATGACTTAAAGCTCCCTGTGCCTACAATACTTTTCTTAAAGCTGAACTTCTCTCTTCTTCGAGTGACTTCTCTTTTTGGAGTTATTTGAGAATTACTCGGAGCGCTAGTTTCACGGTACATTGTTACTGAGGATACAGTTTGAGAATGGGAGGTCTTTTTTCTAGAATTTTGCCTTCTTTCGAGACCAAGTCTAAAGGCTTTTCCTATAACAGCATTTTTAGTAAATCCTAGCTGCTCACCAATTCGGCTAGTCGCAACGCCTTCATTCCAAAGTTTTTTTAGATCATCGACTTTTTGTTGATTCCAAGACATAATATTTAACCTACTCTATGTAGATCTCCTTATGAGGTATTTTATACTACATATAGTGGTAGCAATCTAGTGTAAAATCATTAAAAAATTGTGAACAAATATGAAAAATCTGACCAAAATTAATTTTCAAAATATTAAATATGTTGGTATCAGAGTGGACTTTAATGTCCCTATTAATGATTCATTCCATATTACGGATAATACAAGATTAATCAGAGCTAAAGACACTATAGATTTTATATACAAGAATGAGAGTAAGATTTTATTACTTTCTCATTTCGGTAGACCAAAAGAGTCTTTTGAAGAAAAATTTTCTTTTACAAATTTAATTGAACAGTTTTCCAATATATTAGGGTATGAAATTTACTTACTGTCTTATGAAGAATTTCAACAAAATGGTTTACAAAAATTTAAAGAGGGCATGAATAAAATTACGTTATTAGATAACATTCGTTTTTTTGAAGGAGAGAAAAAAAATGATAAATCATTTAGCCAATCAATTACTAATGAATTAGATCTTTTCATCAATGAAGCTTTTTCTGCATCTCATCGAAGCCACTCATCTGTTAATCAAATGGCCAAAAATATTCTTTCAGCTCCAGGGCTAAATTTTTCAAAAGAAGTAATGGCAATTAATGATATTAAGAATTCTACAAAAAGAAAATTAGCAATTATCGGAGGATCTAAAGTTTCAACTAAAATCAAAACACTTTTATCTTTAACTCAATCTTGCTCCAATATTTTTATTGGTGGGGCAATGGCAAATAATTTTTTAAAATATCAAGGCACTGCGGTTAGCCAATCTCTCTTAGAAGAAGGCTCGGAAGAAATGATCAAAGATATTTATACATCGGCGAACAAAACAGGGTGCGAGATTCATCTCCCAATAGATGTTGTCTTGAATGATGAACAATCTTTATCAATAGATAGCCTAAGTGATCAAAATCAATTTAGTATTCTTGATTTATCTAACCACTCTATTGTGGTTTTGGAAAAATTGGTGCAAAGAAGTGAAATTGTCTTATGGAACGGTCCAATGGGTATGATTGAAGACGCTCGATTTGCCAAGGGTTCATCCAAGCTTGCCCATCTTCTTGCAAAATCTTCCTGTGATGTAGTGATAGGGGGAGGTGATACTTTATTGGCAATTAATATCGCTGGAGTAAGTTTTGATCATTATCATTTTGTCTCAACGGCAGGAGGGGCTTTTTTAGAGGCTCTAGAAGATAAAGAATTGCCTGGAATTATTGCCCTTCAATAGTTCCAATAAAGTGTTTTTTTAATAACGGAATTTGAATAATCGTGAAAGCAAGTGTGATTCCCATAATCCCAAATACTTTAAAGTTAACCCAAAAATCAGTTGATTGAGTTCTCCAGATAATTTCGTTGAGCACCGCCAGGAAAATAAAAAAACCAGACCACATTTTATTCATTAAAGACCATCCTTGATCAGTTAGTTTCATTGAGGAGTTTAAAAGAAGTTTTAAAACGGGTTTGTTTATAAAAGTACTTCCAATTAAGACAATAGCAAAGATAGCATTGATGATCGTTGGTTTCATTTTAAAAAAGATATCGTTTTTTAAGAAAAGACTGAGACCACCAAAGACCACTAAAATTATTGCGCTTACCAACATCATAGTCGAAACTTTTCTTTCTTTAATATAGAGAGCAGCTAGAGAGATTAATGTCGCAATGATAACAGCAGCAATACTGAGATATAAATCTTTATCTGATTTATAGTAAACAGCAAAAAATATGATCAGAGGAAAAAATTCGAAAAGCTGTTTCATTTTATTTATAGGAGTCTATCTAAATATTCAGTGAATTGAAACTTTCTTAAATGACCCATATCTTCCCCATAGCCTTCAAAAAGAATGGGAATAGAAAAATCGTTCATTATGGATAAAAGAGCCCCATATTTAGAATTACTATCTACTTTATTTACAATGATGCCATTGAGATTAATACTATCTTGAAACCCTTGAATGATATGTTTCGATGCCAGACCAGTATTTGCATCAATCGTTAACAAATTATAAACGTGGTTAAATTTTTCAGATTTCTTTTTAATGACATTTGATAGTTTTTCCAATTCGGCCATGAGATTTTTATTATTGTGCTGTCGACCAGATGTATCCACTATTATGACATCACAATCAGCTAATTGATCAATGCCTCTAAAGACAACAGCAGAGGGATCCTCTTTATCCTTCCCTTTAACAATAGGTATTTCAAATTTATTAGCAAAAAATTCTAATTGTTCCATGGCCGCAGCACGAAAGGTATCTGCTGCTATAACTCCAGGCTTTAAAGAGTTTTGTTGAAAATAGTGAATAAATTTTCCAATAAATGTTGTTTTTCCAGAACCATTATTCCCAGCGATCACGAATAAACTCTTTTCGGCGGGCTCATAATTACCAAATTCCTTGTCTTGAAATTGTTCAGTTAATTCTTTTTTGATGAGTATTTTTAAATCATCTTCTTTGGAGTTTGAGTCTTTAATTTTTTCTAAAATAAGATCGGCAAACTTTGGTTCGACACCACTTTCAAAAAGTAAATCCTCGACTTCATCAACATTGAGTTTTTTTTGAAATATTTTTTTTAAAAAGAACATTGCTTAGTCACTATTTCTCCGAGTGACATGCCTATCATCGGTATTTGATGTTTGATGTAATTTTGATCATATCCAGAAATATGATGTGTATTTAATTCTTCTATTAAAATTTTTCTTTCGTTACTCAAATTTTTCTTTACTAAACTTAAAAGATTGTCTCCCAAAAGTCTTAAATCTTGTGCTCGTTTTTTTATAATTGACTTATCTAATTGAGGCATTCTTGCTGCAGGTGTATTTTTCTTTGGAGAAAACGGAAAAATATGTAAGTGAGAAATTTGATTATCATTCAGTAAGTTGTAAGTATTTTTAAACATTCCCTCATTTTCTGTTGGAAATCCTGCTATGATATCAGCTCCAAAAGTAATTTCTTTTCTGACCTTGCGACAACGTTCTATAAAATTATTAACATCTTCAGGATTATGTCTTCTTTTCATTCTTTTTAAAATCATTGCGTCACCGGATTGAATACTTAAATGTAAATGAGGCATGAGACGATCATTTCCTAATATTTCAAAAAAATGTTCATCTACTTCCACGCAATCGATCGAAGATAATCTTAATCTTTCTAGTGACGTTTGCTTAAGAATATCTTTAATTAAAAGACTCATGCAATAGTGATGATCAAAGTCACTACCGTAGTCTGAAATATCGACACCCGTTAAAACGATCTCTTTGACTCCGCTATCCACATGTCTTTTCACTTCATCAATTAAATAAGAGGCATTAAAACTACGATTATTTCCTCTTCCAAAAGGTATTATACAAAAGGTACAACGATGATTACATCCTTGTTGAATAACAAGGCTTTCACGAACTCCAAAACTTTCATTTTGAAGTGAGGGATCTACATCTAAAGGATTTGTAAATATATCCCCCAGAAAAGGGGTTGTTTGATGATCTGCTAATATTTCATCCCAAGTTTGCTGTTTGAGTTTATTGATATTATCAATCACATAATCAACTTCCGGCATGGTTTTATAATCATCGGGGGAAATCTGTGCAGCGCACCCTGTCATCACTAATTTAGCATCAGGGTTTTCCTTTCGAGCTCTCCTAATTGTTTGACGCACCTGCCTTTCTGTTTCGTTAGTTACAGCACAGGAATTAATGACGATTATATTATCTTGTTGAGGAATTAGCTCTTCGATTTTTTTCCCCTCAAAGTTATTGAGTCGACAACCAAAATTAACTACCTTTGTCATGAGAGGTTAATGGTGGAGTGATAAACAATCTCTGCCGGTCCCTTTAAGGAAACCATTTTATTTTCTACTTCGGTTTCTAACTGTGACTTCTCAGTTAAAACTTTAATTTTTGCACTAACATAATGGTTATGATGAAGAACAAAAGCTGTAGCACAGGTTCCGGAACCGCAAGCCAGTGTGTGCCCTCCTCCTCTTTCCCAAAATAAAACTTTTACTAATTTATTATTGAGTTTTTGAACAAAAGTAATATTTGCTTGTTTGGGGAAATAAGCATGGCTTACTAATTGAGGGCCAAGCAACTCTAGATTAATCGATCGAATATTTTTTACTAAGACAACACAATGAGGATTGCCAATATTAGCTGTCATAATTTTGATAACACCTGGTATTTTAATTTTTTTAAACTGGAGATTTTGTGTTTCCATTTTTTTACTTAATGGAATTTTTTTCCAATCCAGCGAAATTTCACCTACATTAATATGATACTCTTTACCAATTTTTTTACCGAAATGAAGAAATTTCTGACTTTTAATGACAACTTTCTTCTTTTTTTTAATCTCTGTTAGATATTTGTAGGCACAGCGCAGCCCATTCCCACAGTTTTTTCCAAGAGACCCATCTGAGTTATAAAAGAACACTTGATGATATTGTCCTAATAGCTTTAACAGAATTAACTGATCACAGCCAATGCCAAACCTTCTATCACAAAGATTTTTGATCGTCTTTTTAGACTTTCTAATGATATCAACGTTTTTATCGATAATGACAAAATCATTTCCTGCCCCGTGAGCTTTAATAAAAGGTATTTTCATTGAGCGGCTATAGTGATATAAAACCACTCGTTAATAAAGAAAAAATTAGTCGACCGATGAGTTTCATCCGTCGATTTTTTTTATTTTTTAAATGCTAGAAAATATAACAAATAAAATTACAGGGATATTCCAAGGCCTCTCTAATAAGGGAGCTATTACCGAAAAGGATTTAGAGACGACACTTCGTGAAGTGCGAGTCGCATTGTTAGAAGCAGATGTTTCATTAAAAGTTTCTAAAGATCTCATCAAAAATATTCAAGAAAAAGCTCTTGGACAAAAAGTGATCGAAAATGTTCAGCCTGGTCAGCAAATTATTAAAATTGTCAGTGATGAGTTAACCGAAATTTTAGGCAGTCAAAGTAGTGAATTAAATTTTAAAAACAAACCTTCCGTATTTTTAATGTGCGGTTTGCAAGGTGCTGGTAAAACTACCTCAATTGCGAAGTTGGCACATTATTGTCAAAACACTCTCAATAAAACAGTCTCCCTAGTATCTACTGACTTAAGAAGACCAGCGGCGATTGAGCAATTAAGAGTATTGGCCCAAAAAAATAATATTCAATTTATTGAACCCTCTAGCGAAGATGTTAAAGATATTGTTCAAACTGCTCTCAACCAAAGTGAAAAGCTCCTTTCTGACATACTTATTATTGATACCTCAGGTAGAATTAGTACCGATGAAGAATTACTTACAGAGCTAAAAACCATTTATGAATTAGCAAAGCCCCAAGAAAATCTTCTTGTTCTTGACTCTATGATGGGTCAGCAAGCGTTAACTGTTGTTGAGGCTTTTCATCAAACAGCCCCACTTACAGGTTTTATTCTCACTAGACTTGATGCTGATCCCAGAGGAGGTGTGGCTCTCTCAGCAAAATATCAAACAGGATTACCTATTCGTTTCTTTGGATCCGGAGAAAATATTTCGGATTTTGAAGTATTCCATCCCGATCGCATCGCCTCCAGAATATTGGGTATGGGTGATGTGGTCTCCTTAGTAGAAAAAGCACAAAAAGATTTCGATAACAAAGAAATGGAAAGTCTTCAAGTGCAAATGATGAGCGGAAAATTTAACATGGAGGGAATGTTAAAACAATTTTTACAAATGAAAAAAATGGGGGGAATGTCTGGGTTAATGTCGTACATGCCAGGTGTTGGGAAAATTAAAAGCATGATGGAAAATGCAGATTTCGATGAGAAAATTATCGATCATCAAATTGCAATTATACGATCAATGACCAAACAAGAACGTTCTGATCCCGATATTTTAAAAGCATCCCGAAAGAAGAGAATAGCCTCGGGCTCTGGAAGACAGGTTCATGAAGTCAACAGACTTCTTAAACAATTTGAGCAAACTAAAAAAATGATGAAACAAGCTCAAAAACCAGGTTTTGCTAACAAGATTAAAAATCTTTTAGGCGGGAACCAAATGCCAACGATTGAATAAAATAAGAAAGGAGAAATCATGGCAACAAAAATGAGACTAGCAAGGGGAGGTTCCAAAAAGAGACCTTTCTATAGAATAGTAATCGCAGACGAAAGAGCACCACGTGACGGTAACTTTATTGAGAAGATTGGAAACTTTAATCCTATGGTCCCAAAAGATCATAAAGAAAGAGCGGTAATAAGCAAAGAGCGTGCTGAACACTGGCTAAAAGTAGGAGCACAGCCCACTGATAGAGTTCAAAGAATTTTAGCAGAGTTAGGAATGATGGATGCCCCTAAAATTACTGAGAAAACAAAAAAACACTTACCAAAAGCAAAAGCCCAAGAAAGAACTAAAGCAAAAGAAGAAGCCGCGGTAAAAGCTGAAGAGGATGCAAAAGCTGCAGCTGAAGCAGCAAAGGCAGAGGCAGAAAAGCCTGCAGCAGAGGAACAATCTCAAGCAGAAGCAGCACCAGAGGCCGAAGCAGTAACTGAAGAAACTCCTGCTGCCTCGGAAGCGGAGCCTGCTGCAAGTGAAGAGGCTCCAGCAGAGCCAGAAGCAGCTGCAGAAGAGGAAAAACCGAAAGAATAATTAATTTCTCTTGTCTTTATTAAATAATTTTATTCAAGTTGGCAAAATCGGCAGGCCCAAGGGAACCAAGGGCCTACTAAGGTTTAATTGCTTTTTAAATGACAATCGAGACATTAATAAGTTTCAAAAATTTTATTTGGAAGATGAGACTATAATCAATATAAAACTAGTATCTTTCGATAAGAAAAGTCCTCTAGTTACAATCAATGATATAACCGATCGAACACAAGTAGATAGTTATGTTAATAAATATATATATCTTCAAAAAGAAAAACTCTCTCCCACAGAAGAAAATGAATTTTATTTTCACGATTTAGAAGGTTTAGAAGTGGTTGATCAACAAAATGAAATTGTTGGCAAAGTGGCCTCTGTAGTCAACTTTGGGGCAGGAGACCTTTTAGAAATTTATTTTATTAAAAGCTCTAAAAAAGAGTTTTTTCGATTTACAGAAACTAATTTTCCTAAAGTCGACATTAAAGAAAAAAGAATTACCATTAAATCTTAATGATCACTTTTCATATCTTAACTTTATTTCCTGAAAGCTTTCCTTCGATTTTAAATGTGGGTTTAATCGGCAAGGCTTTTCAAAAAAAATTATTCGAAGTTAATACAATTAATATTAGAGATTACAGTGAATTATCTGCCAACTCAGTGGATGATAAGCCTTTTAGTGGAGGAGCAGGTATGGTTCTTCGACCAGATACTATCTCTAGTGCAATAGAGAAAAATTTTTCCTCTTCAGACATTAAAAATTTTAAAAAAATTTGTTTTTCAGCTAAGGGAAAGTCTTTGACGCAAAGTGATTTAGAGGAAAGCAAAGACCAAACGAATTTTATTTTGCTCAACGGTCGCTATGAAGGCATTGATCAACGAGTTATTGATTATTATGATTTTGAAGAGCTTTCAGTGAGCGATGTTATTCTTAATGGGGGAGAAGTAGCTTCGCTTCTATTTATGGAGTCATTTATCAGACTGCAACCTGAAGTACTTGGAAACCAGGATACTCATTTAAAGGAGTCTTTTTATGATGACTTACTTGAGCACGACCAATTCACAAGGCCTAACCCATGGATAGGACCGGATAATCAACCCTATGAAGTCCCCACCGTTCTAACAAATGGCCATCATGAAGAAATTGAGGCTTGGAAGAAGCAAAATGCATTGGAAAATACACAAAAAAATAGACCAGATTTAATGAAAAACTATTTAAAAAAAAGCAAAAATGAGTAATATATCGGGCTCTAATACCACCCACATCTAGTATTGGATGGAGCATAACATGAATGAAATAATTAAAAATTACGAGCAATCTCAAATTCAACAAATTCTAAAAAATTCTAAAGTTACAGATTTCGCACCTGGTGACACTGTTAAAGTGAATGTTAAAATTAAAGAAGGAAATAAAGAAAGAGTTCAGGCTTTTCAAGGCGTATGTATTGGAAAGAAAAATAATGGATTAAATTCCTCTTTTACTGTTAGAAAAATTTCTAGCGGTGAAGGTGTAGAAAGAGTTTTTCCACTTTATAGTAACGTTATTGAGTCAATTGAAAGAATTAAAGTTGGCGATGTTAGAAGAGCTAAACTTTATTACTTGAGAGAACTATCAGGTAAGAAAGCAAGAATTGCAGAAAGAACTGATGGTCGTTCATATGATGATGATCAATATATCTCTACTATCAAAGATATTGAGGCAGCTCCCGAAGAGCAGCCAGCTGAAGAAACACCTGCAGCGGAAGAGGCTCCTGTAGCTGCTGAAGAAAAAGTAGAAGCCGCTCCTCAAGAAGAAGCAAAAGAAGAAGCTCCAGTCGCTCCAGAAGAGGTGCCAGCTGCAAGCGAAGAAGCTCCTGCCGAGGAACCTGAAGCTAAAAACTAATTTAATCTTGAGCAATCAAAGCCCAAAAACATTATTCGATAAAATTTGGTCTGATCATCTGGTTCGTCAAAGAGATGATGGAACAAGCTTACTTTATATTGATAGACACTTGGTACATGAGGTCACCAGCCCTCAGGCGTTTGAGGGTTTAAAAATTGCCAATAGATCTGTTCATCGTCCAGATGCAACGATAGCTGTAGCGGATCACAATGTTCCTACAATTAACCGTCAAAATATAGAAGATCCCCAAAGTAAAATTCAAGTTGAGACATTAGCTCAAAACACAAAAGAGCATGGCATCCAATATTTTGATTTAATGGATCAAAGACAAGGAATAGTCCATATCATAGGTCCAGAGCAAGGTATCACTCAACCAGGTATGACCATTGTCTGTGGTGACAGTCACACTTCTACTCATGGCGCTTTCGGCGCTCTGGCTTTTGGAATTGGCACAAGTGAAGTTGAACATGTCCTTGCAACTCAGACAATTGTTCAAAATCCTGCGAAAAATATGCGAATTTCTGTTAATGGAGAACTTCCCTTTGGTGTGAATTCGAAAGATCTTATTCTTTATATAATAGGTCAAATTGGGACTGCGGGCGGAACAGGCCATGTTATTGAATACGCTGGTAGTTCTGTTCAAGGTTTATCTATGGAAGCCCGAATGACTATTTGTAATATGAGCATAGAAGCAGGTGCTAGAGCAGGATTAATCTCTCCTGATCAAATTACTTTTGATTATATCAAAGGAAGACCCTATGCTCCAAAAGACTCTCATTGGGATCAAGCTGTTGAGTATTGGTCTTCACTTCCTTCTGATAATGACGCACATTATGATCATGAAATTGTAATTAATAGCTCAGAGATTGACCCGATGGTTACTTGGGGTACAAGCCCTGAAGATGTTATTGCTGTTAATGGAACTGTTCCTAGTCCTGATAGTGCAAAGTCTGAAAATAAAAAGAAAAGTATTGAACGCTCTCTTGATTATATGGGTTTAAAGCCTGGCACCAAAATGACTGACATTAAACTTGATAAAATATTTATTGGTTCTTGCACAAATGGCCGAATTGAAGATCTTCGCAAAGTTGCAACAATCGTCAAAGATAAAAAAATTGCATCGCATGTTCAGGCTATGATCGTTCCTGGTTCAGGTTTAGTAAAAAAGCAAGCCGAAGAAGAGGGTCTTGATACTATTTTAAAAGATGCTGGTTTTGAATGGAGAGAAGCAGGGTGCTCCATGTGTCTAGGCATGAATCCTGATCAATTAAAACCTGGGGAACGTTGTGCATCAACTTCCAATAGAAATTTTGAAGGGCGTCAAGGTCGAGGCGGTCGAACTCATCTCATGAGCCCTGAATTAGCTGCAGCTTCAGCCATTAAAGGCAACATTGCTGACATCAGAGATTTTTCATAATGGATAAATTCACAACACTTCAAGGTATCGCTGCTCCACTTCCAATAGTTAACATTGATACTGATATGATTATTCCAAAACAGTTTTTGAAGACAATAAAAAGAACTGGTTTAGGTGTTAGTCTTTTTTATGAAATGAGATATGACACCGAGGGAAAATTAATTGAGGATTTTATTCTAAATACTAAGCCTTATGATAATTCTAAAATTTTAGTAGCAGGTGATAATTTTGGTTGTGGATCAAGTAGAGAGCATGCACCTTGGTCTTTAAAAGACTTCGGTATTCGTTGCGTAATTTCAACAAGTTTTGCTGATATTTTCTATAATAATTGCTTTCAAAATGGAATTTTGCCCATAGTCGTTAATGCTGAGGAATTAGACAGACTAATGAGTGCTGCTGGAAGTCAATTAGAGTTTAATATTGATCTACCTAATCAGTCCATTCAGGTTGGAAATCATTCTATTAACTTTGACATTGAGGATCATCGTAAAGAAAGACTTTTACAAGGATTAGACGATATTGGTATTACTCTTGGCTATAAAGAAGACATCAGCTCTTATGAGTCTAATAAAAAAACCCAAAAACCTTGGCTGTTTGGTGATCTATAAATGAGTTCTAAAATTTTAGTTCTTCCTGGTGATGGTATTGGTGTTGAAGTAGCAGACCAAGCTATTCGAGTAATTGATAAACTTAATGAGCTAGGCTTGGATGCAACTTATGAAAAAGAATTAGTAGGCGGTGCATCTTATGATGCAAATGGCGAACCCTTAACTTCAGAAGTTTTAGAAAAAGCTAAACAATCAGATGCAATTTTACTTGGTGCTGTTGGTGGCTCTAAATGGGATGATGTTGAGCGTTCCAAAAGGCCCGAAGCTGGATTATTAGGATTAAGAAAAGAATTAGAATTATTTGCTAATCTTCGACCAGCACTTGTTTTTGAAGCGTTGGCATCTGCATCCACATTAAAAGATGAGGTAGTAAGTAACCTTGATATCATGATCGTGCGTGAACTGACGGGTGGGGTTTATTTTGGACAGCCTCGTGGTATTGAGGATACCTCTGATGGCAAAAAAGCTGTTGATACCCAAGTTTACTATGATTATGAGATTGATCGTATTGCACGCGTTGCTTTTGATTTGGCGAGAAAAAGAAATAATAAAGTTACTTCTGTTGAAAAAGCAAATGTAATGGAAACTGGCGTGCTTTGGAGACAAGTAGTTAAAGATACTCATCAAGATTTTTCTGATGTGCAACTTGAGAATATGTTAGCTGATAATTGTGCGATGCAACTTGTGCGTAACCCTAAACAGTTTGATGTAATCGTTACAGATAATTTATTTGGAGATTTATTGAGCGATTGTGCTGCGATGTTGACCGGTTCTCTTGGAATGCTCCCCTCTGCTTCCTTAGGAGCAGAAAATAATGGCAAAAGATATGGCTTATTTGAACCTGTTCATGGAAGTGCTCCTGATATTGCAGGACAAGATAAGGCTAACCCAATCGCCACCATCCTGAGTTTATCTATGATGTTAAAATACAACTTAAACCAGTCAGAATTATCTGACAAAGTTGAAGGAGCGGTTCAAAAAGTTTTATCTGAAGGTTTTCGAACCGGAGATATTTACACAAATGAAAATCAAACACTTGTTTCTTGCTCTAAAATGGGCGATCTAATTATCGAAAGAATTTAAGTTGGCTTCCTTAAAAAAACCAAAAATAGCCATTGTTGGAGCAACTGGAAATGTTGGGCGTGAAGTTTTAGATATTATTGATGAAAGAGAAATTCAATATTCCGATTTAGTGGCGTTAGCCTCTTCTCGATCAAAGGGAAGCACGATTGATTTTGGGGAAAACAAATCCATTACTGTTGGCGATTTAGCCGAGTATGATTTTTCTGATACTGATATAGCGATTTTCTCACCGGGTGCAAAAATTTCAAGTGAGTTTGCCCCTAAGGCTGCAAAAAAAGGGTGTATCGTGATTGATAACACATCTCATTTTAGAACAGATCCTGATGTTCCCTTAGTGATTGCGGAGGTAAATCCTGAAGCTCTTAAAAATTTTAGAAATAAAAATATTATCTCCAATCCTAATTGCTCGACGATGGGCATGTTAGTTGCCGTTAAGCCACTTCATGAGCAATTCAAAGTTAAAAGAATAGTTGTATCTACTTATCAATCTGTTTCAGGTGCAGGAAAAGATGCTGCAGATGAGTTATTTAATCAAACTAAATCTATTTATGCCAATGAAGCAGTTGTCAAAGAAAAGTTTACTAAGCAAATCGCATTTAATGTGATTCCACATATTGATGTTTTTTTAGATGACGGCCAAACAAAAGAAGAGTGGAAGATGTACAACGAAACAAAAAAAATACTTGATGAAAATATCGAGCTGACAGCGACATGTGTTCGAGTTCCTGTATTTATTTCTCACTCATTGGCGGTGAATCTAGAATTTGAAAAACCCTATGAAGAAGATCAAGTAAGAGAAATCTTTAAATCAGCTCCTGGGCTAAAAATGATTGATTACCGCGCTGATGAAGGATATGTCACCCCTGTGGAGTCAACAGGTTTGGATCCAGTGTATGTCAGCCGTATTCGTCGAGACCCTACCATACTCAATGGATTAAATTTCTGGTGTGTTTCTGATAATCTTCGCAAAGGCGCTGCGCTTAATACTGTTCAAATCGCAGAACTTCTAATCAAAGACTACCTAAGCTCTTAGATTTAAATTTACTTTTTTTGCTTTTTTTTGAAATGATTTGAAAAATATCATTTGTTAAATTCTCTAATATTTTCTTCTCTGAAATTTTTTGAGTTAAATAATGAGCGAATAAGGCTGTAGTTAGATCGCCCGCACCATGGTAGCGAGACTTAAATTTAATTTCTGGAGTTGTGATGCTCCAAGCTCCCTTTACGCTGGCTATTAAATTAATGAGTTCATTCTCTTTGGGAATACTTCTGATTAAAACAGTAGATTTATTTTTAGAACAAAAATTTTTTAAATCATTAACTATCTCTGAAAATTGATATTGATTAATATCTTTTTTGTTTAAAAAACCCCATTCAAAAAAATTTGCAGAAAGGTATTTCGTTTTAGTAAATATTTTTTGAAAATATTTTGCTACATCAGAATTAACATACATTCCAACCCCAATATCACCAATAACCGGATCAAGTAAAATATTTCTTTGAACTTTAATGATATGGGTTATATGTTTTGTAGAATTTTTCGATGGCAGATAGCCAATAATTGTTAAATCACTATTTTTAATCTTATAAGTTGCTCGTGCTTTAGCCAAAACCTTCGAAATATTTAATTCATTTGAATGGAGTTGAAGTGATGATTTTTGACCTTTGTGTGATGTCAGAATAATGGTTGGAACTTCAATTAGGCTATGTTTTCGAGGTTGAAGAATTGAACGAGCAGCTCGGTTCCCCACTAAGTCATTCAATACTGTTGATTGAATGCTTAAAATATTAGCCATTATATTAACTCCATTGCCTAATAGTTGTCAAAATAGACACAATAATATAGAAAATACGCATTAAGAATTTTAATTAAAGGAAATAAATATGTCATTTGAATTACCAAGTTTACCTTATGCGAATGATGCACTAGCCCCTTATATGTCAGCTGAGACATTAGATTTTCATCATGGCAAGCATCATCAAACTTATGTAACGAACTTAAATAACTTACTAAAAGATAATGAATTACAAGGTGCCTCATTAGAGGATATCGTTGTAAAGTCGTCAAAAGATACTTCGATGGCAGGCATTTTTAATAATGCTGGCCAACACTGGAATCATATTCTGTTTTGGCAGTGTATGAAGCCTAATGGAGGAGGATCTATTCCTTCAGAATTAGAAGCAAGATTGAACAATGATTTTGGAAGCATTGATAAATTTAAAGAAGCTTTTATTCAAGCCGGGACAACCCAATTTGGCTCAGGCTGGGCTTGGTTGGCAATTGATAATGGTAAGTTAGTTGTTACTAAGTCTGCAAATGCATCTAATCCGCTCGTTGATGGAATGAAACCAATTTTGGGCTGTGATGTCTGGGAGCACTCTTATTACATAGATTATAGAAATAAACGTCCTGATTATTTAAATGCTTTTTTAGATAGTTTAGTTGATTGGGAATTCGTTGCTTCTCAATTAGATTAGTTTGGATAGGGCTGCAAACATGCAGCCCTACTCGTTAAATTATTTAGGCAGATAATAACTTAGAGTCTGCATTAATTTTAATTTGTCTTGGCTTTTGATGCTCAGGAATTTCTCTTTCCAAATCAATACTCAAAAGCCCATTTTTTAAATCAGCATTGATTACTTTTACAGTATCTGCCAATTCAAACTTTCTCTCAAAGTTTCGATTGGCTATGCCTCGATAAAGATATTCTGTTTTATCTTCATCCTTTTCATTGCCCATTTCTCCTTTGACAGTTAGAAGATTTCCTTCTTGGGATATATTAATCTGCTTTTGATTAAATCCAGCAACCGCCATAGTAATTTGATAAATATTTTTATCGTGTTTAACGATATTATAAGGGGGATAAGAAGCTCCCTTATTATTTGTTGAAAATACAGAGTCGAAGAGTCTATCAAACTCATCAAATCCAACAGATGATCTCCATAAAGGAGACAAGTCAAATGTAGTCATAATTAACCTCCTTAAGCCTTAATTTTTGTGCAGTTATAAACCTGCGTTAATTCTAGAAAGTTCCATTAGGCAACTTTCTCTATGATTTAATTGGTATGAAAAAAAAATTTTTCAAGAGGGATCTATTCATATAAGCTTTCGTAATTAACGACATGTATTCAATCGTAGCAACTCAACCTGGAGATATCAGCGTTTTTCAAAAAAAAGAATTTAAAATTTCAGAAATTTTACCCAATCAAGTTTTAATTAAAAATCATTCAATTGGAGTTAACTTTATTGATATCTATTTTAGAAAAGGACTATATCCCTGGCCTCAAGAAAATAACTTAGTCTTAGGCTCTGAGGGGGCAGGTATTATCGAAGCAGTTGGTAGCGATGTCGTTAATTTACGTGTGGGAGATCGAGTTGCATACGCTCAACCCAATAATGCATATGCTACGCACCGAATTTTAGATGCGAATTTAGTGGTGAGAATTCCTGATACTATTTCTTTTGATCAAGCTGCAGCTTCAATGCTTAAAGGTTTAACTGTCCGATACCTTTTAAAAGATAGTTTTGAAGTCAATGGCCATCATACTGTTTTGTTTCATGCTGCTGCTGGCGGTGTTGGATTAATTGCAGGTCAATGGATGCAAGTTTTAGGTGCTAAAACTATTGGTACTGCAGGAAGTGATGAAAAATGTAAATTAGCAAAAGATCATGGTTATGGGGAAACAATTAACTATTCAAATGATGATTTTTTAAAAAGAGTCCAGGAAATTACAAACCAATTAGGGGTTGATGTTGTTTATGATAGTGTCGGTAAAGATACAATGTTCAATTCGTTTAAAGCGCTAAAGCGTCATGGAACAGTTGTGAGCTTTGGTCAGTCATCAGGCGCATACACAGATTTACAGATGACAGATTTAGCCTTTGGCTCTTTTCATCTCACTCGCCCAACTTTGTTTCATTTTTACGCTAATAGAAATTGGTTGGAAAATGCCAGCACAGAATTATTTGAATTGACAAGCAGTGAGAAAGTTAAACTAGATCAAGTCACCAAGTATCCCCTCGAGAATATTGCTCAAGCACATACAGATATTGAAAATAGAAAAACGACTGGATCAGTTATCCTAGAGATTTAACTTCGTCAAAAACTTTTCTTAACGTTTTATCTAACGTTTCAAAAATTATTCCCATTTCATCCTCTGTGGTAATAAAAGGAGGACAAAGAACAATAGAGGGACCTAAAGGCCTACAGATTAATCCATTCTCAATACATTGGTTAGCTACGCGCTCACCAATCGAGATAGATCCATCAAAAGGTGTTTTAGTTTTTTTATCATGGACCATTTCTAGAGCGCCCATTAAACCAATACCTCTGGCTTCTCCAATAAATTCAAGCTCTTCAAATTTTTTCAAGCCTCCCATAAATATGGGTTCTAATTTTTGAACATTCTCAATCATTTTTTCATTAATAATAATATCGATTGCCTCAAGAGCTAATGCGCATCCAACGGGGTGGCCACCTGCTGTGAAACCATGAAAGAATTCCTCTGCTTTATAGGAGGCCTCCATCATTTCTTGGGTCATTTTTTCTCCTAGTATGACAGCGCCCAAAGGAAAAAAGCCCGAGGTGATGCATTTAGATGCGATTAAAATATCAGGTTGAATATTATAAGTCTGAGAACCCCAAAGATTTCCAGTACGACCAAAGCCACATATGACTTCATCAGCAATAAAAGGAATTTCGTATTTTGTTAAAATTTTTTGAACAACATCGAAGTATCCTTGTGAAGGAGGAATTACACCACCTGCGCCCATTACTGGTTCTGCAAAAAATCCCGCAATGGTATCCGCCCCTTCTTTTTGAATTAAATTTTCTAGGTCCTCGCCCATTCGTTTTGTAAATTCCTTTTCGCTTTCATTTTGTTCAGAAAATTTCCAATAATGAGGACATGCGGCATGTAAAAAACCATCTAATGGAAGACCAAATTCACTATTG
>CABZXY010000020.1 GCA_902529795.1 uncultured Alphaproteobacteria bacterium
TAGATTTTCCAAAAATTTTATTAAGTTGATCTTTTGAATATTCCGTATCTTCAATTACGTCATGCAATAAGCCAGTTATGACTGTTTCGGTATCAAGTTTTAAATCAATTAATGATTTACAAACTTCATAAGGATGGATGATATAAGGGTCACCAGATGCGCGGAATTGATCTTTGTGAGAAATTTCTGCTACTTCAATAGCTTTAATAAAAAGTTTTTCATTAAAATTTTTATCATATGACTTAAGTGCTGATTTAAAATCAGAAAAACTTTCGCTAAAATAGCTTGATTGAAACATCAGCTATTAAAATAAACTAAAAAAGGAATTTAATCTTCAAGAAGATGATCTTCGTTTTCTTCTTCTTTTTCCTGGACTAATTGATAACTCTTAATAATGTCTTCTTTAACATCATCAACACTAATTTTTTCATCAGCAATCTCTCTTAGTGCAATTACTGTGCTTTTATCATTATCTAGTGGTACTTGAGCCTCATTTCCTGCATTTAGGACTTTTGCTCTATGTGAAGCTAATAGCACTAAATCAAAAAGGCTATCAACGTTTTTTATACAATCTTCTACTGTAACTCTTGCCATGGGGAAGTTTATATGAGAATGCAGGAGTAATTACAAGAGGAATTATTATTTCCTTAATAATCGCTCTTTTTTGCGACTCCACTCCCTTTGTTTGATTGACTCTCTTTTGTCAAATTTTTTCTTACCAACACCTACTCCAAACTTTACCTTGGCCAGTCCTTTTTCATTAAAAAAAATCTCCATGGGGACCGCTGTAAAACCTTTAGTGGTAAGAAGGCCTAATATTTTTTTAATTTCTCGTTTATTTAAAAGAAGTTTCTTTACAGATTTAATCTTTTTTTTTCCATCAAAATTTTTTTGAACAGATATTATTTCAAAATTGTTAATAAAAATCTCTCCTCTTTGCTCATTAATAAAACTTGATTGAATGGAAGCCTTACCCTGTCTTAAAGGTTTAACCTCATTGCTATCTAAAACTAAACCGGCGATATAAGTCTCTTTGATTTCATAATCAAATTTTGCTCTACGATTTAAAATAGACAATTAAATAAATTTTAAATTTTTAAGAACTTTTCTGATTTTCTTTTTGGTCTCTGGACTCAAATCAGTTAGAGGTTCACGAACATCTGCTTTACACTTTCCCATTAATGACAATGCGTATTTAGATGGAGTAGGACTAGGTTCACTAAAAAGAATTTGTGATAAAGGGGCTAATTTAATATTAATAAGATCAAACTGCTTATAGTTTTTTACTTGCCAATAATAATGTAATTTAGATGTTAACCTAGGTGCCACATTAGCAGTAACAGAAATACATCCATGACCACCTTGGGCTAGATAACCTGCAATGGTTCCATCTTCACCAGAAATGTAATTAAAATTCTTTTTCATAAAAGTCCTCATAACTAAAGGTCTTGAAAGGTCATTAGATGCATCTTTAATTCCTACAATATTAGAAATTTTATTTAGTTCTTTAAAACTTTCATAAGAAAGATCAACAATTGATCTCCCTGGAATATTATAAATAATTTGTTTTAAAGGTGTTACTTTTGCAATTTTTTTGAAATGATTAATAAGCCCTTTTTGATTAGGTTTATTATAATATGGAGTCACAACTAGACCATATTTTGCTCCGGACTTATATGCATGCTTTGTAAATTCAATAGCTTCTTTTGTGGAGTTCGATCCTGTTCCAGCAATTACTGGAATTTTTCTTCCGGCTACCTTTACAGCAAACTCAACAAGCTTCATATGCTCATCATGAGTAAGCGTAGGTGACTCACCTGTGGTACCACAAACGGTAACACCTGAAATTCCCTCTTTTATTTGCCATTTCAAAAGGTTAGCAAAACAATCAAAGTCAACTTCACCTTTGGAAAAGGGAGTTATAATAGCTGGTATAGATCCTTTAAGCATAATTTATATTATTATAATTTTCATACTTTTTATATGGCGGAGAGAGAGGGATTCGAACCCTCGGTACAACTTGCGTCGTACGGCGGTTTAGCAAACCGCTGGTTTCAGCCACTCACCCACCTCTCCATACATCAATTCTAAGCTGAATGTGCAGTAGCGCAATATAGCCAAATAAAATTATTTGTCATTTATTTTATCACAATTTTCAAAAATTAGGCTTTTGGCATATCTTATTTTTTTAATTTTTCTAATAAGATTTTGTTTATTAACTTAGGGTTGCCTTTACCCTTTGTTGATTTCAGGCATTTTCCAACAAAATACCCTAAAACTCGATCTGAGCCGCCTTGGAATTTTGCTATATTTTCTTCCTCACCAACTAAAGCTTCTTTAATAATTTTTTCTAATTCGCTAGAATCTGAGACTTGTTCTAATCCCATTTTTTTTACAAGCTCATTTGGTTTTCCTTTTCCTTCTAAAACCTGAGGTAATATCTCTTTTCCAGCTTTATTTGAGATTACATCTTCTGAAATTAATTTTAATAAATCAGTAATGTCTTTTGTGAATTCTAATAAACTCAATACCTCAATATTTTTTTCTTTGATAAAAGCAAAAATATCCCCAACTAAACAACTAGCAATATTTTTAGGAGTTACATCTGACTCGTTAATCATTTGCTCAAAAAGAACAGTATTCTCTTTTTCTGCAATAATTACTTTAGAAATGTCTTTATCAATTTTGTATTCATTAATGTATCTGTTCATTTTATCATGGGGAAGCTCTTCCATGCTTGGCTTAATTTGATTTATTTGCTCATCTGTAAGATTAACTGGTAATAAATCTGGATCCGGGAAATATCTATAATCATGAGAAAATTCCTTACTTCTCATAGGACGTGTTTCACCAGTGTTTGTGTCAAACAACATGGTATTTTGTTCAACAGACTCCCCGGCCTCTAGAACTTCAATTTGCCTTTGAAACTCAAATTCAATTGCCTGACTGATAAATTTAAAGGAATTTAAATTTTTAATTTCACATCGGGTCCCAAGTTCACCGCCTGGTTTTCTTACTGATAAATTTACATCAGCTCGCAACGATCCCTCCTGCATATTCCCATCACAAACATCTATATACATCAAAGTTTGTCTTAATGAGGACATATAATTTACAACGTCTTCAGCTGAGGATAAATCAGGATATGAAACGATTTCTAGCAAAGGAGTTCCTACTCTGTTTAGATCAATAAAACTAAATTTAGGATCTATATCATGTATACTTTTTCCAGCGTCTTGCTCAAGGTGGGCTCTTTCTATTCGAATTTTTTTGGTGCTTCCATCTGGCTGATCTATATCTAGGTAACCCTCACTTAAAATGGGGAATTCAAATTGGCTAATCTGATATCCTTGAGGCAGGTCTGGATAAAAATAGTTTTTTCTCTCGAAAACCGAGTGTTTATTTATAGTAAAATTTAGTGCAAATCCGGTTTTAATTGCTTTTTCGATACAAGCCCAATTTAATACAGGAAGCATACCTGGCATACCTGAGTCGATAAAATTAACATTTTCATTTGGCTCTGAACCAAATAAATTTGGAGATGATGAGAATAATTTAGAGGTTGTTTTTAGTTGAGCATGAACCTCTAATCCAATTACCATCTCCCAATTATTACTCATTAAAACTTAACTCCTTCTCAATAAGATTTGATAATTGTAGTAATTTTTTTTCTTCAAAATAATTGCCAATTATTTGTACTCCTAAGGGAAGGCCATTAGAGCTAAGTCCTGATGGCAAAGAAATTCCAGGAAGACCGGCCAAACTTGTTGGAACAGTAAAAACATCATTCATATACATCGCTATTGGATCAAGCTTTTCTCCAATTTTAAAAGCTTCATTTGGTGTCGTGGGCGTCAAAATAAAGTCTACTTCTTGAAAAATTCTTTGGAAATCATCTTTGATTAGTCTTCTTACCTTTTGGGCTTGTCTATAATAGGCATCATAATAACCAGCCGACAAAACATAAGTTCCGATTAAAATTCTTCTAGTAACTTCATCACCAAAACCAGATGTACGAGAATTAAGATAGATATCGTCTAAGTTACTGCCTCCTTCTCTTACTCCATACCTGATGCCGTCATATCTTGCGAGATTAGATGAAGCCTCAGCTGGGGCTATTATATAATAAGTAGACAATGCATAGTCAGTAGTCTCAAAGGCCACGTCAATAAATTCAATATCGTGTCCGGCCAGTAATTTTTTTGTATTTTCTATCTGAGCGGTTATTTCTGGAGTTACATTTTTAAGATAGTCACTAGGAATGCCTATCTTAATTTTATGATCTAATTTTTTATCAATATCTTTTATGTAGTCATCTCTTTGGTAGTTTGAAGATGTAGAGTCATTGAAATCATGTTTACTAATCGAATTCAATATATAAGCTGCATCTTCTACACAATTTGTAATTGGGCCTGCTTGATCTAGACTTGAGGCAAATGCTACAATCCCCCATCTAGAGCAAGATCCAAATGTAGGCTTTAATCCAACCAAACCACATAAACTTGCTGGTTGTCTAATAGAACCCCCCGTATCTGTGCCCATAGAAGCTACGCAAGAACCCTCTGCAACAGCAGCTGCCGATCCACCAGAGGAACCGCCAGGAACAAGTTTTTCCGATGGGCTATTTTTATTCTGCCAGGGGTTAACTACTGGACCAAAATGGCTGGTTTCATTTGATGAACCCATAGCAAACTCATCACAATTATTTTTACCAATAAAAATTGCTCCATCATTAAGTAATTGTTGAGTGACAAAAGACTCATATTGAGGAATAAAATTACTTAAAATTTTTGAGGAGGCTGTTGTTGTAATACCTTTGGTACAAAATAAATCTTTTATACCTAAAGGAATGCCATCTAAGGGTAAATTAGTTCCAGCAGAGTAACGTTCTTGAGATGCCTTAATATTAGATTTTTGATACTCTGGATCTAAAACTAAATTATAGCTATTATTTTTATTTTCTTTTGCTACTTCATGAAATTGATCAAATAATTCTTGAACGCTAATCTTTTTTTCTTTTAGGGAATCTACTAAACTAGAAATTGGCTGTCTTTTTAGCATTACTCAACAACTTTAGGTACTTTAAAAAAATTTTGTGCTCGCTCAGGGGAATTTTTTAAAACATCCTCAGGAGTATTATTTTTTTCAATATTATCATTTCTAATGGAGACTGTTACTTCAGTTACATTGTGAAGAGGTTTTATATTAGAAGTATCAATTTTTTTTAAATTATCGACCCATTGAATGATATCTTCTAACGACCGAGAGTAAAATTCCTCTTTTTCAGATGGTAATTTTAGCTTTGCTAAATAAGAAATTCTTTTAATATCAATGTCACTCATAATGGTGGTCGATACTATAGCAGATTTTTTAGTAAGCAATATTTATAGAAAAAAATTTCTAAGTATTGACTATGGAACAAAATTTATTGGAACAGCTATAAGCGATCAATCCAATATTATATCTATTCCTTACAAAACACTTGATAAGAAGACTTTAATGAATGAAATAATTGAAATAATCGAAAAAGAAAATATTTATGGTGTCATCATTGGAATGCCCTATCATCTTGACGGTTCAGAGTCTGAAATGAGTGGCCAGGTAAGAAAATTTTCATTGGAATTATCCAAAATCATTAAAAATCCAATTTTATTATTGGATGAAAGACTCTCAAGTAAGGGCTATAAATCTAAAAAAAAAGACTGTTCAACATCAATTCATGAAAAAAGTGCCTGTTTAATACTTGATGATTTCTTGAGTTTGTATAAAAACTCCCCTAGTGGTATCTAGAAAAATTACTTCTGTAGATGACCTGTCCTTAAAGGAAATTTCCTCTATTGTTAACAAAGCTCTTCAATTTAAAAAATCTCCAAGTCAAAAAAAAACCAATAAACCCAAAAATATATTTAACTTATTTTTAGAAGCATCAACAAGAACAACTATAAGTTTTGAATTAGCTTCAAAAAAATTAGGGCACAATGTAATTAATGTAAATTTTGAAAAAAGCTCTCTTTCCAAAGGAGAATCTTTTAATGACACTATGGATACTCTCATCAGTATGAAGCCAGACGCATTTATAATTAGAGATAAAAATAATTTTTCTCCACATGAGATATATAAAAAACATAAAATTCCAATTCTAAATGCCGGGGATGGAACAAACGAACATCCAACACAGGCTTTGTTAGACTTATGTGTTATTAAATCAGTATTTAAAAATAAAAAGATTAAAATTGGAATTTGTGGAGATATCAAACATAGTAGAGTTGCTCATTCAAATATAAAGTTACTTTCAAAACTTAATCATGAAATTCATATTATTGCTCCAAACTATTTTTTAGATAAAAATGAACTTACAAAAATCAATAGGAAATTAGTATTTCACAAAAGCCTTTCAAAACTTCCTAAACTAGATGTCATTATGATGCTTAGAGTACAAAAAGAGAGAATTTGTAAAAATGCTAAAAGCTATATGAATTCTTTTAAAAAAGATTTTTGTCTAAATTTAAAACATCTTAAAAATCAGCCTTACTTAATGCACCCAGGTCCCGTAAATAGAAATATAGAAATTGATAGCAAGGTTCTTGATAATTACTCTAAATCTTTAATTTTAAGGCAAGTTGATATGGGCGTCTATTTGAGAATGGCCTGCCTTGATTTTATATTAAAATGATAATTTCATTTTTAATATCCTATTTATTAGGATCTATTCCCTTTGGAAAAATTGTCACTAAAATCCTAACCGGCAAAGATATTACTAAAACTGGCTCTCAAAACATTGGGGCAACCAATGTATACAGAAGTGTATCTAAAAAGGCAGGTTTATTAGTACTAATTTTAGATGGTATCAAACCTATGCTAGCTTTAGTTATAATTTCATATTTTTTTAATGAATATTATCAAAATTTTAAATTTCTTTATTTTTTCATTTCTATAGTTGGTCACATTTTTCCTATATGGCTGATGTTTAAGGGTGGGAAAGGAGTTGCTTGCTTTTTTGGAGGGTTTCTAATTATTTCACCTATTCCAACATTGATTTCAATGGCAGTTTGGATGGTGACTGTGAAAATAACCAAGATCTCTTCCCTTGGAGCTCTACTATCAATATTTCTTTTGACAAGTTATCAAATAGTTTCTAATTATGGCACTTTAAATAAGGGAACAATATTCGCAATCATGCTTTTAATATTTTGGAAGCATAATGAAAATATTAAAAGACTTATACAAGGCAAAGAAAATAAAATTAATTTATAAATGAATTTACTAGTTGTTGAATCTCCTGCAAAAGCAAAAACAATTAACAAGTACCTAGGTAGTAACTTTGAAGTAATAGCTACAGTTGGTCACTTTAGAGATTTAGCCAAAAAGGATGGTGTTCAAGTCAGCGAGGATCAAAATGATATTACTTTAAACTGGGAAACGACTTCAGCAGGTTTAAAGATGATTGATACTATTGAAAAAAAAGCATCGGGATATGATCAGATTTATCTTGCAACAGATCCTGATCGTGAGGGAGAGGCCATAACATGGCATCTAATTAAATCTTTAGAAAAAAAAGTAGACAATAATAAGTTTAAAAGAATTACTTTTAATGAAATTACCAAAAATGCAGTAATCAACAGTTTTGAAAAAGCAAGGAATGTAGATGAACATTTAGTATCGGCCTATCTAGCAAGACGCTCATTAGATTACTTAGCTGGGTATAACCTATCACCAGTTCTATGGAGAAAAATGCCAGGAAGTCGATCTGCGGGTAGAGTTCAATCAGTAGCTGTTAGATTAATTTATGAGCGAGAAATTGAAATTGAGCAATTTGAACCTGAAAAATTTTATAAAATTGGAATCCAAGGAAAAATTAAATCTGCTGACCTTGAAACCTCAATCTCATCGTTTGAAGGAAAAAAAGTAGATAAATTATTTTTTAAAGATGAAAATTTAGCTAAAAAAGCTGAACAAATCATTTTATCTAGTGAATTCAATATTTCTAAAATTGATGAGAGAAATGTTTCTCGTAAACCAAAAGCTCCTTTTAATACTTCAACTCTTCAACAAACCGCAAATAGCCAGTTAAATTTCAGTGCTAGTCAAACCATGACTATTGCTCAAGGGCTATACATGGGCGTCGATATTCAAAAAGAAACAGTAGCTTTAATCACTTATATGAGAACGGATAGTATATCTCTCTCTAAAGAGTCTATTGATATAATTAGAACTAAAATAGAAAATGATTTTGGCCCAAAATACTTACCCAAAGATCCTATAGAATACAAAACTAAAAAGAAAAATGCACAAGAAGCCCATGAAGCGATAAGGCCTACTGATGTTAGTATTCACCCTGACTCTGTTAAAGATCATGTAACTGAAGATCAATTCAAATTATATGATTTAATTTGGAGAAGAACGATTTCTTCGCAAATGGCTAATGCAGAAACTAATTTAAATGCTCTTACCATTACAAACCCAGAAGAGAGTATTCAATTAAAAGCCACATTAGGTAAACTTGTTTTTGATGGTTTTAAGATACTTTACAATTTACAAGAAGAAGGAGAAGAGCAATCATTTTCTGTTTTAGATAATTTAAATGTTGGAGATGAATATTTGCCTAACAAAGTACAAATAGACGAATCATTTACCTCACCTCCATCTCGATATACAGATGCTAGTTTAGTAAAAAAATTAGAAGAATTAGATATTGGAAGACCATCCACTTATGCTTCAATAATTCAAGTCATTCAATCTAGAGGATATGTAATAAAAAATGGGAAATCTTTTTATTTAAATGATAGGGGCAGAGTAGTTAATGTATTTTTAGTCAATTATTTTAAAAAATTCTTAGAATATAAGTTTACTGCTGATATGGAACAGCAATTAGATGATGTAGCTGCTAATAAAGCAGAGTGGAAAGAATTAGTTTTAAACTTTTGGAAGGATTTTCAAAAATTTATCGATGAAGTTATGAGCAAACCTAATAGAGAGGTTATAGATGTTATAAATGATGAACTCTCTCCAGTTATTTTTAATAAAAAAGAAGATGGAATGAATACAAAATGTTCTTCATGGACTAATTGTACACATGACGGTAGTGGTGACTTAGGTATCAAAGTTGGAAAAATTGGAGGATTTATTGGATGCTCTAAGTATCCAGATTGTAAATATACTATTTCTATTGGTAATTTTATAAAAGAAGTAAATCCTAACAACAATGATGATGATATTGTTACTTTTCCTAGAATTTTAGGTATTGATGCAGATACAAACAAAGAAATTTCAATTCAACTAGGCCCTTATGGCTACTACCTACAACTTGGCAAAGAAACTGATGATGAAAAACCTAAAAGAGTGACATTGCCAAAAACATATGATCCTATGAATTTAGGGATGAATATAGCTAGCCAGCTAATAAAATTGCCAATCACTATAGGTACTTACCCAGAAACAGAAGAACCTGTTATTGCTAATATTGGGGCTTATGGACCCTATGTCAAATACCAAGACATCTTCGCTTCACTTGGAAGAAAGTTTGATGTTTTAGAAATTGGTTTAGAACAAGCTGTTGAGTTAATCAATATTAAGAAAAATAAACCCACAAATAAAGTCAGAGAAATAGGCGTTTTAAAAAGAAGAAGACAAAAGGCAAATTTATATAAAGGAAAATCTGGAAAATATTATTTTAAAATTGGTATCATGAATTACAAAATACCCGCTGAGTATGATGGTGAAAACCTTACTATAGAGGATGTTGAAAAAATTTTAAAAACTAACCGTTAAGTTTTCTTAATATTTAATTCTTTTAGTTGCTTATGATCTATTTGAACAGGAGCATTCATCATTAAATCTTGAGCTCTTTGATTAAATGGGAAGGCTATAACTTCTCTGATATTTTCATTATCACTGAGAAGCATAATAATGCGATCAAGGCCCGGTGCACATCCTCCATGCGGAGGAACCCCATAATGAAATGCTTCAAATAAAGCACTAAATTTAGATTTTATGGTTTCTTCATTGTAACCAGCTATTTCAAATGCTTTCTTCATAATATCTGGTCGATGATTTCTAATGGCACCTGAAGATAATTCAATACCATTACAAACAATATCATATTGATAAGCTAAGACATTTAAAGGATCAGAGTTAGTTAGTGATTCCATTCCTCCTTGAGGCATAGAAAAAGGATTGTGACTAAAATCTATCTTACCTGATATAGGATCTTTTTCGTACATTGGGTAATCCACAATCCAACAAAATTCATACTTGTTTTCATCAATGAGATCTAATTCTTGGCCAGCTTTAGATATTACTTTTGAGCCAAAATCATAAGACTCATGTGGCATGTCGCAAATAAATAATAATCCATCGGCTTTATTAAAATTATTTTTATCAATCATTTCCTGAAGTTTTTCGGGATTAAAATTTTTAGCTAATGGTCCTTTAGCCTCATTGTTTTCAAAGTTTATATACCCTAGTCCTTTTTTTCCCTGATCAATCGCCCACTTATTTAAATTATCGTAAAAACTTCTAGGCTTACCATGAGATTTAGAAGCTTCAATACAATTAACAATTGCACCTTTTTCAATTAATTTTTCAAAAATTTGAAGGCCTGATCCTTTAAAAAATTCTGTTACATTTTTTAATCTTAAAGGATTTCTTAAATCTGGCTTATCACATCCAAATTGTTCCATACTCTCTTTAAATGTAAATGTTGGAAAGGGAAGATTGTTAACAAATTTTTGTTTTCCTTTAAATTTATCAAAAACTTTAAATAATAATCTGCTAATAATATCTAAAACATCTTCTTGTGTGGCAAAACTCATTTCCATATCTATTTGATAAAACTCACCAGGTGATCGATCCGCCCTACTATCTTCATCTCTAAAACAAGGGGCTATTTGAAAATATTTATCAATTCCTGATGCTATATATAATTGTTTGAATTGTTGTGGGGCTTGAGGTAAAGCATAAAAAGAACCTTTGTGTATTCGAGAAGGCACTAAATAATCTCTAGCGCCTTCAGGTGATGGAGCTGTTAGAATTGGAGTTGCCAATTCCATAAAACCTTCACTATTCATAAATTCTCTAACAAAATTTATAACACTATGTCTAAGTTTTATATTTTTTTGCATTTTTTCACGACGTAAATCAAGATATCGATACTTTAATCTCACTTCTTCTCCGTAATCATTTTCAGAGTTTACTTCTAAAGGTAAGGCATTAGCACAATGGCTAAGATGCTCAAAAGAATTAATTTGAAGTTCAACCTCACCAGACTCTAAATTTGAATTTACGGTTTCAGGTGTTCGCTCTGTTATTTCACCTGTTATTTTGATGACATCTTCGTTTTTAATTTTGGATAAATTTTCGAAAATGGATGAAGAATTATCTACTACACATTGTAATAATGAACTCGAGTCTCTTAAATCAATAAATAATAAATTACCATGGTCTCTTGATCTATTCACCCATCCGGAAACAGTAATGGTTTTTCCAATTAAATTTTTATTGATATCTTTAAGATAAAGGTCTCTGTATTTGTTCATAGTATTCGCTAATTAGAGACAAATTAATATTATGGTTATTCTCATAAAGCAAATGGTTAATTGCTTCCGATGCCTGGAATGCATCATCATAGGTTCTTTGAATATAATTCATAATATGCTTAATGATTTTAGGATGAACTATGATTGATTTATTTTTTAAAAATTTTTCGATTAAAAGGAATAATAACTGATCTTGAGGAGGATTAATTGTAATAAATGTGAATGATTTTAATCGTGACAAGGTATCAGGTATAATTCCAGAAATACTGGAATTGTCTTCAAATGTTTGGTTAGAAAAAATAGTTAAATTTAAATTATTAGATATAAAATATTGTAAAAAATGAAAAAAATTTTCAGATCTTAAAGGTAAATGATTAAGATCTAAATAAATATCTTGATCAAATACTAACTTTTCAGGAATATCATAAATTAATTTTTTTTTATTTATTCTAGAATATTTTCTTGCTAATGAAGACTTACCAGATTTATCAGGACCACAAATAAAAACATATTTTTTATTTTCTTGTAGGGCTCGAATAACTAGTTCATTCTCATTTGACTCAATGATTTGATCATCACTTGAACTTTCAAAGGATAAAAAAGTTTGCACTAGAAAAAATTAATTAAAAAATGAAATTGTTGTTCATTATACAGACCTGCAATTTCAATCTCTAAATCCCCATTGTTATAAGAAATAATTTTAGGTGGATAACCTAAAAAGTTTTTTGTTCTTAAATACTTATCAGGAGATATGAGAGTTTGAAAATTATTTTCATTCATATTTAAAAGATTATACCAAACTTCCCTTAAATCTTTTGAAGAAACATATTCTCCAAGCCTATACGATGATTCTTTATAAACTAAGTATAGATATTTCTTTTTATTATAAATTTTTTGATTAAATTGCGGACAGTCATCAATATTACTATTTAATGAAAAAAAATTAATGTTTAGAGAGCATTCTAATAAGATTAGATTAAAGATGATTTTTTGAGAGAATAAATCTTTTGATAGACTCTCAAAATCAATATCAAAAGAGATATTTTCTGAGCTAAAATTAATATTGTAGATATTTTTATCTATATATACTTGAATATCTTCTTGAGCCACCGAGGAACTTATGGAATTCAAAATATCATCATAATTCATAAGAGAATTATTTTTTTGAATAGAAATTTCTTGGTAAGCTGATAAATTCTTTGAAATTAAGCATAGAAAAATAAATAAAACTAATATTTTCATTGAGTAAACTATACAAAAATTCTGGGGTTGATGTAGTAAAAACTGATCAGCTTATAGTTCAAGCTTTAAAGTTTATTAAGTCAACTCACAACAAAAATGTGTTGGGCAACAAACTAGGATTTAGCGCAGAATACAAAATTAACAAAGATATTACATTATGTTCAGCTACTGATGGCGTTGGCACAAAAGCTATTTTAGCTGCAGAGCTAGGAATATATGATGGCATAGGACAAGATTTAGTTGGAATGTGCTCAAATGATCTACTTTGCAATAAAGCTAAACCATTATTTTTTTTGGACTATTTTGCTTGTAGTTCAGTTATTCCAAAACAATACACAGAAATATTAAAAAGTATTACAAGAGCTTGTAAAAAAATTCAATGCGCTCTAATTGGGGGTGAGACTGCAGAGATGCCATCTTTGTACCACAAAAATCATTTTGATATGGCTGGTTTCCTCGTAGGAATGAAACTTAATCAAAAAAAATTAAGAGTAAAAAAAAATGACCTTATTATAGGAGTAAAATCTAATGGCTTTCACTCAAATGGTTACTCTCTTATAAGAAAGATTATAAACGATAATAAAATTAACCTAAAAAAAAAAAAAATTGGAAAAAAAAAATTAGTAGATATTTTAATGCAACCAACAAGGCTTTATCATGAACTAGTCAATGAGGGTGATTTAAAAAAAATTAAAGCATTATCTCATATTACTGGCGGTGGAGTAATTTCAAATTTTAAAAGAAGCCTTCCAAAAAATTCAAAATTTGAAATTAATTTACCTAGCCTGCCTCAAGAATATAAATTTATTTTTGATAATATAAAGATTACAGAAAAAGAGCTAATGGAAGTTTTTAATTGTGGTTTAGGATTGGTATTTGTAATTGATAAAACTTACTATAGGCATTTTATAAATAAAAAGTTTTTTAAATTAATTGGTGAGATTAATTAAAAGAAAAAAAGTTATATTTTTACTTTCAGGTGGTGGGAGTAATCTATATAAAATATTAAAAAAAAACCTTACTTCTAAAAAATTTATTACACTTTCAATAATAAGTAATATTCAAGTATCAAAACAAATTAAAGATTTAATTAAATTGAATAAATTAGAAATAAAAATTTATGAAAAAATATCAAATTTGAAAACTGGATTTATTGGTAATTGTGATGTTGTATTTTCTGTTGGGTATTTAAAAAAAATCGAGTCTGAAATTATTGACAATTATAATATTATTAATCTTCATCCTTCTTTACTTCCAAAATACAAAGGTCTAATGACTCATAAAAGAATGCTGATAAATAATGAAATTAAATATGGTTACACAATTCACAAGGTTACTAAATATCTAGATGACGGTCAGATTTTAAGTCAAAACCAAAAGAATATTTCTACTTCTAGTGAAAATGAATTAGGCATAAATCATAAGCGATTAGAGCACCAAGAAGTATTTAAGGATTTGGTAAGTTTTTTAAACTAATTCTGAACCAGAAAAAAAGAATTCAATTTCTATTTTTGCATTCTCATCAGAGTCGCTGCCATGAACAGAATTAGCCTCAATAGACTCTGCATATAACTTTCTAATGGTTCCCTCATCGGCATCAGCGGGGTTAGTGGACCCCATGATTTTGCGATAAGTTGATACAGCTTTATTGCCCTCAAGCACTTGTACTTGAACAGGTCCAGAGGTCATATACTCAACAAGACTATTAAAAAAAGGTCTTTCTTTGTGAACAGAATAGAAAATTTCAGCCTGTTTCTTTGTTAAATACATTTTCTTAGATGAAACTATTTTCAAACCAGAATTTTCAATAATTTGATTGATATGACCAATGAGGTTTCTTTTAACTGCATCTGGTTTGATAATTGAGAAAGTTCTATTCATTTTTCTATAAACTCCTAATTTTTGAAATATCTATCTATAAAATCTGCAATTAAAGTCAACCCAAATCCTGTTGCTCCTTTGGTATTTAGTAAATCACCACTATTTTTCCAGGTTGTTCCTGCAATGTCTAAATGAGCCCATTTAGTTTTAGGTGGAATAAATCTTTGAAGAAATTGAGCAGCAGTTACAGAACCCCCATAACGACCTGCGCCTATGTTTTTTAAATCAACAAAAGGTGAGTTCAATTCTTTATCAAAATCATCATGCAAAGGCATTCTCCAAACCTTTTCATTTGTCTCGATGCCAGATTTACAAAGATTCTTAGATAAACCATCATCATTGCTGAACAAACCTGCATAATGTTGTCCAAGTGCTACCATTATAGCGCCTGTTAAAGTTGCAAAATCAATTACAACCTTGGGTTTGTACATTTCACAACCATAAGTGATAATATCAGCTAAAACTAATCTACCCTCAGCATCAGTATTCAATACTTCAACATTAATACCTTTATAAGATTTTATAATATCTCCTGGCTTATAAGCTGTACCGCTAGGCATATTTTCAACCAAACCAACTATGCCAGCATATGAAAAGTTAGTTTTAATTTCACTCAAATATTTAATTATAGCCGCAGTGACTGCCGCTCCTCCCATATCCCATTTCATTTCTTCCATGCCCGCACTTGGTTTAATTGATATTCCTCCACTATCAAAGCAAACGCCTTTACCTACAAAAAGAATATCAACATTTTTGGATTTATTTTTTTTAGAAAATTCCATTACTCTTGGTTGTCTAGAACTACCCTGGCTAACAGCAAGTAAGCAGTTTAAGCCAAGTTTTTTTATTTTTCTTTGGTCTAAAATTTTAATGTTTACTTTAGATTTATTAATTTGCTTTTCAGTTCTTTTTACAAATGACTCAGGGTAGATAACATTACTAGGTTCAGAGACAAGCTCTTTGAGAAAATTAATAGATTTTAATTTTTCAATATTATTTTTTTTTAGTTTGTATGAGGTTTTAAATTTTTCTTTTAAAGAGTTTTTTTTATATAGTGAATAAATAAAATCTTTCTGTTGGAAGCCCATGACTATATTATCAAGAAGATTTTGATCTTCACAAAGAACATCAACTTGAGATGCCTCAAATTTAACAGAATAATTATGTATAAAGGATCCAATGGCATTTTTATGGAATTGGCTAAGCGACTTATTAGATTGGCATAAAGAAACATTAATTTGAGAATTATTTATTGAAATCAAATAATTAAAAATTGACTCTTGATTATATGAAAATGATTTAAATTTCTTATTATTAGAAATTGATTTTAAAATTTTAAATGTAATTTTAATGTTTTGATTAGCTGATTTTATTAAGTTAAATTGAGCTTTCATGATTGGAAGAGCAAGATCTTACATAATTTATAATTATTTTAAATATATTTTAATTATTTTACTTATATTTATCGGTTTAATTTGGCTTTCGCAAATTATAAGAATACTAGAATTTCAATATTCTATTTCTAATCAAATTCTAGATATTGCCAGTACCACTTTATTAGCATTACCTAGTTTTATAAATCCATTGGTGCCATTTTTAATCATCATAGGAAGCTTTATGCTAAATTCTAAAATCAAGAATAGTAATGAGATAATTATTTTAAAACAATATCTTTCAATAAAAGAACTCAGAGTTCTTTTTCAATTATTAATTTTTTTTACATTCATTATTTACTCTATAAATAATGAAGTTATTTCAAAAAAATTTTATGAAAAATATAAATTCAAAGAATTAGAAATTAGGAATAATTTAAAGTTAGGGTCTCCAGTCCAAAATGAATTTCATATAGATGATATTGTGAGTATTTTTTTTGATAAAAAGGAGGATAATGTATTTTATGACATAGAGGCTATCTTTTATAATCAAAATCAATTCATTGCATCTGACTCTGTCTTAATTGAATTATCAAAATCAAATTTTAATTTAGTTTTTTCTAATGGCGAAAGACTGATTTTAAATGAGTTAGAAAAAAGTAAAACAGTA
>CABZXY010000021.1 GCA_902529795.1 uncultured Alphaproteobacteria bacterium
ACACTAGGGCTAAAACGCTTAAATTCTACAATTAAAGCATTTTTTTGTTTTTTAATTTCTTGAATAATAGATTTTTTGAATAGGCTCTTTTTTTTTGGAATTTTTATAGCATGCAATTCTTTTTGTTTTAAATATTTAATAAAATTCTTTTTTTCTAAGACTATTTGATCAAGAATATTCATTATTTTTTTTGTAATAATTTTAGTTGTCTAGAGGCATTTCCATTATCAAGTGCATATGAAAGTTCATCAAAACAATCTTGAAATTTCAATTTTGATTTATAAAGCATCATTGCATGACATGAATTAATCAAAACCATATCTCTAAAAGTATCTTTCTTACCTTCAAATAGTTCAAATATTCTGAATGCATTATATTTGGGATCTTTCCCTTTTATCTGACTAAACTTAGGAACTTTATTTAAATATTTTTTGTAATAATTTTGAGAAATGGTTTGTTTTTTTATTTTTGACTTATCTTTGATAAGAAATGTTGTTGGTGAGAAAAGACTAATTTCATCAAGACCTTCATGAGAATAAAATATTTTAAAATTTTTAAGTTTAATTTCTGACAATATCTTACACATAATTTCTGCAGAATTTTTATCTACTGTTCCTAATAATTGATATTTAGCACCAAGCGGATTGAGAGTAGGGCCCATGTAGTTAAAAATTGTTTTAAAACCTAATTGTTTTCTTATTTGAGCAACTTTTCCTAAATTTGGATAAAATAAAGGTGCATTTAAATAAACAAAATTTTTCTTTTCAATTTGTTTATGTATTTCATTTGATTTGGATGGATTATTTATACCAAGTTCATGTATAACATCACTTGAACCGCTATTTGAGCTGGCAGCTCTATTACCATGTTTAGCTATCGGCACCTCTACAGATGAAAGCAAGATTGCAACTGTAGTTGAAATATTAAGTGTTTTTAGTCCATCACCACCGGTGCCACAAGTATCTAGACTATTACCATAAGTTTTTATTTTATTGGAGTTTGAATAAATATATTTTCTAAGAGAAATCAAAACTTCTTTTGATTGTATTTTTTTTGTTAATTCATTGATAATTATTGCCTGGTGAGAAATATTTTCGGTGTTAAATAAGTAATTTATTGCAAAATTTAAATTTTTTGGATTAATGTCAGTATTAATGTTGAAGTTCATAATATGTTTAAAAAATTATCAAGGATTTTGTTACCAACTTTTGTTTCGATACTCTCTGGATGATACTGTAGGCCATAAATTGGAAAATGTTTATGCCTAAAACTCATAATGATATTATCATCATTTGATCTAGCAGAAATAAGTAAATTTTTAGGGAAATTTTTACTGTCTAAATATAAAGAGTGATATCTAGTCGCCATGAAAGATGAATTTAAATTTTCATATAATTTAAATTTATTTTGAGTAATTATCTCAGATACTTTTCCATGCATTGGATTTTTTAAAGTCTTTATTCTAGCTCCAAAATATACACCTAGTATTTGATGACCTAGGCAAACCCCCAAGATTGGCATAAAAGAATAAATCTTATGAACTAATGAAAGGCATTCGCCTGAATTAAAAGGTGTGCTTGGTCCAGGTGAAATAACAATACCCTTACTTTTGATAATTGTGTTGAAGTTTTTAGAAACCTGATCATTTTTGATTATTACTACTTTTTCTCTTGAGCTTAGGTAATGATAAAGGTTATAGGTAAAGCTGTCATAATTATCAATTAATGTAATCATGTAATTTTATGAGCTATTTCATATGCCTTAAATAAAGCATTGGCCTTATTGATACATTCCAAATATTCATTCTCTGGTTTACTATCATGCACTATTCCTGCACCACTTTGAGCATAAATCTTATTATTTTTTATTAATGCTGTTCTTAAATTAATACAACTATCCATATCACCATTAATATCAAGATAGAAGACAGATCCAGAATAAAATTCTCTATTTATGTTTTCTTGTTCTTCTAGGATCTCTAGCGACCTAATTTTTGGCGCACCAGAAACAGTTCCAGCGGGAAGACCAGCGTATAAAACATCAATAGGTGAAAAACCTTTTTTTAATACTCCTGTTACGTTGCTTACAATATGCATAACATGAGAGTAGTATTCTATTATGTTTTTTTCAGTGACTTTAACCGAATTATCTTTTGATATTTGACCTACATCATTTCTGCCTAAATCAACAAGCATTAGGTGTTCAGCGAGCTCTTTTTTGTCATTTAAAAGATCATTTTTTAACTTTAGATCTTCTTTTTCTGTTGATCCTCTTTTTCTAGTGCCAGCAATAGGTCTTAGAGTAACTTGTTTATTTTTAACATTTATCATTGTCTCAGGACTAGAACATATAATCTGATAATCCTTTAAATTCAAATAGACAAGATAGGGAGATGGATTTATGGATCTTAAGGCTCTATAAAATTTAAATGGATCAATTTTATAGATTGATGAAAATCGCTGTGAAAGAACTGCTTGAAAAATTTCTCCTTTAGAAATTTCATTTTTAATAGAATTTACTTTTTTGAAAAAATCACTTTTTTTCATATGGTGAAAAAATTTTGATGGCGATCCTATTTTTTTTTCAAATTTAACTTTTTTGTCAGTAAAAATTAAATTTTCTATTTTTTTAAGAGAGTTTTGGCTTTTTTGAGACTTGTGTTTAATCTCAATTAGGTGAGTTTCATTTAATATATTGTCAAAAATTATTAAATTAGTAGGTCTTACAACATGGGCCAAGGGAATATGAATTTGATTTTTAGATCTATCATATTTCAGTTTAGGAAGTGTAAATTTGGATAAATCAAAACACATATTTCCAATCAAAAACGGTATGGGGATAGGTAAATTGTAATGATTTTTTACCCTGCTCAGTTTAGATATTTCTTTTAAATAGTTATTAGGTGAATTGATCTTAACTTTTTTATTATTCTTAATTGCATAATTTTCAAAGATTTCAATGTTTTCAACAATGTTAAAAAATATTATTGAATATCGACCTTTATTTTCACCACCTATTACTGACTCAAGAATAGAAATATCTTTAAATTTTGATTTGAGCTTATAAAAAATGGTAATTGGATTTTCCGTATCGGAGAAAATTTTCCGACCATAAATATGCATTTTTATAATTTTAGTATTTCTTGATTGTTAACTTCAATTTCATAATTATTTTTTATTTCATTAATTATTGTAGAGTAAATTAAATTAACAATATTTTGTTTAATATTTAGAGGGTCTATTTTACTTATTTCTTTAATTTTTAGGTAAATTACCTCATTGGGCAAGCTTACTTTTAATAAATTGTTTTCTTTAATAGTAACAACCTTTTCAAGATCTTCCTCAGACAAGAAGAACCCTTTTATTGTTAGAGAGTCAGTAAAGTAGTTAACTTGAACGCTCCCAGTTTTTATTAAATCGTCTTCGCTGTGAGATTGGATATTATCTTCTTTGTACATATCATAAGACTTTAAAAACTGTAATTTTATTTCACTGGATAATTCAGTGATATCAGAATTTTTTACACTGTACTCAATTAATTTGTTCTCATGAATTAAAGAGTTTTCAAAATCATTAAAATTTATAAAGTGAAATTCGTTTGGAATATTTTCTAAAAAATTAAATGTATTAGAATAGAAAATAAATGAGTCCTTATATTTATTCATTTGATCCGTAATATTGTTTATATCGAAATTATCTATTTCATTTTGGATTAACGTCTCATTAATCTCTTCTTTTACTTCATCAAAATTTTTAATTTTTTGCTCTCTTGTTTCAATTAATTTTACATAAAAATATTTTTCACCAATTTGAATAGGTGAGCTAACTTCGTTTAAATTTAATATATCCAATTTCTCTTTGACTTTGGGAAGTATTAATTTTTCATCTACTGCCTCAAAGAGTTTGAATTGATTATCTTGATTTTCTTTTAATAAATTAAAATCATTTTCATAATCGTTAACTGATATAATTTGTTCATAAGTGTATCTTGTGGGCTCAATAAATTCCTCTGAATTTTCCTCAAAATATTGAATTATAATCTCTGAAGTTATTAATTCCTCTTCTACATATTTCTTTAAGTCATAATTATTTAATTCAACTTTATATATTTCATAACTTTCAAAAAATTCTTTTTCATGAGATTTACTTGATAGGTAATTTCGAATGCCAATTTCATAAATATCTAAATCTTTTTGAACAAGTAATTCTTCAAAAATATCTCCTTTAACTAAATCAGGAGCATTTAAAGAATTATTGAAAATATCTGCATGAATTCCTTTTTCAATTTCTTTAAGTGAATTCTGTAAAATTGTTTCATCTAAGTTTTTAAATAATTCTTCATTATTCAATGACTTTTTTAAAATAATTTTTTTTGAATTTTCACTTATTGCTATTTTTTCATTTAAAAATTCTTCATAAGCTAATTCATTGATAAATTCATTTAAAAATTGAATTTTAGTATAAAGGTCTTGGTCATCAGATAAATTTGAAATCTCATTTTCGACTTTATAATTATCATAAGCTTCATTAAATTCATTCGTGGTAATCTTAGTATTTCCTAATTTAATTACATGACTGGTAGAAACATATGAACCAAAACCAATAAATAGAAAGCTAATACCAAGTGCGGCACTAAAGAAAATTATGATAAGCTTTTTCATTTTAAATTTTATTATTATCTGATATCAGTAAAATACTATGAAATATATAATATTTAATTGGAAATCATATTTAAATCTTAAAGAGTCTATAAACCTATCAAAAATTATTTCGAGATTTAAAAAGAGCAAAAAATTTAAAATAATTTCTGCCCCAAATAATTTTTTTCATTTAGCACTATCGAAAAATTTTAAAAAAAACATATATGCGACTCAAAACTTTGATTTAGACGGAAGAGGAGCTAGTACCGGTTCATTAGATGTTTCACATCTTATAGAAAACAAAATTAAATATACAATAATTGGTCATTCAGAAATGAGATCAAATCATGGTGAAACAGATAAAATTGTTAGCAGTAAGCTAGATGCATCTATTAATAATAAATTGATACCCATAGTTTGTATTGGAGAGTCTTTAAACATTTATAAATCTAAAAAAACTAAAAATTATCTTCGTAGTCAAATTAACACTATTTTTAAAAGATCTCAGAAGTACGACCAAATTATCTTAGCTTATGAACCTTTATGGTCTATTGGTACTGGATTAACGCCAGAATTGTCAGAAATTGATGATATTTGTAAATTTTTAACTAAAATTCTTGAAAAATATACTTTCAAAAAAATTAATATTTTATATGGTGGTTCGGTAAATTTAAGTAATATTTCGGAAATCTTAAAATTACAATTTGTTAACGGTGTTTTAGTTGGTTCAGCCTCAACTAAATCTTCGTTTATTAATTATTTTAAATAATAAAATTACACATGATTAATTTATTTCTAATTGTTAGTGCAATTATTGGGGCAATACTGATTCTAATAATACTTTTTCAGAAAACTGAAGGTGGAAGTTTGGGTTTAGGTACGCAAACATCTTTAACTGGTGGTATGACCTCTAACAAGTCTTCTTTTTCTGGAATGACTAAAATTACTTATGCGCTAGGCTTTGGTTTTTTATTTTGGTGTTTATTCATGGGCGCAGTTATTACAAAACAATTTTCTGTTTCAAATGATCTTGAGGAAGTTGCTGAAGAGATCATCATTGATGAATCTATAGAGGAACAAATACCAGAAGTGCCTAATCAGTGAAATTAATTTTCGTTACCGGAGGTGTTGTATCATCACTAGGTAAGGGAATAGTCACTGCATCATTAGCATCTCTTCTTCGTTCAAGAGGTGTTAAACTCAAAATTCGTAAACTCGATCCTTACTTGAACGTTGATCCAGGTACAATGAGCCCTTATCAACATGGTGAAGTTTATGTCACTGATGATGGTTATGAAACAGATTTAGATTTAGGTCATTATGAAAGATTTACTGATATAACATGCTCAAAAAATGACTCTATTTCTTCGGGTAAAATTTACTCATCTATATTATCTAAAGAAAGAAAGGGAGAGTATTTAGGATCAACAGTTCAAGTTATCCCTCATGTTACTGAAGAAATAAAAAAATTTATTAAGAAATCCACTAATAAGGATGATGTAATCATATGCGAAATAGGTGGAACAGTTGGAGATATTGAGAGCCTTCCTTTTTTAGAGGCAATAAGACAATTTAAAAATGAAAATTATTTAGATACTCTTCTTATTCACCTTACTTTACTACCTTATATCGAAACTTCTGGAGAGGTAAAAACTAAACCTACCCAACATTCAGTAAAAGAACTATTAAATTCTGGAATACAGCCAGATGTTATAGTTTGTCGTAGTAATAAAAAAATAAGCAAAGATGAAATTCAAAAGATAAGCCTTTTTTGTAATGTTCCTTCAAATGCAGTTATCCCATCATATGATGTTGACAGTATTTACCAGGTTCCAAATCTTCTATCTAAATCAAAATTAGATGACCTTGTTATAAAAAAGTTACATATCAAACCCCCAAAGAAAAAAGATTTAACTAAATGGATAAATTTTGAAATTCTTGAGTCTAGAGCAAAAGAAGATGTAAAAATTTATATAATTGGAAAATATGTAAATTTGAAGGACTCTTATAAATCACTCTATGAGGCTATTTACCATGCTGGAGTTCATAATAAAGCAAATGTCATTATCAAATGGTTAGACTCAGAGACTATTAATTCAAAAAATGTATCAGAGTTGCTTAAATCAGCCTCTGGAATTTTAATTCCTGGAGGTTTTGGTAACAGAGGTATAAATGGAAAAATTGAAGCAATAAAATTTGCAAGAGAAAATCAAATACCTTTTCTTGGTATATGTCTTGGTATGCAGTTATCGATCATAGAATTTGCCAAAAATGTTCTAAAAATTAAAAATTCAGGTAGTTCAGAATTTGGAAATTATAAAAATAATTTAATTTCTTTAATGACTGAATGGAATTTTAAAAACAAAAAGATTAAAAGAGATAAAGACACAGATTTAGGGGCAACTATGAGATTAGGTTCTTATCCATGTCATATTAAGGTTAATTCTTTGGCATCTAAAATTTATAAAAGTAAATTAATTAAAGAACGCCATAGACACAGATATGAAGTTAATCCTAAGTTTCGTATACAACTTGAAAAAAAAGGCTTGATATTTTCTGGTTTTTCAAAAGATAAAAAGTTATTAGAGATCATTGAAAATAAAAATCATAAATGGTTTTTGGGTGTTCAATTTCATCCAGAGTTAAAATCTAAACCGTTTAAACCTCATCCAATATTCTTATCTTTTATTAAGAATAGCTTAGATCATAAAAATGATTAAATCTGTTAAGTTAAAAAATCAAATTATAAAAAATGATACTGATAAACTAACTTTTATTTCTGGTCCATGCTTGTTAGAAAGTGAAAAATTAGTAAGGCTTGTTGCTAAAAATTTAATCAAATATTCTAAAAAAAATAAATTTAATTTAATATTTAAATGCAGTTTTGATAAAGCAAATCGTAGCTCTTATAAAACAGTTCGTAGTAAGATATCGCTTTATAAATCAATAGAAATTCTGAAAAACTTAAAAAAAGATTTTAAAGTACATCTGACAACAGATGTTCATGAAACTTCACAAATAGATCAATTATCAGATCTAATTGATGTTTTTCAAATTCCTGCTTTTCTTTGTCGACAAACCGATCTCATTAAAGCGGCAGCTCAGACAAAAAAGATTGTAAATGTTAAAAAAGGACAATTTTTATCTCATATAGAAGTTGAAAATATTATTTTAAAAATAGAAAACGAAAATAATAAAAAGATTATAATTACTGAAAGGGGTAACTCTTTTGGGTATAATTATTTAATAAACGATTTCAAGGGTGTCTATTTCATGAAGAAGTTTGGATATCCTATAATTTTTGACGCTACCCATAGCGTTCAATTACCTGGTGGAATGGGTTTAAAAAGTGGTGGTGCAAGAGAATATGTTTTGCCACTCGCTAAGTCTGCAGCCTCCTTGAGGTTGGCTGGATTTTTTGTAGAAACTCATCCTAATCCTGAACATGCTTTGAGCGATGGACCAAATATGATGTATTTGCATAAAATCCCAAAGCTTTTAAATGATATCAATAAAATAAATAAGGCGGCAAAATAAATGAAAATCCAAGAAATTAAAGCAAGAGAAATTTTTGATAGTAGAGGTAACCCTACAGTTGAATGTGAAATGATTATAGAGGGAATAGGCTATCCCTTTAGAGGTTTGGTTCCATCTGGAGCATCCACTGGTAAATTTGAGGCACTCGAACTTAGAGATGGTGACAAAAATAGAATGAGTGGAAAGGGTGTTTTGAAAGCTATTTCCAATGTTAATGAAATTCTTAAACCACAGTTAATCTCACGTGAATTTCTGAGTTATGAAGAATTTGATAATTTTATGATTAGCTTAGATGGAACACCAAATAAATCACAATTTGGAGCCAATGCTATTCTCTCGCTTAGTTTAGCTTTTTATAAAGCTTGGTCCTATGCAAACTATGGTGCTGTTTTTTTATCTCAAGGAGACTCTAATTTATCAATACCTGTACCAATGTTAAATGTTATTAATGGGGGTCAGCATGCTGACAATGAAGTTGATTTCCAAGAATTCATGATACTTCCAATTGGTTTTTCCTCACTTAAAGAGGCTTTAAGTGCAACACATTCAGTAATTTATAACATTAAAAAAGATTTAAAAAGTCAGACGCTAAACACTAATCTAGGAGATGAGGGTGGATTTGCTCCTAATTTAAAATCTCATCTTGATGTTCTTGATTGTATTTGTGAGTCAATTACTAAAGCTGGTTATGAACTAAATAAACACTTTAAGATTTCCTTAGACGCAGCATCCAGTGAATTTTTTTCAGATGATAAATATAATTTTGAAGGAAATATCTATTCAACAGATGATATGATAGCTGTATATGAAAATATTTGTAACAAATATCCTATTTTCTCAATTGAAGATGCGTTAAATGAAGAAGATTATGATGGTTGGACTAAAATTACTGAAAAGTTAGGTAATAAAATAAAACTTGTTGGTGATGATTTATTTGTTACGAATTTGGAAAAACTACAAACCGGCATAGAAAAAAAGCAAGCCAATAGTATTTTAATCAAGCTTAATCAAATAGGTTCTGTTACTGAAACTCTTCAAGCTATTTCTTTAGCAAGTTCTAATCAATTTGCTTCAATTATGTCTCATCGCTCTGGTGAAACAGAAGACTCATTCATTTCGGATTTAGCAGTAGCTTCATCTTGTCCTTTGATTAAAACTGGATCCCTGGCTAGATCTGATAGAGTTGCTAAATATAATCAATTATTAAGGATTGCTGAAAATCCAAAAATAAAAGGTTATGCCGGTGAACTAAGTGAAATTTTTAAAAACTAACAACTTAATTAATTTCTTTTTTGCATTTGTTATGATTTATTTGATCTATCATACTATATATGGAAAATTTAATGTGGGTAATTATCTTATCTATAAATTTGAAAGTAAAATGTACGATCATCTAAGCTCGGAACTTCATCAAAATATGATAGACTTAAATGTAGATTTACACTCTTTTTACTCTAATAAAGAAGATTATATAGATGAGATATCAAAACAAAGAAATCCAACTCCACAAGATGGAGAAATAATTATTAAACTAGATTAATGCTATGGCAAAAAAAATAAGCAATACCTTCACGAATAAAGAATTACTTGGATTTTATGAGAAAATGTTTCTTATACGTAAATTTGAGGAGAAAGCGGGGCAACTTTATGGTGCCGGAAAAATAGGTGGTTTTTGTCACTTGTATATTGGACAAGAAGCAGTAGTTACAGGAATACTATCCTCAATTCAATCAGAGGACACTGTCGTGACGTCTTATAGAGATCATGGACACATATTAGCGAGGGGAGTAGATCCTAAATATGTTATGGCTGAACTTACTGGAAGAAAAGATGGAATTTCTAAAGGTAAGGGTGGTTCTATGCACATGTTTTCTAAGGCTAATCGATTTTATGGTGGGCACGGGATAGTTGGAGCCCAAGTTCCGATTGGTGTTGGTTTGGCTTTTGCTCATAAATATAGAAATGAAAAAAAAATTAGCAGAGTCTATGTGGGAGATGGTGCAATGAGTAATGGCCAAGTTTTTGAAGCCTTTAATTTAGCATCTTTATGGAATCTTCCTGTGCTATTTATTATTGAAAATAATAGATATGGAATGGGTACTGCTGTGAATAGATCAGCAGCTGGAAAAGACTTATATGAAAGAGCCACTGTTTTTGGCATTAAAGGTGAGAAGATAAATGGCATGGATTTCTTTGAAGTTAGTCAAGCTGCAATAAGGGCTAGAGATCATATTTATGAAAACTCAAAGCCGTACGTTATAGAAATGGATACTTATCGATATAGAGGACATTCAATGTCTGATCCAGCAACATACCGTACTAAAGATGAAGTTAGTGAAATGAAATCTAATGACCCATTACTATCTATGAAAAATAAATTACTGAAAGATTTTAAGGTAAAACAAGATGAAATTTTAGATATTGAGACAAATATAAAAAAACAAATTAAGGAAGTTGAAAAATTCTCATTAGAATCTCCTCTTCCTGAATTAAATGAATTATTTACTGAGGTCTACCTATGAACATTTTACTTCCAGCCCTTTCTCCTACTATGGAACAAGGAAACTTAGTTAAATGGCTAGTTAAAGAAGGTCAACAGGTGAATTCTGGAGATATTTTAGCTGAAATAGAAACTGATAAAGCTACTATGGAACTAGAGTCTCCTGATGATGGTATTATTCAGAAAATTATAGTTGAAGAGGGCGCTGAAAACATTTCCGTTAATTCTCCTATTGCTGTTTTAAAAGTTGAAGGAGAGGATGAAGACTCAAGTTCAAACCTTACTGTGGAAGAAAAATCTCCCAAATCTGAAGTAAATATTTCAAAAGATATCCAGTCTACTTCAGTAAATATTAGATCAGTATTTAACAACCAAGTAGCTGATGATAAAAACTGGAATGAAAAGGAAATCACAATGAGAGAAGCTCTTAATAACGCTATTGCTGAGGAAATGGAATTAGATAAAGATGTTTTCTTATTGGGCGAAGAAGTAGCTGAATACGATGGCGCATATAAAGTAACCCAGGGACTTTTAGATAAATTTGGATCTAAAAGAGTCTTAGATACTCCAATTTCAGAGCATGGATTTACTGGATTGGCGATCGGTGCTGCTATGGCTGGATTAAAACCTATTTGTGAATTCATGACCTTTAACTTTTCTATGCAAGCTATCGATCAAATTATTAATTCTGCAGCTAAATCACTTTATATGTCAGGTGGAGAGATAAATGTTCCTATTGTTTTTCGTGGTCCAAACGGTGCTGCAGCAAGAGTAGCTGCTCAACATAGTCAATGTTTTATATCCTGGTACTCTCATATCCCAGGATTAATCGTAGTAGCGCCCTCTAATGCCAGAGATGCCAAAGGCCTTTTAAAGAGCTCTATAAGAAATCCCAACCCAGTAATATTTTTAGAACACGAACTTCTTTATAAAGAAAAAACCAATGTCCCATCAGAGAATAATTTTCTGATTCCATTAGGTAAAGCAAATGTAATTAATGAGGGAAGTGATTTAACAATTATTGGTTTTAGTATGAGTGTGCATAGAATTTTATCTGCATTACCAGAAATTCAAAAACTTGGTTTAAACCCTGACATTATAGATTTAAGATCCATAAAACCTTTAGATGAAGAATGCATTTATCAATCAGTAAAAAAGACTAATAGAGTAGTAATTGTTGAGGATGGTTGGGGAAATACTAGTTTTGGATCTCACCTATCATATTTAATTCAGTCAAATTGTTTTGATTATCTTGATAGCGAAATTGTAAAAGTTAGCGGAAAAGATGTTCCTATGCCTTATGCAGAAAATCTAGAAGCTTTTGCTCTTCCCACTAAAGAAGAAATTCTTAGTGCGGTACAAAAAGTTACCTATAAAAATTAATGTTATTTGAAGTTAATCTTCCGTCTTTGTCGCCTACTATGGAAGAAGGAAAAATAGTCAAATGGGTAAAAAAAGAAAAAGACCCTATTTTAAGTGGAGAAGTTTTATTTGAAGTTGAAACTGATAAGGCAACTATGGAGTATGAATCTCCTGAGGACGGATACATAGCTAAAATCCTAACCTCTGAAGGCAACATTGCTAAAGTAAATGAACTAGTAGCAATAATTTCAGATAGCCAAAATGTAGAAGAAAGTGAACTTAATAAATTTATAAATGAAAATAATTTAAACTCTGTTGAGGAAAAAAACTTATCTGAAATCGAGAGCAATGAGGTATCGGGCAATAACTCTACAAAAAAAATTCAAATAACTCCACTAGCCAAGAAAATTTCAAAATTAAAGGGCATAAATTTTGAAAAAATTATTCCTGCCTCCAGGAGAATTCACTTATCAGACTTAAATCAAATTACAACTGAAGGAAATAATCCTTTAACAAATAATAAGTTATTTATTTCCCCTTTTGCCAAGGTTTTAGCAAAAGAAAGATCTATTAATATCGAAGAAATTCAAGGCTCAGGCCCCTTGAATAGAATAATTGGGAGAGATATATTAAATGATAATATTGTGTCCGATAATTCAAAAGTTAATAAACTTCGTCAAGCAATTGCTAAAGCAACTATTCATTCAAAACAAAATATTCCCCATTTTTACCTTAATACTAGAGTAAATATGAATAATCTTTTGCAATATAGAAAAGCTCAAAAACAAAAAGGAAATAAATATTCTTTTAATGCCATTTTAATGCAATCAATAGCTTTAGCATTTGATCAATTTTCTGATGCTAATTGTACTTACAAAGATAATGGTGAGTTTTTTATTAATAAAAATATTAACATAGGTATTGCTGTTGATACAAGTACTGGCCTAAAAATGCCAGTATTAAAAAATATTAATTCTAAAGATCTATCTTCAATAAATAATGGCCTTAATGATTTAATTAATATCACGAGAGAAAACAAAATATCACCCTCAGATTTATCTGGAGGTGTTATAAGTATTTCAAATCTTGGTGCTTATAATATTAGAAGTTTTGATGCTATCATATTACCAGGACAGACTTATATACTTGCTGTAGGTCAAATATTTGAGGAAGTCTATGTTAACAAAGGAAAAATAGAGATAGCAAGTTTTGTAAATTTAACTTTATCTTGTGATCACAGGGCTGTGGATGGAGTTTTAGCTTCTCAATTTTTATCGAGTATAGTTTCTAATTTGGAGAAAATAAGTAATGATAAATAAATATGATATCTCAATTATAGGTGGTGGACCTGGTGGTTATGTCGCCGCAATCAAAGCTTCTCAACTCGGAATGAAAGTAGCTCTTTTTGAAGAAGATCGTCTTGGCGGTGTTTGTTTAAACTGGGGATGTATCCCTACAAAATCCTTATTACATTCAGCTGAGTTCATAGAAGAAGCTAAACATTTTGGTTTAGATAATGATGATCTAAGTAAAATAGCTTTAGAAAAGGTTGTAGATAAATCTCGAAAAGCATCTGAGAATTTATCTAAAGGAGTAAGTTCCTTGATGAAGAAAAATAAGATTGATGTTTATGCCTTCAAGGCATTGCCAGAAATAAAAAATAATATTTTTAAAATTAAATCTAACGATCAAAATATTGAGTCCGCTAAATTAATTTTAGCTACTGGTTGTAAGCCAAAAACTATTGGAGAAACAAAATTTTCAGATTTAATTTGGAGTTCTAAAGAGGCAATGATTCCAAAATTCCTACCAAAAAATCTCTCAATTATAGGTTCTGGTGCTATAGGAATAGAGTTTGCAAGCATTTATAATGCTCTTGGCTCTCAAGTAACAGTCTTTGAGTCCCAAGATAAAATTTTACCTCAATTTGATAAAGATATTTCTATTGAAGCTCAAAAAATATTTGAAAAAAAAGGTATTAAATTTGAGCTCAATTCTAAAATATCATCAATAGATGAAAGTAAAAAGAAAGTTGTAATTTCTAATAATGATCAAAAAATTGAATCTGATGCTTTAATCATGTCTATTGGCGTTTCTCCTAATTTAGACTCAAAAATAATAGATAATACAAAAATAATTCTGGATAAATCTGGCTATATTAAAACGAATGATAACTATGAAACAAATACAAAAGATTTATTTGCCATAGGTGATATTATAGGTGGTCCCTGGTTAGCTCATAAAGCAATGCATGATGCTATTAATTGTGTTGAATTTATCTCTACAGGTAAAAATACTCATAAACCTAAAACTCACCATATCCCAGGATGTATTTATAGCTTGCCTCAGGTAGCAACCATTGGTTATACCGAACAACAATTAGAAGAACTTAGTATACCATTTAAAAAAGGAAGTTTCCCTTTTCTAGCTAATGGAAAATCTCAAACTATGTCTAATACTTTTGGTTTTGTTAAAACTTTATTTAACTCTGAAACTGGTGAATTTTTAGGTGCTCATTTAATTGGCCCTGATGTTACGGAAATGATATCTACATTTGGTTTAGCCATTTCTTCAGAGTCTACAGAAGATGAATTTATTAGTACTGTATTTGCACACCCAACTCTTTCTGAGTCAATCCATGAAAGTGTTTTATCTGCATTTGGAAAACCACTTCATTTTTAAATTTTAATGATACGTCATCCAGAAAAAGTAAAAAGAAATAATCCGACAAAATTAAAAAAACCAAATTGGATTAAAGTAAAAGCACCTACCTCAAAACAATACAATGACACTCTCGATTTAGTAAAAAAATATAATTTACATACTGTTTGCCAAGAGGCTGCGTGCCCTAATATTGGTGAATGTTGGTCTAAAAAACATGCAACCTTTATGATACTTGGTGATACTTGTACTAGAGCTTGTTCTTTTTGTAATGTTAAAACAGGAAAACCTTTTTCTATAGATCCTTTAGAGCCATTAAATGTTGCAAAATCTGTATCTGCCTTGAACTTAAAACATGTTGTTATAACAAGTGTTGATAGAGATGATTTAATAGATGGTGGTGCTGGCCAATTCATATCTACTATTAAATATATAAAAGAACTTTCTCCTCAAACTACAATAGAAATTTTAACTCCAGATTTTTTAAGAAAAGGTGAAGTTTATAAATCTATTGTTGACTCAATGCCAGATGTTTTTAATCACAATATTGAGACAGTTAGCAGGCTTTATAAAAATATTCGTCCTGGGGCTATATATAATGAAAGTTTAAATCTTTTAAAGTCAGTCAAAAATTATAATTCGAATATCTTCACAAAATCAGGATTAATGGTTGGTTTGGGCGAGACTTTAGATGATGTTCAAAAGCTTTTAATTGATTTGAGAGATCACAAAGTAGACTTTGTTACTATTGGTCAATATCTCCAACCTTCAATTCATCATGAAAAAGTTCATAAATTTTATACTCCAGATGAATTTAAGTTTTTAAATGATCAATGTGTTGAAATTGGTTTTAAAATGGTTTCTTCATCACCTTTGACAAGATCAAGTTATCATGCTGATGAAGATTTTATTAAATTAAAGAAAGCTATTTAATTTAGTAAATAGATATATTTGACCAACAAGCAATAAATTCACTTTTTCCTATGAGACCAGATTTTTCATTGGTAGTTGCTTTTATTGTAATTCTACTTTTATCAATCTTTAATAATTTTGTTAAATTTTTTACAATTATTTCATAATAAGGATTTATTTTAGGAATTTCAGAAACTATCATTAAATCGATATTATTTATTTCGAATTTATTATTTCTTAATTTTTTAAGTGCAAAATTTAAAAAATCTTTTGAGTTTCTATTCTTATTTATTCTATTATTTGGAAAATAGGTACCTATATCACGCAGAGATAGGGAACCTAAAATGGAGTCGGTTACGGCATGTAAAATTACATCTCCATCAGAATGAGAAATAACTTTAATTTTGGATTTTATTTTAATACCGCCTAAATTTATATAATTTAACTTATCAATCTTTTGAATTTTATGAATATCATATCCTAATCCAACCCTTTGCTTTGTTTTATAATTTATACTGAAATTTTCTAAATCTTCCTTGTAAGTCAATTTAATATTTAAACTATTATCTAATACATATCTAATTTTATA
>CABZXY010000022.1 GCA_902529795.1 uncultured Alphaproteobacteria bacterium
AAAGTATTATCTGAGTAGATATTAAAAAGTTCATTAAAGTTGTATTTGATTGCTAATCTAAAAAAATTAATTTGTAAATAATTTGTAAAATTTTTATGATCATTATTCTCTAATATTTTATCAATAGGAGAATAGAAAATATCATTAATTTTCAATTGCTGTGGTGGTAATAATGAATTTTTATAATTTACTTGAATCTCTGGATATAATAATTTTAAGGACTCTCCAAAAAAAAACTGAAAAAGTTGATTTCCTAGTCCACTTGTAAAATGAATAGTATACAATAGCTTAATACAATGGAAAAAATATACTCAAAAATTGATGATAGGCAACTACTTCACATAACCTTCATGAAAAATAATTTTTCAAAAAGACAAGATTTAATAGATCCAATGGAGTTTATCCAACTAGCAAGTATAGAGTTAAAAAAGGATCAAACTTTCAAACCTCATAAACATAAGTGGAAGAAAACCACATTCAAACAATTCATTGCTCAAGAATCGTGGGTTATTATTAATGGCTCTGTAAAAGTTGACTACTATGATTTGGATGACTCTCTTTTAAAAAGCGTAATACTTAACAATGGGGATTGTACGGTTACTTTGAGAGGTGGACATAATTATACCTCACTGGAAGAAAATACTTTAGTTTATGAGTTTAAAACCGGTCCATATTTTGGTTTAGAGTTAGATAAAGAGTCTCTAAATATCAAATAATGATAAAAATTAATATGGGTTGTGGTAAAAGATATTTTGGTAGTAGTTGGATACATATTGACTCCGAAAATTATGATCATATTGATCATAGTGATATTCTTGATTTTCCTTATGAAAATATTGACCTAATTTATGCCTCTCATTTGATAAGTTATTTCAACGTTGATGAGGTTTGTGTTTTATTAAAATACTGGAAAAAGAAATTAAAAAGTGGAGGAGTGCTGAGACTTGCTGTTCCAGATTTTAAAAAAATTTGTGAACTATATTCACGAGGTATAAGTTTAAATGCTTTCGTTGGTCCCTTATACGGAAGAATGGAATCTGATAATAATGAAATTTATCATAAATTTTGTTATGACGAACAAACATTAACTAAATTATTAAAAAAATTAGATTTTAGAAATATAAGAAAATGGGATCACAATAAAGTTGATCATGGATTTTATGATGATCACTCTCAAGCTTATATCCCTCATATGGATAAAGAAAATGGAACTCTTATCAGTCTAAATCTTGAATGTGAAAAATGAATATGTCATTCGATTCGGTAGAAAAATTTGAAAATTTAATTGCAAATTTTTTTGGAAGTAAATATGCTGTAGCAACAGATAGTTGTACCCATGCTATTGAGCTTTGTTTAAGATACCAAAATATTAGTAAAGTGGAATTTCCAAAACATACTTATGTAGGTATACCATTATTGGGTTTTAAACTTGGTTTAAATTGGCAACTTGTTGAGAAAAGGTGGGAAAATTTCTATACTTTAAGTAAGACAAATATTATTGATGCTGCTGTTTTATGGAGAAAAAATTCTTATATTAAAGGAACTATGATGTGTCTAAGTTTTCAATATCAAAAACATTTAAATATAGGAAGAGGTGGAATGATTTTGCTCGATAATAAAATGGATTATAATAATCTTATAAAATTATCTTATGATGGAAGACAAAGGAATAAACCTTGGAGAAAGCAAAATATATCTAAAATAGGTTACCACTATTATATGACTCCAGAAAATGCTGAATTAGGAATTAATATATTTGCCAAAGTAAAAAATAAAAATCCAAAAAATTGGAGCTGGTTGGACTATCCAGATCTATCAAAGATGAAAGTATTTAAATCAAAATGAAGAAAGCTCTTATAACAGGGATCAACGGTCAAGATGGTAGCTACTTATCTGAATATCTTATTAAACAAGGTTATCAAGTTCATGGAATTTTAAGAAGGCATTCTGTAGCTGAAAATCAAGATGTTAGAATTAAAGATATGGACGTTAAAACTTACTACGGTGACTTGTCGGATGAGATAAGTCTATTCAAAATATTAAGAAAAGTTCAACCTGATGTAATTTATAATCTAGCTGCAATGAGTCATGTTGGAATTAGCAATGAGTTACCAATTTTTACTGTGAAAACAAATTCTTTAGCAGTGATGCAACTTTTAGAATTAGCAAAAGAAATATGCCCTGAAGCTAAGATTTATCAAGCAAGTTCATCTGAGATGTTTGGTAACAGCATAGACAATGATGGTTTTCAAAGATTATCTACTACAATGAACCCTGTAAGCCCATATGGCTGTTCAAAAGTTATGGCATATAATTTAGTAAGATACTACCGAAACGCTTATAATAAATTCTATTGTAATGGAATATTATTTAATCACGAGTCTCCAAGAAGGGGATCGAACTTCGTAACTAATAAAGTTATAAAATCTATAGTAATGATAAAAAAAAATATCATTAAAAAATTAGAACTTGGTAATCTAGACTCTAAGAGAGATTGGGGACATTCTAAAGACTATGTTAGAGCTATGTACTTAATTATGAATTATAAAAGCCCCGAAGATTGGATAGTGTCTACAGAAGAAACAAGATCTATCAGAGATTTTTGTAGATATGCTTTTAAGTTAGTTGGATTAAATTATAAAGACTATGTTATTCAAAATAAAAAGTTTTTAAGGCCTTTAGAGCTTAAATATTTAAAAGGAGACTCTAGTAAAATAAGAAAAAAGCTAAAATGGAAGCCTCAATATACTTTTGAGTCAATGATTGAGGAAATGATAGAATATTGGATGAATAAAATTCAGTAATTTTCATGACAATATTAATTACTGGGGGTCTGGGTTATATTGGTTCACATATATCAAAAATCGCTAACGAAAAAGTTGTAATAATTGACAATCAGTCAAATTCTCAATTAAATTATAAAAAAAAACTTCCTAATGCGGAGGTTTTCATAGAGGATTTGAAATATAAAAATGTTTGTAAGATATTTAAAAATTATAATATCGATACAGTTATTCATTTAGCAGGTTTAAAATCTGTTAATGACTCCATCATCTCCCCCTTAGAATATTATTCCAATAACATAATTTCATCGGTAGAGTTGTTACAAGCAATGATTAAATTTAAAATAAACAAATTGATTTTTTCTTCCTCCGCTACAGTTTATGGCAATAAAAATAAAAGTCCGCTAAAAGAAGATTTTCTTACACAGTCAATAAATCCGTATGGGCATACCAAAATTATTATTGAGGATATTATTCAAAATTGTTGTGCCAGTTATTCAAATTTTTCAGCTATATCCTTAAGATATTTTAATCCTATAGGAGCCCATAGTGATGGCTCACTAGGTGATAGGCCTAAGGGAAGACCTCTAAATTTAATGCCTCTTATTGTTGATTCAGTTTTTGGGAAGAAATTAACTGTCTTTGGAAATGATTATCCAACAGCTGATGGCACTTGTTTAAGGGATTATATTCATGTTATGGATTTAGCTGAGGCCCATCTAATATGTTTAAAAAATTTAAATAATATTAAATATGATACGTTTAACGTAGGATTAGGTATGGGTATTAGTGTTTTAGAGCTCATCAAAACTTTCGAAAATGCTAATAAAGTCAAAGTGAATTTTGAATTTGGAGAAAGAAGACTAGGAGATGCAGCTATATCTTATGCAGATACATCTAAATTCAAAAATAGATTTAATTGGTCACCTAAGTATAACTATAAAAGTATGTGTAGAGACTCTTGGAGTCAAAACAAAAATAATTAATAATGTCAGTCTTGCTAAATACTTACTTATTAGCTTTTTTTTTAAGTGTCAGTCTTAGTTTATTATGTTTAAAATACAAAAAATATCTTTATAAAATATATTCTCAGTACAATTCTATTCAAAAAATTCATGAAGGATATGTGCCTCCTATTGGAGGCTTTATAATGTTTTTAGCTTTTTATTTAAGCATATTATTTTACCCAGAAAGCTTTTTTACTAATCAAATACATATATTCGCTGGCTCTATATTAATTTTGTTGATTGGTTTATTGGAGGACTTTTCTGGAAAAATAAAACCCATTTATAGGTTAATAACAATTTTTATAGCTTCATTAATTTTTGTTACTTATCAAAAAAGTCTTCCTAAAATAGAGATACCAATACTTGAAATTATTTTAAATAATATACCTTTTGCTGAAGAATTATTTTATGCATTGGGGTTAACTATTCTTGCAAATGGGATGAATATGGTTGATGGTATGAATGGACTTGCCGGCATGACATCTCTTTCAATAATTTTGGCAATTTCCTCAATTTTGACTTTGTATGGGGGAATAGAAATTTACTTTTCAGAACTTTCTTTACTCATGATTGTTTTAATTGTTTTTTTATTTTTTAATTTTCCTTATGGAAAAATCTTTTTGGGTGACTCGGGCGCTTATTGGATTGGCTGGATCCTTGGGGTGTGGATAATTGAAATTTATGCTGCATTACCGTTATATACTTGGGGCGCTTTGCTTATTTTATTTTATCCTATTTATGAGGTTATTTTTTCTTTTACTAGAAAAATCTTTTCTGGTAAGTCACCATTTCAACCAGATACAAATCATCTTCATATAAAACTCTACTTTTTTTTAAAAGCAGATAATGAAAGATCAATAAAATTTAATTCTTTTGTAACTGTTTGCTTAATGCCTTTTTGGATTATACCAAGCATAATGATAGTTTGGACATATTTTTATTCTCATTTAACAATTTTGTTCATTGTTATTATGATTTTAACTTATAATTTTTACTATAAAACTATACCAAATAGAGACTAACTTTTTATTTTTTGTGTAAAAAAGTGATAAAAACCCAAAGTAGTGAAAATCATAACATTCAACCAGTTATTATAAAAAGACTGGTGGGGTATCAATGGCCAAAGTAAAATGAAAACAAAGCTAACTAGAAAAAGATAGTAATCAGGCAAAATGTTTTTCTTTGATTTAGTTAGCCATAAGGCAATAAAGTGTTTAAACAATCGAACAAAAATATAAATGAAAAATATAAAAATAAATAAGAAGCCGATAATTCCCATTTCTCCAAGAGTTTGGACATAATAATTATGAGGATGAGAAGTGCATCCACTCAAATATTCTGGTGTAATGAGGCATAAAGTTTTAAAAAGTTGTGGTCCTTGGCCAAATATTGGGTTTTGAAAGAACATATCAAAAGCTATTGCAAAATGTGTTTCATGAGAGGGTGCCCAGGGCATGTAAGGAATTGTAGTTCCTGAAACATCAGAAACTGTATGTTGAAAACGCTCGGCTGAATCGGGAGCTAGATTAATCAAAAATATGATAATTACTGTAGAAATAATAAATGATATAAGACGAAATAATTTAAAGTGGGAACTCAAAATAACTAATAAAAAAGTAAATTGAAAAATTTTTAGGAAAGCTGCCCTATCATTAGATATAAAAATCATAATCTCAACAAACATTAAAATCAAAAGATAAAAAAATATTTGTTTCTTATTAATACCATAAAGAAAAGTTAATAAGGCAATCAAAAGAGGTGAAATATGCGCTAAAAAATGACCCAGTATTTCTTCAGAATTAAATACACCAGTAACTCTTATAGAGGGAGATTGAAATCCAAAAAAATTATAACCAGTTACCCATTGAAAATAGCCATCTGAAGAAACAAATATAATCACTATTAATAATGAATAAGTAAAATATTTTAATAAAATTTGATTTTCTTTAAGTAGATATTGCAAACCTAAAATAAAAAAAAGATATCTAAAATAGAATATAGGACCGTTATATTTAATTAATGACTCATAGGGATAATCAGAAAGTAAACCACGTATAAGTAAATAAAAATAAAAAAGAAAAAAGATATAAACAAATAAATTTTTATAATAATTAAATAATCCATACTTAAATGTCACAAATATAAAATAGCATCCAATTATTGACAAAAATAAATCTGGCAAAAAAGGACCTGTTGCCATTGTAATAGGAAGAAAAATAAGTAGGTATGAAACAAATTTTAAATGCCAAGTACCTTCTAAAAAAATTTTCATTTTTTATTTTTATAATAGATTTACCGGATTTGATATAACAAAAACTTTAAAGGATAAGGCAAAGACCTAAGTATAAATCTGAAAACGATATTTAAATAAAAAAAGTATTTATTAATTATTTTTTTTTCTAACATATAGTTATAAATTATTTTTTCAAACCGAAAGTAATTTAGATCCCTTCTCATCATGAGACTTTTATCTAGTTTAGATATAACAAATGCTTTATCAATATTTTTGAATATAAGACTATTTTCCATACATTTAATCCATAACAGATAATCCTGACATTTATAAATTGATGGATAACCACCAATGGATTGAATATCAGATTTTTTAAACATTACAGTTGAGTGGATTATTGGATTTTTTATTTTTAGTGAAACTTTAATCTCATTATCTTTAGAGGGTTTTTTTAAAAGTTTTTTTTTATTGTTTTTATATGTTTCTTGTGCATAAGAACCACAAACAGATAAAGTTTGATTTTTATCAAACTCTTTTTTTTGTTCAAAAAAACGATTGTTTACCACTATATCATCAGGATCAAGCCTAGCAATTAATTCATAATTTGATTTTTGCAAACCATAATTTAACGCATAAGCTAAGCCTTTATTTTTTTTTAAATAAAAAATTACGATTTGATTATATTTTAAGCTTAAATGTAAAAGATACTCAGATAACTCAATACCAATTGAACCATCTACTATGATTACAATTTGATTAGGAATATTTTTTTGAAGAAAAATGGACTCAATTGATACCCTCACCTGTATAGGATTAATTGCATGATGAACAGCAATTAACACACTGACTTCTAAAGTATTTTTATTGTTGTTAATCAAGTTATATAGCTAGAAATATTAAAAATAGGATTAGCAAAACCACTAAAGATGCGTATATTCTATTAATCAGAACAAGAGATAAATAGTCAGTAATTTTTAATTCCTTCTCACCATCATAAGAACTTTTATCAGCCAGAAGTGAAGCCTTTTTATCAGTAATTACAATGGTGATTAGTGTACCAAAAGAGTTAAATATAAAGCTTAATTGAAAAAGAGTTGCCCTGTATTCATTAAAAAAAACTGCTAGAAAAGTTGGAAAAATAAAGCCAATTAAAAATGAAAACCATGCAATAAATGAAAATAGATCAAATGAATAATTTGTAAATTTCTGTTTAAAACCTTTTTTTAAAAGATTTTTTGTAAAGTAAATATCGGTAAGATATTTAATAAAGTGATAAGATGAGGATAGTTTATAAAACATAAAAACATGACCTAAAAAAACTATCAGCGTGTTTAATAAAAAGAATATTATTAAAAAATATAAATGTGGAAAAGTATCTAAAAAAAAGGCAATGATCGCAAGAGCTATAGCTATGAATAAGCTATTAAGAAGTGTGACCGCTGAAGCTAAATTCCAACTTTTTGCATTAATATCATTGATAGCTCCAAGTATTTTTATTTTAAAAGAAAAAGTTGTAAGCAAGAAGGTCAATGAAAGACTTATTGAACCTATGACCAACAAAAAAAAATTAAGATTCATTTAATTATGTTAGTTTTTTTCAATATATATTGACTGGCTGGGAAAGGCAAAATTTAAACCTAAATCCTCTATTTTGCTTTTTATTTCCAAGGCAAGGTTTTCTTTAATTTCCAAATATTTTTGCCAGTCGTTAGTTGAGGTGAAACAATACACTAAAATATCAATTGAACTATCATTAAACCTTTCTAACCTTACAAATGCTTTAAACTCATCGTTTACGATAAAACTCTCATTGTTTTTCAGGTAATTCATTAAATAATCAGTTAGATTTTTTATTTGTTCAATTGAGGAGTCATACTCTATGCCTATTATCCAATTTATCCTTCGATTTATCCTGTTTGTGTAATTGAGAATTGGCGCCTCTGCAAAAATATAATTAGGAATTGTAATTGGAGTTGAGTCAAATTTTCTTATAAGAGTAGAACGGAAACCAATATGCTCAACTGTACCTTCTGTATGGCCAGGGACGCTAATGACATCTCCTAAATGAAATCTTTTTTCAAGCAATATCATTATTCCAGAAATTAAATTTTTAAATAAATCTTGAGCACCTAGCGCAACAGCAACTCCAAAAAGACCCAAACCCGCAATAACTGGACCAATTTTTATTCCCCACACTTCTAAGACAGCAACTATTCCTAAAAAGATAATCAAATATTTTAAAGACCGAACTATCCAGAGGACTAAAGCTTTAGTTAGAATTTTTTCTAACTTAGAGAAAATATTTGAAAATGGAATTAAAGCCTGATGAATTAACCAAAATATAAATATTGTAGCCAGGGTACTATTAGTTTTTTGAAAGTACAAACCTAGTGTTGAGTCAATTTCAAAGTATAAAGTAATAGCAAGGAAAGCTAAGACAATTGGTAGTAGCTTAAAAGGTGGGATTAATGCATCAAATAAGCTATCATCTAATTTTGTAGATGTTTTTTTTACGATCTTTTTTAATTTTAAGACAATTAGTTTTGCAAAAATACTTCTAATTAATAGAGCAAAAATTATTGAGATAAAGATTATCCCAAAATCTAATAAGCTAATACCAAAAACACCATTTTGAAAAACTGTTTTAATTTGGAAGAAAAAATTTTCAAAAATTTTCATCTCTTATTATACTAGATTAAAAAAAAAGCCGCACAAGGCGGCTTTTTTAAATTTTTAATTAAATTTTGGATTACATCATGCCTGGCATACCGCCACCCATACCGCCCATACCGCCCATATCAGGCATTGCAGGAGCAGAAGATTTTTCTTCTGGCTTATCTGTAATCATTGCTTCAGTTGTTGTAAGTAGAGCCGCAACTGAAACTGCATCAATCAAGGCAGTTCTTACAACTTTAGTAGGATCCACGATACCAGCTTTTACTAAGTCACAAAATTTTCCTGATTGAGCATCGAAACCATAAGAATTGTCTTTGCTCTCTAAAATTTTTCCCGCAATCACTGCACCATCATGACCCGCATTTTGTGCGATTTGCTTGAGGGGAGCAGAAAGAGCTTTTCTTACAATATCAACACCATATCTTTGGTCATCATTCTCAACTTTTAGATTTTTAAGAACGTTAGTTGCGTATAAAAGAGCAGTTCCACCACCCGGTAAGATACCTTCTTCTACAGCAGCTCTAGTAGCATGCATTGCATCTTCCACACGGTCTTTCTTTTCTTTCACTTCAACTTCAGAAGCTCCACCTACTTTAATAACAGCAACTCCACCTGCTAATTTTGCAAGTCTTTCTTGGAGTTTTTCTTTGTCATAATCAGAAGTAGTCTCTTCAATTTGCTTTCTGATTTGATCACAACGTGCTTCAATATCTTTTTTCTTACCAGCACCACCGACGATAGTTGTGTTTTCTTTATCAACAACAACTCTCTTTGCTTTTCCAAGCATATCCATTGTTACTGATTCTAGCTTAATTCCTAAGTCTTCGCTGATTACCTGGCCACCTGTTAAAATAGCAATATCCTCTAACATTGCCTTTCTGCGATCACCAAAACCAGGAGCTTTTACTGCAGCAATTTTTAAACCGCCACGCAATTTATTTACTACGAGTGTCGCAAGTGCTTCGCCCTCAACGTCTTCAGATATTATAAGAAGAGGTTTGGTTGATTGTACTACTGACTCTAATAGTGGGAGCATTGGTTGTAAGCTAGATAGTTTTTTCTCATGTAAAAGAATTAAACAATCATCCATTTCAGCCTTCATTTTATCAGCATTTGTAACAAAATACGGGCTTAGATATCCTCGATCAAACATCATCCCTTCAACTACGTCTAATTCAGTATCTAAACTCTTTGCTTCTTCAACAGTAATCACGCCCTCTTTACCTACTTTTTGCATGGCTTCTGAGATCATTCCACCAACTTCTGTATCGCCGTTAGATGCGATGGTACCTACTTGTTGCACTTCTTTGTCAGATTTAACTGCTTTTGAATTTTTATGTAGTTCTTTGATGATTGCATCTGCTGCATTGTCCATACCTCTTTTAAGATCCATAGGATTTAATCCAGCTGCAACAGCTTTCATACCTTCAGTAGCTAAGGCTTGGCATAGTACAGTTGAAGTTGTAGTTCCATCACCTGCGAGGTCATTAGTCTTGTTTGCAACTTCTTTGATCATCTGAGCGCCCATGTTTTCAAATTTATCGGCTAGCTCAATTTCTTTTGCAACTGTAACACCATCTTTTGTGGTTCTTGGAGAACCAAAAGATTTATCAATAACAACGTTTCTACCTTTTGGACCTAATGTAACTTTGACAGCATCTGCGAGGATGTTAATACCTTTGAGCATTTTAGCTCTAGCATCAGTGCCAAATTGAATTAATTTTGCTGACATTTAAAATTTTCCTTTCAATTACTTTTCAATAATTCCCATGATGTCAGACTCCTTCATAATCAGAAGTTCTTTGCCATCAATTTTGACTTCAGTGCCAGACCACTTACCAAACAAAATTCTGTCGCCTTTTTTTACATCTAAAGCAACGATTTGGCCGTTTTCATTTCTAGCACCACCTCCTACAGCAAGGACTTTACCTTCCATAGGTTTTTCTTGAGCTGTATCAGGAATAATGATACCGCCTTTTGTCTTATCCTCAGAACCTACTCTTTCGACTAAGACTCTATCGTGTAAGGGTTTTAAATTCATTTTGTACCTCTATATATTTTATCAATTAGCACTCATTAACCTTAAGTGCTAAAGCTTGTATATAAATAGTCATCTATAACCACGATTCAAGAGCAAAATGATAAAAATCATATTAAATATTGCACTTTTCATAAGAATAATTGATTATTCTTAATAAGTAATGGCCGATAAACAAGCTCTACAACTGGGCAACAGACTATCTTTGCTCCGAAAAAGGAAAAATATGACTTTGGATGAGTTATCAGCTAAATCTGGTGTATCAAAATCTATCCTATCTCAGATTGAAAGAGACTTGTCTAATCCTACTGTGACTACCGTCTCTAGAATAGCAGAGGCCCTAGATGAAAAACTATCAGACTTTTTTTTAAAAATCGAAGTAGAAGAAACTAGCTCAATTGAAAGTTCAAAAGAAACTCCATCCATAACCTCTAAAGATGGTTTATGTGAACTACATATTTTAGGCGCTGGAGAAACAGTAAACTGGCTTCAGTGGTATATCTTAGAAATGAAACCAAAAGGAGTATTAGACTCTAGGTCTCACGGTCCAAAAACTTTTGAAAATTTAACAGTGATTGATGGTCAAATTGAGGTTGTATGTGGAGAAACAAAAGAAAAATTATCTAAAGGTGATACTTTTCGTTTTCAATCTAATCGAGAACATACTTTAAAGAATACTTCAAAACAAAAGGCTCAAGTATTGATGATAAATTATATAGATCCAGTTAATGGGTCATTCAATTAAGTTTGCAACAAAATTATTTTAGCAAACAGTTAGTTTTGATTGGTGGTGGGCATGCAAATGTTCAGGTTTTAAGAAAGCTTTGTATGAATGAGTATAGGGGTCTCAATGTAATTTTAATTAGTGAAGGCTATGAAGCCATCTATTCAGGAATGACTCCAGGATACATAAAAAAATTTTATTCACTTGAAGATATATCAATTGATTTACAAAGACTTTGTTTTAATGCAGGGGCAACTTTTATTAAAGATAAAGTAATAAAATTAGATAGTAAAAATCAAATTATTTATTTAAACGATAATCCATCAATTTCCTATAATGTATTATCAATCAATTCAGGTTCAATATCAAATAATCAGACCATTAGTATAGACGAAGAGTCGAATATTATATCTGCCAAACCTATCAGCTCCTTTGTGTCAAAGTTAAAGGAAATTGATGATCTAATTAAAAAATCATCCAAAAAAAAAATAAGTATCATTGGTGGTGGCGTTGCTGCTTTTGAATTAAGTTTTGCATTATATAGAAGATATGATGAAAATATTTCTATAGATATCATATCTGATCAAATACTTGCTGAAAAAAATTTAAATATATCAACAATCAAGAGACTTAAAAAAATAGCTAAAAATTTGGGTATTAATTTAATTTCAAATCAAGTTATTACTATCAATAAATCAGAAATTGCTCTTGATAATGATGATAAAATACAAAGCGACTGTGTTTTATTATCAACTGGGGCTTCATTACCTGACTGGCTAGAAAAAAGTGATTTAGAAAAAACAGAGAATTTCATTGCCATTAATCATCAACTTCAATCTTTAAATCATAAAAATATATTTGTTACTGGTGATGCCGCTACAATTAAAAATTACATAAAACCAAAATCTGGAGTAATGGCAGTTAGACAGGGAGAGGTGTTAAAAAAAAATCTATTTCTTTTTTTACTTAAAAATCCATTAAAAAAATTTAAACCTCAAAATAATTGGCTATATTTAATTGGAACGCATAAAAATTCAGCTGTCTTAAACTACTTTAATTTCAGCTTTAGTGGAAATTGGTGTTGGCAATTAAAGAAAATAATTGATTTGAATTTTATGAGAAAATTTTCTTTTTCAGAGCAAAATGACATGAATAAGAAAATTTATAATCTAAATAATTTTAAAGATGATACTCCTAAAATGTATTGTCAGGGCTGTGGCTCTAAAGTTTCTAAAAATACTTTAATCAATTTTCTATCTAATCAAAATAATAACAAAGAGCTTTCAGACTCAACAGAAATCAAATTTGAGCAAAGTACTGTTCTTCAAACTATAGACCATATAAAGTTATTTAAATCAATTAATCCTTATGACTTTGGGATCATTAGCTATTTGCATTCTCAAAATGATATTTTATCTGCTGGTGGCTCAGTGCATTCACTAAGTGTTTCGATTGGAGTTCCATTTAGTGAAAATTTAGTTGAGAGTTTTTACTTAGAATACTTTATGCGTGGAATTCAAATTGAAGCTTCTAAAGATGACGCTTATTTAGCAGCTGGTCATAGCTACCAAACCGAAGAACCAGCAGTTACTATTACTATGAATGGAAGCATAAAACAGAAATCAAAAAAATATTCAGCTAATGAAGGTAATTTAATCTACCTATCAAAACCCTTGGGGACTGGATACCTATTAGCAGCTTATTTTCAAAATTCTCAATTATTATCTATCTCTGATTTTGAAAAATTAATTAGATATTTAAAAACAAGTAATGACTCTGCTGCAAAATCAGGATTTTCTCATGGATCTCAATTAATGACCGATGTTAGTGGCTTTGGATTAGCCTCCCATTTAGGAGATATTTGTCAAAGTTCAAATTTATCTGCTCAAATTAATCTTAAAAATGAAATTCTCATAAATAACAAATTAGAAATTTTGAAAAATTATAAAAGCAGTGGATATAAAAATAATCATTTATCTTCTTTTGACACAGTAGAAATTAAAGAAAATCATCCTTTAATAAAGATTATTTTTGACCCTCAAACTAATGGTCCGCTATTAATGGCTATTGATAAAGAAAAGAAAAATGAATTTGAGAAAGAATTTATAAAAAATTGCCACACACAGCCAATACTTATTGGTGAATTTATTAAACAAAAAGAAAAACTAATTTACTTCGAATAATTACTTAAATTTTTTGTTAAAAATTAAAATAAATATTACTAATAGTATAATTATACTTATTGGAATTAAGTACTCTGGTTTAGCAATAAGTGCAAAACTAAGATTTTGGTCATCAATAAAAATTTCTTCTAATCCCTGCCCTATACTTGCAAATATTAATGCCCACGGAGAAAGACCAATAAGAGTAGTAAAAAAAAACTTTGAACTTTTAGCTCCAAGTCCTGCAAGAATTAAATTTTGAGCAAAAAAAGGAATACCTGGAATAAGTCTTATTAAAAGCATTAATTCTAAATCATTTTTTTGGAAGTATTGTTTTATAAATGAATATTTATGAAGTAATTTTTTGGATATGTAATCATGAAATAATAATTTTGCGAAATAAAAAACAATAAAAGCTCCTACTGTACCACCAATAATAATGCCTATACCTCCAATCCAAGTTCCATATAAGAAACCACCAATTAACGATAAAACTGAAGCAGCTGGGAAATTACAAACAATTAAGAAACAGTATGTGAATATGAAGATTAAAAACGAGATAAAAAAATTATTGGATATATAATTTTGAATTATCTCCAGATAAATAAATAAAGTTTTAAGTTCAAAAAAATCTCTATTAAGGAAATAAATTACCCAAAATGAAAAAATAATTAGTAAAAAAATCCATAGAAATAATTTGTGTTTATTAATCACTAGATTAACAGCATTTCTAGTGATGGAAGTATTGAGTTGAGTTGGAAACCAAGTGATTGGATAGTTCCATTTAATATTAAGATACCAGTTATCAATAAAATTAAACCTGTCAAAATCTGAAAATGTCTTGAAAATTTGGTCAAATTTTTAGACAAAATTATTAATTTCCCCATCATTAATCCAACAATTAAAAAAGGAATGCCAAGACCGATGGAGTAAATAGTTAACAACAAAGTTCCATTGACGCTATCATTAATTGCTATGGCTAAAACTGATCCTAAAATAGGTCCAATGCAAGGACTCCAACCAAAAGCAAATGCCATGCCGATTAATAAAGGAAAAAATGAAAGATTTTGTAATTTATCAAAATTAAGTTTTCTTTCTAAATTCAAGAAAGGAATCTTTAAAATTCCTAAAAAAAATAAACCAAGAAAAATAATTAATATTCCTGAGAATATATTCATCTCTTTTTTTAAGTCATAAAAAAAATCACTTAAAAAATCTATTGATGCTCCCATAATGATAAACACGATAGAAAAGCCAATAATGAATAAAATTATCAAAGGAAATAGTTTAAGATTTTCTTTTTTAGAACTATTATGTAAATCACTAAAGGATTTACCAACTATGTAAGATATAAAACCTGGAACAATAGGAAGAACGCAAGGAGATAAAAAACTAAAGACACCTGCTAAAAAAGCGATTGTAAAAGGAATTTCTTGGGTCATTTTATTATTATAGTATATTACTCAAATATCTATAGCCCAGATGTTTGATCGTCAAATCCAAAAATATACTCAAAAGCCTTTACAATACGTCGCCAAATTACTTTTAAAATTTATTTCTCCTAATAGCATGACCCTCATCGGTTTTAGTTTTGGAGTTTTGATGTGTGTTTCAATAATTATTGATCAATATTTAACAGCTATAATTTTTTTATTTTTGAATCGGCTATCGGATGGGCTAGATGGTGTAATGGCTAGATTGCAAACTCCCACTCCTTTGGGGGGTTATCTAGATATTGTCTTAGACTTTTTAATTTATGGGGGTTTTGTTCTTTC
>CABZXY010000023.1 GCA_902529795.1 uncultured Alphaproteobacteria bacterium
AGAACTTAATTGTTTAATTTCGCTATACTCTTTTACAATATATTTAAATTTTTCTTTTAAAATTTCACCTTCTTTAGTTAAGCCTATAAAATTTTTACCTCTTTTTACTAATTTTACACCAATTTCATTTTCCAATGATTTTAATTTCATAGACAGTGCAGGTTGAGATATATTTAATTTCTCAGCAGCGCGATTAAAGTGTTTTTCACTATCTAAGGCTAAAATTATTTCTAAGTTCTTTATTTCCATGAAATATTGAAATAAATATATACTTAAATGGAATATTATCTAGATACGAAAGGTTATGAATGCCCAATACCAGTATTAAAAGCTGCCAAACGTATAAAAAAATTAAAAAAAAATGATTTGATTACAATAGAGAGTGATGATCCTTTATCTAAATATGACTTTAAAAATTACTGCGAAGAAAATAATTTCAAAATTATTTCAATCAAAACTCAAAAAAAAATAGTAATTATTAAATTTCAAATTTAATAACTGGATAAGACCTCCCTTTTACAACCTTAGAAATACCCTCTTCAACAATCATAAATCCATCACTTTGTGCGGTAGAAATTAATTTAGCTGATCCTCTAGTGTTGTGTTCATAAGCTGTTTTATCTTTAATTTTAACTCTTATAAATTTTGTTATATTGAATTTTTTATTTGTATTAAAGCCTGATTTAAAGTTTTCAAATTTAAAGTTTGTATAAAGATTTTTTGGATCAATAAATTTTGAAATTATTAATTTTAAATTAACCATCACAGCAAGTGGGTTACCCGGAAGGGAAAAAATGTATTGTCTCTTTTTTTTAGCAAAAATTATTGGTCTCCCTGGCTGTATGCGAAGATATTGAAATAAAATTTTAGTATTCTTAATTAAATAAGATGAAGTGTGATCTCCAGAACTAAATGACGATCCACCTGAGCTAATAATTAAATCATACTTAGAATTTTTTGTTCTATAAAATTTCTCAACATCTTTAAAATTATCTTTTAAAATCCCTAAATCCTCTATTTGAATTTGATATTTCTTAAGAAAATTTATAATTTGTAATTTATTTGAGTCAAAAGTTTGAAAGTCTTTTTTTTTCTTTTTGTAATCAATTAATTCATTTCCAGTAGAAATAACCCCAACTTTTAACGGGCTGTATATATGAGTTTTTTTTATTCCAACTGAGGCCAGAAGGGCAAGCTTAATAAAATTAATTTTTTGATTTTTCTTTATAAGTATCTGTGTCTTTTTTAAATCTTCACCTTTCTTTTTGATATCTTTATTGGAAATTTTTGATTTTGATAAAATTAAATACTCATTTTCAATAAATGCGTTTTCTAAAGATATAAAATTTTTAAAGTTTCTAGGAATACTGGCGCCAGTATTGATCCTATAAGCATATTTTATATTTAAATTTTTATAAACTTTTCCTGTTTCAATTATCTTTAATGAAACAGGAAATTTTGAAGATTTTTTATTTGATATTATAAAACCATCAAGTCCTGCTGAGTCTAATTCAGGTAAATTTATTTGAGAGCGTATTTCCTTACTTGATACAAAATTAAGTGAGTCAGCTAAATCTATTTCAGAGGTTTTTTTTGTTCTATTACTGTGTAAAATAGCTAATTGAATAGCCTTCTTCAAACTTATCAATTTAAAATGAGTCACTTAATATTTCTTTTGCAATTTCATCTATTTGTTCATGCCTCAATACCTTAATAGGATGCTCTGAATCATCATCACTAACTAAAAGTTTAATATTATCAAAAGACTCATATAGCATTTCTTTTTTATTCTTAGTCAGATTTACTTCAATTTTTGAGAGTTTTTTTATTTTTTTAAAACCTTCAAATATAAGAATATCACATCCCTTATTAAGTTGAATTAGTTCTTCTATATCTATCTCTGATGTGTTTTTTTCTTCTATAAACGCTAATCTTTTTTCAGAGACGATTGTAGTTTTGAAAGAGCCAGCTTCTCTAATTTTATAGCTATCAGTATTAGGATGATCTATATCAAATGTATGATGTGCGTGCTTAACTACGCCTACTTTGAATTTTTTTTCACTAAGGTGATTGACTAGATTAGATACTAATGTCGTCTTGCCACTATTTTTCCACCCAATAACTGCTATTGTTTTCATTTATTTTACAACCATAATATATCATAGAAAATTATGACAGATTTTTTGATAAGACCGAGTATAAATAATAAGTCCTTATTTAAATATAAAAACTCCATTGATGAGAATGGAAAAAAAACGATCATTCCTATAATTGAGGAAAGGCCATTAACTCTATATCTCAATAATCAAGAAATAGTAACCATGATGACTATTGGGGATTATCCTGAGTATTTGGCTCTTGGATATCTATATAACCAAGGAATGTTAAGTGATATTAATAAAGTTAAAAAAATAGAATACCATAAAGATTTAAGGACCATAGTTGTCAGGACGACTGATAAAACTAATTACGAAAAAAAATTAAAAAAAAAAGTAAATACTTCAGGTTGTGCACAGGGTACTGTTTTTGGTGATTTGTATAATGAAATTGAAGAAATTGTTTTAAATAAAAATATCAAAGTAACTCATCAGGAACTTATTGAATTATCAAAAAAAATTAATTTAGAACCCAGTTTATATCTAAAAGTTGGTGCTATTCATGGTTGTGTATTGTGTGAGGGTAATAAACCTCTTTATTATTTTGAAGATGTTGGCAGACATAATGCTGTTGATAAGATTGCAGGATTAATTTTGAAAAAAAATATTAATGTTAAAAATATGTCATTTTACACAACTGGTCGATTAACCAGTGAAATGGTTATTAAATGCATAAAAATGCAAATACCAATACTTCTATCTCGTTCAGGATTTACAGCTTGGGCTGTAGAAATAGCTAGAAAGAAAAAATTAACAATGATTGGTAGATTAAGAGGCAAACGTCTCAATGTACTTTCTGGTGACTTTAGATTTAAAAAGTGAGCGATCTAATTGTAATTTCAATACTTACAGGGGGAAAGTCCTCTCGAATGAATTTCCAAAATAAAAGTTTTCTTAAAATTCATAACAAAACATTTATTGAGTTACTTTTAGATCAATTAAAAATACTTGGTTATGAAATTATCATTAATGTTAATAATGATAAAGAGAAATACTTAAAATTTGGTTATGAAATAGTAGCTGACAAAATTAAAGGCAGAAAAGGTCCATTGGCTGGCCTTCATAGTATTATGAGCCTATACAAACAAACAAAAAAAAATATTTGGTTTGCCATGCTTCCCACTGATGCCCCTTTAATTAACTTAAATCTTTTTAAAGAATTTGAAAACATACCCACAAAGAATAAAAACTCTTATATTTCTAAAATTGATGGGAAAATAGAACCAATGTTTTCATTCTGGTCAATTAATTCTTTTAAAAAATTAGATAGAATTTTAAATTTGAATGATGGTTATAAAATTATGAAATTTGCTGAGGAAATTGGCTTTGAGTTTTTAAATATTGAAAAAGAGAATAAATTAGAATTCTTTAATATAAATGATATTGAAGATTATAATTTTTTTAAGAGTTCTTATTAAAAGAAATTAATATTGAGCCATTGTCATTAAGAGTCTTTTCTTCATAAGAGTAATTTCTCGATAAAAAATAGGGCTTATAGTCTTTAAAATTAATATATGAGAAAGCTCTTACACCCCCATTAAAAGTATGAGGTTCAATAGTTATATGAATAGTATCTACTAATTCGGCATAGATGAAAAAATCATGTACGCTAGTTCCACCTAAAATTAAAACATTTCCTGAACAAATCTTTTCAAAGTCGCTCCATTGATGTAAGTCAGGGTTAAAATAAAATTGATCAGGGATATCTTTTTTAATAAGTTCAATTTCTTTAGACTGTCGTGAAAAAACAATTCTTTTTCGATTATGATTGGGATTAAGTTCATGAGTGGTTCTTCCCATAACTTGCCATTCATTTTCACTAATTAGCGTCTGCAAATGGTTTTGGTCCTCTTTTGAGGTCCATTCAAAAGGGTTATCTTTTGAATGTTTTGCAATAAAACCATCTTGTGAACATGCAAAAGCTAATGTGTATTTCATAATTTATTGATGTATAAATTATATTATTACAATATTCACTGAATAAATGAATTTCTATTTACCTATCGCTGAAATATCTATCAACATTTACGTGCTTTTATCACTCGGTGTAGGTATTGGTTTTATATCAGGACTTTTTGGTATTGGTGGAGGTTTTATTTCTTCTCCACTACTTATCCTTGTTGGCGTGCCTCCTGCAGTAGCAGTTGGATCGACCACTGTTCAAGTTTTTGCATCTACCTCAACCGGTGTAATCAATCATTATCAGAAAAAAAATATTGATTATCAAATGGGCATTACCATGATCGTTGGAGGGGTTTTTGGCACATTAACAGGTGTTTTACTTTTAAATAATCTTCAAAATATTGGAGCTATAGATAATTATCTTAGTTCTATTTATGTTTTGCTCTTATTAGGAACTGCAATTTTTATTTTATATGAAACAGCAAAAGTAAATATTTTTTATAAAAATAAGAAATTTAAATTACATCAGCACTCATGGATACACGGTTTACCATTTAAATTTAAATATAGAAAATCTAAATTATATATAAGCATTCTTGCTCCATTATTAATAGGTTTTGGCATAGGTCTATTAACTGGTTTTACAGGTATAGGGGGTGGTTTTATACTTATACCATGTATGATTTATCTTTTAGGTATGACTACAATATCTGTGATAGGTACATCACTTTTTAATATTACTATAATTTCATTAATTTCTCTTTTTCTTCAAATAGCAATAAATCAGAATGTAGATTTTGTATTAGCTATTATGCTTATTGTAAGTAGTTCTCTAGGTGCTGCCATTGCTTCAAGAGTAATAGAAAAACTAGATCAAGAAAATTTGAAAGTATTGTTTGGTGTACTCTTGGTAATAATTGCATCTTTTCTTCTTTATGAGCTTTTTAGAACACCTAATAATTTATATCGAATAGATTATGTTTAAAATTATATTCACAATTCTTTTAATTTCTTGCTCATCTATATCTTGGTCTGCAAAATTTTCTCTTGATAAATTCGATATTGAAATTAATTCAAATTTTTTAGGTGAGGAGGTTGTTTTATTTGGGCAAAAAGATGAAGGAAAAGATTTAATAATAATTTTTGAAGGAACAGAAAAACAAGGAAAATTATTTAAAAAGTCAAAAAAAGGTTTTTTTTGGATTAATGATAAGAAAGACTTAGATAAAGTTCCAAGTTTCTTTGCTATTTTTTCTACTCCAAAAAAATCAATTAATGAAATTTTCTTAATACCCTCTATAACAAGAAGTCATTTTTTAATACAAAGCAGTTTTTCGGAGAAACTCTACCAAATCAGAGAGGCTTTAAGAGTAAAAGGTCTATATTTTGAAGATGAACTTCAAAGTGTAGAGGGAAGTTTATTTATTAATAAATTTAAGATTCCAGACAACATTTCAGCAGGTAATATCAAGGTCAATCTATATGAGATTAAGGACAATAAAGTAATAAATTTTTCCCAAAAGAAATTAAATATTCAAAAAAAAGGGATTACAAGTAGGTTTGAAATAATGCTAGAAGAACAGTCGCTAGTTTATGCAGTAATCTTAGTTATCTTTTCAATTGTATTTAGCTTAATATCAAATTGGCTTTTTAGAAGAAGATGAAAAAAATAAATCAAAGAAATTATTTTGTTGTAATTGATGATAGTGAGGAAATGTGGACAGCTGTAAAATTTGCAGTAAAAAGAGCTAAATTAACTAAATCAAATCTGACCACCATAAGTTTCATTGAAAATATTAGTGATGGTATGTTGTTAACATCTTCTACAGAAAAAATACTTGATAAAGAACAAATAACTAATGAAAAAACAAAACATAAAGAAGTTCATGAATTCATTTATGAAAAAGCTAAAATAAAAGCAAAAGCTGAAATATTCAAAATAAGTGAAATTGATAACTTCATTAATTTTCTCAACAGCTACTCATCGAATTCCACTATTATACTAGCTACTAGCAAAGATATTGGAAAACCAGGTCCATTAATTGATAAACTCATATATGAAAAAGGAAATTCATTACATTGCCCCCTAGTAATTATAAATGGCAATCTTGAAGACAAAGAAATAGAGAAAATTATTTAACTGAAAAACAAAGAATTTAAAATTTGTGTTGTTTGCAATCTTCCATTTACTTGGAGAAAAAAATGGGAAAAAGTATGGAATGATGTTAAATATTGTTCAGAAAAATGTCGAAGATCAAAATCAAAAATTCAAATCAAAAAATAGCTGATATCCTCCTAAAAATAGGATGTGTTAACATAAATTTTAAAAAAAAATTTACACTTACGTCAGGAAAAAAAAGCCCTGTTTACGTTGATTGTAGAAAACTTATTTCTTTCCCAAAAGAAAGAGAAATTGTAATCAATGAAATGGCTAAACTTATTAAGTCCAATTATAAAAATAAGGTTTTAGTTGCAGGTGGAGAGACGGCAGGAATACCGTATTCTTCATTTATAAGCCATAAATTAAAGTATCCCATGGTTTATATTAGAAAACAGCCAAAGGGATTTGGAAAAGGAAAACTTATAGAAGGAGAATTCAAAAAAAAATCTACTTCTATTTTAATTGAAGATATGGCTACTGATGGAGGTAGTAAGCTTCACTTTATTAATTCTTTAAGAAAAAATTCACTGACTGTAAAAGATATTTATGTAGTTTTTTTCTATAACATCTTCCCTTCTGCAAAAAAGAACTTACAAAAAATGAGAGTGAATTTAAATTATCTAGCTAGTTGGCACGATATACTTGAAGTCTCACCTAACTATATTTCAAATATTGAACAATTAAAATTAGAACAATACATTTCATCAATTGAAAATGGAAAATAAAGTTATCAGTATTGTCTCTGGAGGTTTTGATCCAATTCACCCTGGTCACATAATGATGATGAACGATTGTCTAGATTTTTCAGATTATCTAATAGTTGGGGTTAATTCTAATCAGTGGTTAATCAATAAAAAGGGTAATTTTTTTATGGATATAAAACACAGACTATATGTCATTAACAGTCTTGCTAAAGTAAATGAAGCAATTGAATTTGAGGATGACTCTAATGGTAGTGCTTCCAATCTTCTAATTAACATAAGAAAAAAATTTCCATCAAATAAAATAATTTTTGCTAATGGAGGCGATAGATCTGATGCTTCAAAAATTTTAGAATACGATACTGCCAAAGAATTAGAAATTGAAGTCAAATTTGGCATAGGGGGAAATCATAAAGTATCGTCTAGTTCTGATCTTTTAGGACGTTGGGAAGAATATATAAAAAATAAAACTAGGGATTAAGATTATACTTAATCCATTCCTGCTGATTATTTAATTCAAAAATATCTCTTTGATGAATACGGTGTGGCATATCTTGCCAAAATTCAAATTTTTTAGGTTTAACGACCAAACCTCCCCAATGAGGTGGTCGAGGAACGTTGTTTTCATCAGGATACTTTTCTTTATACTTCTCAATCTTTTTTTCTAATTCCTCTCTATTTTTTAGAGGTCTAGATTGATCACTCGCCCATGCCCCTATTCTACTCATATAATGTCTAGAATTATAATATTCGTCTGATTCATCTGTATTTAATTTATCGATTAAACCCTCAATACGGATTTGACGTTGAAGTGATTTCCAATGGAAATTTAAAGCTACGTTTTTATTTTGCTCAATATCAATGGACTTATTACTTTCGTAATTAGTAAAAAACCTAAAACCACTTTCATCATATCCTTTTAACAACACCATTCTTGAATGGGGGCTATTATTATTATCGACAGTCGATAAACACATAGCATTAGGGTCATTAATTTCTTTTTCTGAGGCACTTTCAAACCAATTTTGAAAAAGAATAAATGGATTTAAATTTTTATCTGACATGGTATGAGTATTATATAAAGATTATATCAAAATGGATTTAAAAAATAAAAAAGGCCTAATTATGGGCGTCGCAAACGATAAGTCTATTGCATGGGGAATAGCTAAACAATGCTCTAATTTTGGTGCTGAATTAGCATTTACTTATCAAAATGATCTTTTATTAAAAAGAATTGAACCACTAGCTAAGTCTGTAAATTCAGACTTTTTAATTCAATGTGACGTAAGCAGTGAAGGATCTGTCAAAAATACATTTAATGAAATACAAAATAGATGGGGAAAGCTAGATTTCTTTGTTCATGCTGTAGCTTTTGCTGATAAAAATGAACTTAGAGGTAAATATGTCCAAACATCAAAAGAAAACTTTCTAAATAGTTTGAACATATCTTGTTACTCATTTACTGAGTCTTGTAAATATTGTTATGAATTAATGAATGATGGTGGAAGTATACTGACTCTTACTTATTACGGGGCTGAACAAGTTATGCCCCACTATAACGTAATGGGTGTTGCCAAATCAGCTTTAGAGGCATCCGTAAAATATTTAGCAGTTGATATGGGTGATAGAAATATACGGGTTAATGCTATTTCTGCAGGACCCATAAAAACATTAGCAGCATCAGGAATTGGGGACTTTCGATTTATTTTGAAATGGAATGAACTTAATTCACCCTTAAAGAGAAATGTTACTTTAGATGATGTTGGAAATACGGGCGCTTACCTTCTAAGTGATTTATCTTCAGGCGTTACAGGAGAAATTCATCATGTTGACTGCGGCTATCATACAGTTGGCATGGTTGCCGTAGATGAAGCTGAAGGTGTTGCTGATTTACTTAGTGAGTTTAGTAATAAATAATTAGAATGTCTCATAATACTTTTGGAAACTTACTAAAATTTACAACTTGGGGTGAAAGCCATGGTAAGGCTATTGGTTGTGTAGTTGACGGATTTCCAGCCAATATACCAATCGATCTTAAATATATTCAGTCTAAACTAGATTTAAGAAAACCTGGACAATCCAAATTTACTACTCAAAGAAAAGAAAAAGATCAGGTAGATATTTTATCAGGAGTTTTCAACGGGAAAAGCACAGGTTCACCTATCTCCATGATAATTTATAATGAAGATCAAAGAAGTAGAGATTATTCAAATATTAAAAACAAATTTCGTCCAGGTCACGCAGATTTTACTTACCATGTAAAATATAAAAATTTCGATTATCGTGGAGGTGGGCGATCAAGTGCGAGAGAAACAGCCATGAGAGTTGCTGCTGGCGCATTAGCAGACCTTTACCTAAAAAAAGTTGCAAATAAATTAAAGGTTACAAGTGCAGTAATTCAAATTGGAAATGAAAAAATTACTGGGTCTAATTGGAATGAGGGGTTTATAAATAAAAACCCATTCTTTTCACCTAATAAATCAATTATCAAGATGTGGGAAGATTTAATCTTACTACATCGTAAGAGAGGTTCTTCTTTAGGCGCAATAATAGAAGTAAGAGTTAAAAACTGTCCTCCTGGTCTTGGAGAACCAATTTATCAAAAAATAGACTCAGAAATATCTAAGGCTATTATGAGCATTAATGCAGTAAAAGGAATTGAATTTGGAACAGGCTTCAATCTTATAGACTTAGATGGAACTAATGCTTCTGATCAAATAAGTTATAAAAATAAAAAGATTGTATTTGATAGTAATCATGCTGGAGGAATCCTAGGTGGTATTACCTCAGGCCAAGAAATAGTATTCAGATACATTGTTAAACCTACCAGCTCAGTGTTAAGTGAAAAAAATACTATCACAAAAAGTTTAAAAAATACCAAAATCAAAACAATTGGCAGACACGATCCTTGTGTAGGCATTAGAGCAGTACCCGTCGGCATCGCAATGACTAGCTTTGTAATTGCGGATCTAATGCTTATGCAAAAATCTAAATTAATTTAAATAATTAGAGACTTTTTTATAAATATCTTCTGAAGATATACCTGATTGCTTGTACTGATCATTGATATCAGATTGATCAATAAATTCATCTTTCATAAAAAAATTATAAATCTTAATTTGTTTTTTGGTTTGATTTAATAAAAAGTTATTAACTTGACTTGAAAAGCCACCAACAGCATTTTCCTCAATAGTTATAAAAATATCGTGATTTTTTTGTAAATTTTCTAATAATTGAGTATCAATTGGTTTAGCGAAACGCATATCAACAATGGTAGTTTGTAATTTATTTTTACTCTTAATTAATTTTGAAGCTTCTTTGACTAAATTTAATCTTGTACCCAAATTTAAAAAAGCAATTTTTGTTCCTTTTTGAATAATTTTTCCTTTACCTAAGGTTATTTTTTCAAATGATTTTTTTTCATCATATTCCCCTACAGTATCTCTAGGATACCTTATCGCACTAGGTTTATTGTTTATCGATAATGAAAAGTTTAACATATTTTTAAGTTCTTCTCCTGAGGATGGAGCCATGACTATAAAGTTAGGCAAACAGCAAAGATATGTTAGGTCAAAAGACCCTGCATGAGTTGCACCATCAGCTCCAACAAAACCAGATCGGTCAATTAAAAATCGAACTGGCAAAGATTGTATAGCTATATCATGTACAACTTGGTCATAAGCTCTTTGAAGAAATGTAGAGTAAATAGCTACATAAGGTTTTAGGTTTTCAGTAGCCATTCCTCCAGCAAAAGTTACAGCGTGTTGTTCAGCGATTCCAACATCAAAAAATCGATCTGGATATAATTCTTGAAATTTATCTAAACCCGTCCCTGAGGGCATGGCAGCAGTAATTGCGGTTACCCTTTTATCTTTTTTAGCAAGTTTTAATAAAGTCTCACTAACTACACTAGTATAAGTTGTGTCTTTAGATTTGTTTTGAACCCCAGTTTGGATATTAAAAGAGGACACTCCATGAAATTTATCATTTGAATTTTCCGCCGGAGCATATCCTTTTCCTTTTTCTGTAACAATATGCAAAAAAACAGGGCCATGTAATTCTTTCTCTTTATATTTTTGAAAAAGTTGAATTAATAAATCTAGATTATGGCCATCTATAGGTCCTATATAATTCATTCCCAATTCTTCAAATAGAGTATTTCCAGTTAAATAGCCTTTTAAATAACCTTCAGTTTTTTTAGCAAAATTACTCACCTCATTAGGAAGTCTTTTGGTAAAATTCTTAACTACATCTCTTATGTTTTCATAAGTCTTTGAGCTTAAAAGATTAACTAAGTATTTGCTCATTGCCCCAACTGGTTTTGCAATGGACATTTTATTATCGTTTAAGATTATTAATGAATTCTTACCTAAATGACCAAAATTATTCAAACCTTCAAAGGCCATACCTGCACTAATAGCACCATCACCGATGATGCTAATTACATCAAAAGATTTTTTTTGTAAGTCTCTGGCAACAGCTATGCCTAAATTCGCTGAAATAGATGTAGAACTATGAGCCGCACCAAAAGGATCATAGACGCTCTCAGATCTTTTTGTAAATCCTGAAAGACCATTTTTCTTTCTTAAAGTCTGGATTTTTCTTTTTCTTCCCGTGATGATTTTATGAGGATAAGTCTGATGGCCAACGTCCCAAACAATTTTATCTTTTGGTGTATCAAAAACATAATGAAGCGCAACAGTTAACTCAACTACGCCTAAACTAGCACCTAAATGACCTCCGGTTTTTGATACTGTCTCAATAGTATAGGTTCTTAGTTCATCATTAAAAATTTTAAGATCATCAAAAGAAAGTTTTTTTAAATCTTTAGGGAAATTAATTTTTGATAATAAGGACATAGTTACTTTAGATTTTATTCGAAATCCTCGTTAACCAGATCTTTATTCTTTTTAATAATTTTATTTATTTTTAATTTAGCTGACTTTAATTTTTCTTCGCAAAAATCTTTTAATTCAATACCCTCTTCAAATAATTGAATGCTATCCTCAAGAGGTGTCTGCTCATTTTCAAGCAATTGAGCTATTTCCTCCAATCTTTGGAGGGCACTCTCAAAAGATTTTTCATTTTTTTTATTCATTTGAGTACTCATCTAACATTTTTAAATGAAAGTCTAGACCATTATACAACCCATCCATATCATATCCACCCTCGAGTAAAGAAATTACAGGGATATCTTTAGCAAATTTTTTTAAGATAGCTTTGGTTACCCAAGCAAAATCTTCATTTTCAAGATTAATAGAAGCTAAAGGATCTAATTTATGAGCATCAAAGCCTGCAGAAAAGAATATAATATCAAATTTAATATTAATCTTATCAATAATTTTTTTTTGAAAAAGTTCTCTAAATAAATCTGAGTCGCATCCTGAGGGCAATGGACAATTGAATATATTTCCAACACCTATTTCATTTTCATTGCCAGTTCCAGGATAAAAGGGGTATTGATGACTCGAAGCATAACAAATATTCGGATTTGAATCAAAAATATGTTGAGTACCATTTCCATGATGTACATCAAAATCAACAATCAATATTTTATTGTAATTTTTTTGCTCAAACGCGAACTGAGCTGCAATGGCCACATTATTAAATACACCAAATCCCATGGCTTTATTTTTTTCAGCATGGTGGCCAGGTGGTCGATGAGCACAAAAATAAACAGGATTATCTGATTGATGATTTATTGAATGTATAACGGAGTCAACAGAACCTCCAACAGCCATAAGGTAACTATTTAAACTAGTAGAGCTTGCAATCGTATCAGGATCGAAATGATAAAAACCTGATTTTGGAATATTCATTAATATTTCCTTAATATATTGTTTATCATGCACATTTGATATTAATTCAGTTGAAGCCTTTGATGGTTCAATGAAATGATGTTTAGTATATTTATCATTTAAGAGTTGTTTAACGGTTTTAATTCTTTGAATAGACTCAGGATGCGATCCAGTGTCATGTTTTAGATATTCATCAGAAAAATAAAAATTAATCATTTAATTATCTTATTTAAAATCTTACTTAACCAAAAGTAGTTTTCTTTTTGGTAAGTTTTATGATCTTTTAAAATTTTACTTAGATTGTCAGTTCCTTTATCTATCGATTTCAAATTTCCGTACCAATTCTTTATCATTTTAATAGTAACCTCAGGATGAAATTGGAATCCATAAACTTTTTTATTTTTAATTTTAAATGCATCTACATTAAATAAATTACCGCTGGATAATAATTCCATATTTGAATTTATTAAAATTCCCTCATTATGAAATTGTAGAAATTTTGTCCGATCATTAACCATTGAATTATTAATTTTTTTTGTTTTTCTATATCCTATTTCAACCTCTTTATTGGGGGATTTTTGAATTAATGATCCATAAAACTTGGCTATAATTTGTGCACCAAGACAAATTCCGATAATTGTTTTTTTAAGTTTAATTGCCTTAGATAAAAATTTGTATTCATTTTTTATGAATATAGATTTGCTATTAGCACTCATTTTTCCACCAAATATTATTATTGCTTTGTATTCTTTGATTTCGCTTTGCTTTAATAAAGGTAAGTTCTTGTAATTGATATTACAGGTTAAATAATTTGAATGTAAGAGACTAGATATAATTCCTGGGTCGCTTAAGTCATGATGTGTTACTAAGAGAATTTTTTTCATTTTTTGAAAAGTTAATTAATGTACCAAAAATAATTGCATAAGAAAGCATTGAGGACCCACCATAGCTTATAAATGGCAAGGTCATTCCGGTCGGAGGTATGAGATCAATTGAAGATCCTATGTTTATAAAGGCTTGCATGCATAAAATAAAGCATAATGAAAATGTTGTATTTTGTATAAATAAATTAGGCTGACTTTTTAATATCTTTTTAATCAAAAAGAAAAATATCGGATAGAGTAAAGCAATGAATAAACCAAAAAAAATTCCAAATTCCTCAATTAAGATAGCAAAGATAAAATCATTATGAGATTCAGGAATAGAATATTTAAGTTGCCCTTCCCCCAAACCAACTCCAAAGAAACCGCCTTCAATGATAGCCGATAAACTTTTTGCAACTTGGGGAGAATTCTCAGGTGATAAAAATTTATCTATTCTTATGTTAACATGATCAAACGTAAAATATGCAAAAGCTATAAAAATAAGACCAAAAAATCCTAGGATAAAAAAAAGTTTTATATTTCTCATATATAAAATTATTAATAAAAAAAAGGACGATAAATAAAGCATCAATGTTCCAATGTCTGGCTGAAGTAAAAGAAGAGTTGATATATATAAAATTATTAAAATAGCAAAAAACATATAAGAAAATTTACCTGTTTTTATAAATAAATAGCAAAACCATGAAAATAAACAGAGTATAGGGCCTTTGAGTATTTCTGATGGTTGAATCGAAAAAAATTTAAGGTTAATCCATCTTGTTGCTCCTTTAATTTCATACCCTAGTACTGGAACTAAAATCAAAAGTAGAAGAAATGAAAAAGCTGAAATATTTAATAATTTTCTTAGATTGTTTACAGGTAACAAACTAAAAAAAAATAAAATAGTTAAAGAAAACAACAAAAAAACTGTGTGCTTAAATAAAAGAGTGATGGAGTATTCAGTGCCTATAAGAGAATAAATAGCTAATAAGCCTATAAATGATAATAATAATGGAAAAATAAATAATTTTTTTTCTAAATAATACCAATTAGAACCTATCAGACTCTCATCATCCCTAAAAAGTAAACTCTTCAAATTTTAAATTTCTTTATATACTTATTAAATATTCTACCTCTGTGTGAATAATCTTTAAATTGGTCAAAAGACTCTCCTCCAGGTGAAAATAATATTACATCCCATTTAGTTTGATGCATTAATACTTTTAAAAAACTAAATAAATTTTTAAGATCAATAAATGTAAAAAAATTTGAATTAATAAGTTCCAAACTCTTATTTATTTTAAATCTATTAGGGCCAAATATCAAAACTAGAGAATTTTTAATAGTATTCTTTTTTTTAATTGATTTTTTAGGATTTCCACCAAGTATAATAATTTTCTTTTTTAGATTTATTTGATTAATTTTGATTATTGAATTTTCTAAATTTGTAGACTTGCTATCATTGATAATGGTGGAATTAGATCTATTTTTAACTAATTCATTTCTAAAAGGAAGAGTCTTTAGCTTTTTATTAAGATCATAATCTAATTTAGAAAAATTTAGTATTTTCTTTGTAAAATTTTCATTGAGTAAATTGATATCCAAACCAAATATCTTATTTTTAAATTTCAAATTCGAAATTGTATTTATATTTTTATTCTGAGTATTAATTAAATT
>CABZXY010000024.1 GCA_902529795.1 uncultured Alphaproteobacteria bacterium
TTGGTATCTAAAACAGGCTGAACTTCTACTGGGTCGGGGACTACGGTTTCATTATTGTTTGCTTGCTTTGTAGTTTGAAAGGTCAGAATGTTATTTTGGTAGAGGTAGCCTCCCCCTCCTGCCACGATAATAAATAAGACGATTAGAAGAAAAAGGTTTCGCTGCCAAAAGCTTTTTTTTACTGAATCTTTTTGATTTTCAGTCATGAATTAAGAATCTATATTTTTTTATATTAATGAAAGTTTTGGCAATAGAAAGTTCTTGTGATGATACCTCCTTCGCGGTGGTCAACGACGATAAAAAGGTTGATTTTCATGAAACGATCAATCATCGCAAATTTCACCGTGAACATGGCGGCGTAGTACCCGAAATGGTAGCGCGTCAGCACCTTGATATCATGGATCATTTATCAAAATTTCAAAAAAAAATAAATTTTGCCAATATTGATGCGATTGCCTCAACTTATGGTCCAGGATTGATAGGAGGGCTAATTGTGGGCTCATCTTTTGCCAAAGGTTTGGCCCTTTCCCATCAAAAAAGAATTATCCCCATCAATCACCTACAAGCTCATTTATTATCGCCTCGTCTTGTCTCCCAGCTATCTTTTCCTTATTTGTGTTTGCTTGTATCTGGAGGAAATACAGCGCTCGTTCTGGTGAAAAGTGCTAGAAAATTTATTACCCTTGGTTCTACCATAGATGACTCAGCAGGAGAGTGTTTTGATAAAGTGGCAAAGGCAATGCAATTAGGATATCCAGGTGGGCCGATCATTGAAAAATTAGCGTTAGACGGGGATCCAACTACTTTTAATTTGCCCCAGCCTTTATTAAAGGTAAAAGACTGTAATTTTTCTTTTTCTGGATTAAAGACTTCCGCTATTCAAGTCATTAAAAAAAATAAATTGCAAAAAAAATTTTTGAAAAATTTTTCAGCCTCTTTCCAATTTACAGTCGGTGAGATTTTTCTCAATAAAATTAACAATGCCTTTGCTGAGCTAAAAAGAAAGAAAATAAAAATTAGAGATTTTTCTATTTGTGGTGGCGTTGCTGCTAATCAGTACGTTAACGGCCTTTTAAAAGACTTTATTGAAGATAAGGGCATTGCTTATCATCAAGTGCCCATGGCGTATTGCACGGACAATGCTGCGATGATTGGTTGGAATGCAATTGAAATTTTAAAATCTAGTAAAAATAAATTTAATAATTACAATGTGAGACCTAGTCCCAATACACTTATTCATGAAAACTTCTAAAAATTATTGGTTAATGAAATCTGAACCTGAGACTTGGTCATGGGAGCAGCAAAAAAAGAAAAAAGTAGAGCACTGGGATGGTGTTCGAAATTATCAGGCAGCTAACTATATGAAACAGATGAAAAAAGGTGACGAATGTTTGTTTTATAGCTCTGTCTTTGAAAAAGCCATTAAAGGAATTATGACTGTGGTTAAAGAGTACTACCCTGATCACACGGATAAAAAAGGCATTTTTGGAATGGTGGATGTTAAATATGTCAAAGATTTAAAAGAGGTCACCTTAGCTGAAATTAAAGCTGATCCTTTTTTTGATGATTTTCCTTTAGTTAAACAGTCTCGTTTAAGTGTTATGCCCGTGAAATTGAACCAATGGAAAAAATTGATTAAGATGAGTGAGAAAAAATGAAAGACTTTCCTTTAAGCAACCCCCTGCTCACTCGAGAGCTATATGATAAAATGTATGCTGAGTCTTTTGGAAACAAAGAGAAGTTTTGGTCAAAGATTGCCAAAGAACAAGTCACTTGGATTAAAGATTTTACCAAAATTAAAAATACTAACTATGAAGGAGACGTATCTATTAAGTGGTTTGAAGATGGGGAACTAAACGTTTGCTATAACTGTGTGGATCGACACGCTGAGCAAAGACCCAATGATACGGCCATCATTTGGGAGGGAGATGATCCTAGCCAATCAAAAACCTACACCTATAAAGAATTACAAAATGAGGTCAGTCGATTTGCCAATGTTCTTAAAAAAATTGGGGTGAAAAAAGGTGATCGCGTTACTATTTATCTGACGATGATCCCTGAGGTGGCATTTGCGATGCTTGCGTGTACTCGAATCGGTGCCATCCATTCTGTTATCTTTGGTGGTTTTGCACCAGAGTCAATTGCAGGACGTATTCAAGATTGCCAATCTCAATTTGTTATAACCGCTGATGAGGGACTTCGAGGTGGAAAAACAATTCCTTTAAAAAAATATATCAACACAGCCTTAAAGAGCTGTGATGAGTCTATTAAAACATTAGTAGTTCGCTATACGAATACTCAAGATAATCTTCATCAAAAAAATGATTTTTATTATGATGAATTATTAAAAGAAGTTGATGATCAATGTGCATGTGAGCCAATGAATGCTGAAGATCCTTTATTTATTTTATACACCTCCGGTTCGACAGGAAAACCAAAAGGCGTTTTACATACAACAGGAGGCTATTTAGTCTATGCATCATTTACTCATAAATATTCTTTTGATTACCACCCTGGAGATGTTTACTGGTGTACTGCTGATGCAGGTTGGATTACAGGTCATTCTTATTCATTGTATGGGCCTCTAGCAAATGGAGCTCAAACACTTCTGTTTGAAGGAGTTCCTAATTACCCTGACTTTTCAAGATTTTGGCAAGTGTGCGATAAGCACAAAGTAAATATTTTCTATACTGCTCCAACGGCGATTCGAGCTTTAATGAAAGAAGGAAATGATTTTGTCACTCGATGTAATTTATCTTCTCTTCGAATTTTAGGAACTGTGGGTGAGCCCATCAATCCTGAGGCTTGGAACTGGTATTCTAGCGTTGTTGGAAAAGATAAATGTCCTGTCGTGGATACTTGGTGGCAAACAGAAACAGGAGGACATTTAATTTCTCCCATACCAGGAGTAACTAAATTGAAACCCGGTAGTGCGACACATCCCTACTTTGGAATTGAAGCGGCAATCGTCGATGATAATGGAAATATTTTAGAGGGAGAATGCGAAGGTAAACTATGCATGTTAGATAGTTGGCCTGGTCAAATGAGAACGGTTTATGGAAATCATCAACGTTTTGTAGAAACTTATTTTAGTCAGTTTAAGGGAAAGTATTTTACCGGAGATGGTTGTCGTCGTGATAAAGATGGTTTTTATTGGATAACAGGGCGTGTTGATGATTGTATTAATGTATCAGGTCACTTGTTGGGTACTGCTGAAATAGAAAGTGCTTTTGTGGAACACGCACTCGTATCAGAAGCCGCTGTCGTGGGATATCCCCATGACATCAAAGGCCAGGGAATTTACGCCTATGTCACTACTAATACCGGGATAGAAGTCAGCGATGAATTAAAAAAGGAACTGACATTTTGGATACGTCAAAAAATTGGTCCTATCGCTACGCCTGATAAAATTCAATTCGCACCTGGGCTGCCGAAGACTAGATCAGGTAAAATAATGAGAAGAATTCTGCGCAAAATTGCATCCCATGAAGAAGATCAATTAGGTGATACTTCAACACTTGCCGATCCTGGAGTGGTACAATCTTTAATAGACGGGTCTAAAAATATCTAATCAATCAGATATTGTTAATTTATATCAATCGATAAAACGTATTGATGAAGGTGGCAGCATTGATGCTGCAGTTGAAAAATTTGATCCTATTAAAAGAGGATTTTTATTCTTAGCGATTCAAGAGTATTATCGCAATTTTGAAAATTTTAATCTTTTGCTTAAAAAATATATAAGTGATAGAACTCCCAAAAATATCTACATTATTCTTAAAATAAATTTAGTACTCATTTTTTTTTCAAAGAAGCCCCAACATGCAATAGTTCATGATGCTGTAGAATTTTCAAAACAATTTGATAAATCCAAACTCATTAATGCTGTTTTAAGAAATATTCTTCGAGATCAAGAAAATTTAAAATTAGAAAAAAATCTTCCTGATAATTTTCAAAAAGTTTTAGATAAAATATTTTCTAGCAGTAAAATTAGAGAGTATCTATACCAAACCTTTTTTACGAAACCTATAGACTATCAAATTAGCCTCAATAATCACAAAGAGGCTATTTATGAAAAAAGAGTTCTGCCATTCAAATCAAAATTACTTAAAAATTGTTTTGTACAAGATATTGGGAATTATGAAGTCATTCATACCACTCATCAATTTTTTCAATCAAAAAAAATACTTGATGTATGTTCTGCCCCTGGGGGCAAATCTATACTTTTACACTCTTTAGGGTATGAGGTGGATTGCATTGATAAGTCTAATTCTCAAATCATTAAATTTAAACAAAATTTAAAAAGATTGGGCCTCAATATAAAAATTCAAAAAAAAGATTTTTTAAAATTAACAAAGAAGCAAAATATTTCATCTATTCTTTTAGATGCTCCATGCAGTGCTCTGGGAACCTTTCGTCGTAATCCTGATGTTGCCTCAAAAATCAATCAATCAAAGCTGAAACGAAACCAAAAAATTCAAATACAAATGCTCGATAAAGCAATTAACATTTTAGATGAAAATGGAATAATTGTTTATATCGTATGCTCTTTTCATCCCTTTGAGACAATCAATGTCATTGATAAAATTGCTCAAAAACATAAGAATATCCGTACACTTAGTTTAGACTCTGATAAAATGATAAAAAGACAGAATGGATATTTTATCAATCCACTCAAATTCAAAGATGTAGGTGGCTCTGATATATTTTTTGTATCGGTATTAAAAAAAACAAAATGAACATTACAATATCACCTTCCATCCTTGGCGGTTCCTTTGCAAATATGCAAGATACAGTCAAACTAATTGATCAATCCAAGGTTGAATATATTCATTTCGATGTGATGGATGGGGATTTTGTTCCTAACTTAACTTTTGGGCCACAATTTATTTCAAATGTTCGCCAATATTCAAAGAAGATCTTTGATGTTCACTTAATGATTAATCGTGTTGGAAAATTTCTTGATGACTATGTAAAAGCTGGATCAGATATAATTACTTTTCATTTAGAAATAGATGAGAATATAAAAGAATTAATCTCCAAAATTAAAACAAATAATATTAAATGTGGAATTGCTATCAAACCTGCAACTCCTTGGGAAGACCTTAAACCTTATCTGAATGATATTGATCAAATTATAATTATGACAGTTGAGCCAGGCTTTGGTGGCCAAAAATTTATGGAAGATCAATTATTAAAAATTGAACAGTTAAAAAACTATATCTCCCAAAATCAACTTCATGTTGATTTAGAGGTTGATGGTGGAATTAATTATGAAAAAGGAAAGAAATGCGTTGATGCTGGAGCTAATATTTTAGTTGCCGGATCTTTTTTATTTAAACAAGAAAATTTAACTCAAGCATCTAATCAACTATACGATTTTTTTAACTAATGAATAAAAATGTAATTATTTCAGTTTATGATAAAACAGATTTAGACATTATTGCTAAATTTCTAATTAAAAAAAATTTTACAATATACTCTACTGGAGGAACCTCTAATTTTTTAAAAAAGAATAATATTCCACATATTGAAATTTCTAAATATACGAAACAAAAAGAAATATTAGGAGGAAGAGTAAAAACTCTTCATCCTAAAATTTTTGGAGGGCTCCTAGGAACCCAATCTCAGGAACATCAAAAAGAATTACAATCTGAAAAAATTGTTAATTTCGACATGTTAATTATTAATTTGTACCCTTTTGAAGAAACTATTAACAAAACCAAAAAATCTGAAGAAATTATCGAAATGATTGACATTGGTGGCCACAGCCTTGTAAGGGCAGCAATCAAGAATTATACAAAGACAATACCTGTTGTTAGCCCAACTGATTACAAACAAATTATTCGCAAATTACCAAATTCTAATATTGAGAGGAAAAAATACGCAATAAAAGCATTACAACACATTACACATTATGACATCGCTATAGCCAACTGGTTTCAAGGAATTAAAACAGATGAATATCCATTACGTTATGGTGAAAATCCACAGCAAAAAGCTATTGCATTAGTTAATGAAAATAGCTTTGAACAATTGGGTGGCGAGAAAAAACTCAGTTATAACAATCTTCTAGACTTAGATGCAGCTATTAATATTGCTTATAATTCTTCTTCCAAAAAAAATATTTGTACCATTGTCAAACATAATATCCCCTGTGGTGGGGCTATTAAAATAGGACAAAAAGATAGTTATCTTAGAGCTCTAGCCGGAGATCCTATGAGTGCATTTGGTGGGATAGTTGCGTTTAATCAAAAACTAACTTTAGAAACAGCTAAAATGATAATTAAAAATTTTTATGAGGTTATTGCAGCTCCTGGGTTTGAAAAAGATGCAATTAAAATATTACAAACAAAAAAAAATCTTAGAATATTAAAAGTAAAAAAGTTTAAAAACCAATCAGAGCAAAGATCCATATTTGCGGGGGCACTCATACAAGATAGCAATAGCAAAAGTTCTCAAATAAAATCTATATATGGAACCAATAAGCTAGATAAAGATCAGCTAAATTTTTATGTGAATATTCTTAAATATATTAAATCTAATGCGATTGCTTTATTTGACAACGATGGTTTAGTTTCTCAATCGGGAGGACAAACATCTAGAGTAGATGCTCTTCAAAATTGCTTTTATAAATTAAAACAAAAACATGATCATAAAAAATTAAAAAACTTATCATTATTTTCAGATGCTTTTTTCCCATTTACTGACTCTTTAGAGTTTATAAAAAAAGAAAGGATTAAAATTAATATTTATGCTCCTATGGGGTCACAAAATGATGAAAAGATAGAATCTTTTGTAAAAAAATATAAATTAAATTTTTTTAAATTAAGCGATCGTCATTTTAAACATTGATCGAAATTTTTAAAAATACTCCCCCTAAAAGTAAGTTTGTTTTAATGAAAAAATATGAAAATGTTTCATTCCAACAAAATTACTCAATTAAAATAATAAAGGATTTTTTTCAAAAGTTTCCTGAGGAAAAACAGGGAAGAAAAAACTTCAAAGATAAAGAAATACAAAATGTGAAATTATTGATATATGAGAAGATAATAAAAAAGGGTGATAAGATAAAAGCTGATTGTATTGGAAATATAAAAGAGAAAACTTTCCCAAAAAATATCACGATTACTGTTTCTTATTTTAAAAAAAATGGATGATAACAAGATTTTATTTGTCGATTTGGATGGGACATTAATTAAAGAAGACTTGTCTAATTTGGCATTCTCACACTCTTTAAAAAATTACCCTCTAAAAACTTTGTTTTACTTATTGGTTTTTTTATTCAAAGGAAAGCCATATTTGAAAGATAAAATATCAAAAAACTTTGACATCCCTTTTGAAAGTTTAACCTATAACAAGGCGGCTTTTGACTTCATTAGAGAAGTTAAAAATAGGCATCGGGTTGTTTATCTTATATCAGGAAGTCACCAAATTCTAGTTGACCAGATGGGAGAGTATTTGAATATTTTTTTTGAGTCTTTTGGTACAAGAGATAATTTTAATATGGTAGGCAATAATAAGGTTCGATTTATAAAAGAAAATTTAAAAATTAATGATTTTGATTATTTAGGCAACAGTCATAAGGATTTACCTATATGGAAATATACTAAAAGAGCTATTTACACAAATGCCTCTAAGGAATTGATACAAACTATCAAATCACAAGATTTCGAGAATAAAGAAATTACAGCAAACTTTTCTTGAAATAAATGACATTAATAATTTTTGCTCAAGTATTTATTGTTTGCTTATTAGGGGCAATGTCTCCTGGTCCTAGCATGGCAGTAGTTATACATAATGCTATTTTTAAAGGAAGAAATAATGGTATTTTAACTTCAATAGGTCATGGAATAGGAATTACTGTTTATGCAACATTTGCAGTTTTAGGCTTAGGATTAATAATAAAAACTAATATCTTTATATTTAATGGACTAAAAATTTTATCGGTAATATTTTTAATTTTTATTGGAGTTAAATTAATCTTAAATAAGAAAAAATTAGATTTAGAAAAAAAAGATACAAAAAAAAATACAGTTTCTTTTTTACAAGGATTTAGTATTGCAATTTTAAATCCTAAAATATTTGTTTGGTTTATTGCTATTTATTCACAATTTATGTCGGCAAATAATGAACTAATCTTTAACGTGTATTTAGTATCAATCGCTGGGATAATTGATGCTAGTTGGTATATTATTTTATCATTGGCTGTAACAACTCCTTCAGCTTTAAGTTTTTTTCATTCCAAATTAAATCTAATTCAAAAAATTCAAGGTTTTTTTTTATAACTTTAGGATTTGCAATATTGATTAAACTATATCTATAAGGTGAAGATTTAATTAATAATTTAAAATTAAAATCTCTTGAGAAGAGTTAAGAATATTTATTTAAATTCAATATCTTTAAATCCTCTAGCTGAAATATTTTTTAAAGCTTTCTCTAATAGAAACTCATATTTTTTTGTATAATTTTTTGAATTAAATAAGGGCATTGATTTTGAATTTGTTTTCAACTTTTCTTTTATTTCTTTTAAAAAATCAGAATTCTTTGCTAATTTAATAGCAAGTGACTCATATTCTTTTTGACTAGAAGTAATTAACTCTGTTAATCCAAGTGTTGTTAATAGGCTTGAAGCAACCCTAGCTGAAAATTGTTTACCCATTTTAGTTACTATAGGAACATTCATCCATAAAGCATCACTTGCGGTGGTATGTGCATTATAATTAAAACAATCTAAAAATAGGTCAGCATGTAAATGTCTCTCTAAATGCAACTCATTATTCAATCTATTTGCAAAAATAACTCTACTTTTTGCAATCCCCCTGTTTTTTATTTGTAATAAAAAATTATCTTTAGCTTCATTGCTTTCGGTTAATATCCATAATACAGAATTGTTAACTTCTAAAAGAATTTTGGTCCATGATTCAATTTCTTGAGGAGATATTTTATATAAATCGTTAAAACAACAAAATACAAACGAGTCTAATGGTAACCCGTGCTCTGCTTTTGATGAATTCTTGGCTGGAACTATTCTATCTTCATCATTAGGCTGATAACAATCAGGCATATAAATAATTTTTTCGGTGTAGAATTTTCTATATTCATCAGGAATAACAACTTTGTCAGCTACGATATAATCAATAAAGTCAGCTCCTAGTGTTCCAGGATATCCTAAAAAACTTATGTGAACTTTGGCGAGTCTATTCTTAAATAAATTTATTTTAGAGTTTGGCGTATAGCCTTTAAGATCGATGGCAATATCTAGCTCTTCACTATAAATAACCTTAAGAATCTCTAATTCATTGTCAAAATTTTTTAAATCAATAACTTTATTGGAATTAGAGTTTATAAAATTTGCCCACTTTGGATTATTCCTAAATGAATAATTAAAAATAACTATTTCAAATTTTTCTTGGTTATGACTCTTAAATAACCCTGACATTAAATGCATAGTCGCGTGACCATGAAAATCACAACTAAAGTAGCCAATTTTTATTTTATTATTTCTTATATTAGGATGTTTGGTTTTTAAATTTTCAAGATTGTTAACAGAAAGACTTTTAGACCACAAAAGCGAACGCTTTTGTTGGTTTGAAGGTGAGTCCTCGAGTGTAAGGGCACGAAAAGGAAATATTGGTTTTTTTAATGTGCCTATGTTTATTAATTTTTGCTGCAAATTATAATTGTTACTCCAACTACAAATAGATGATTTAAGATAGTACAATCTAATGATTATCTCTTCATCTTGATCATCAAATTCTAAAACTTTTTCTAAAGTTTCAATTGATTTTGCAATTTTTCCTTGATCATAATAAACGCCACAAAGGTTGTTATATGTTGGCTTAAACTTATAGTTTAACACGATTGCTTTTTTAAAACTATTAATCGCAGACTCTAAATCTTCTTCTTTAACAAAGAGATTGCCAAAATTATAATGGATTAGATAAGAATTTTTATTTATTTGTAAAGCCTGATTTAAATAAGATTTAGCTAATTTGAAATTAGATTGTAAAATATAAATATTGGCAATATTGATTAAGCTATTTATTGAATTGGGATCTATTTTTAGGATTTTATCAAATACCTCTAAAGAACTCGTATAATCACTTTCTTGTAAATAATAAAGTCCAAGTTGATTTAAAGCGCCAACATGATCGCTTTTTTGATTTAAAATTTTTTTTATTATTTCTATAAATTTATTAAAATTGTTATTTAATTTTAATATTATTGAATAATTATAAAGTAGTTCGGTGTTCTTTTCATCACTTTGTGTTATTTGCTCAAATATTTTTTCTGCTTCATAATTAAAACCAAGTTTTGATAAAATAATAGCTTTTAATGCTAGTAAATTATTTGATCTGTGATTTTGTTTAAGAAGGCTATTAATTTGTTTTAAATTTTTATCTAAATTAAGATTATTTAAAACTTCATGAGATATAACGCCTAGGTTTTTTTCAGACATCTTTTAAATTACTAATAATATTTAACATTATATATAAAAACATGTGAAGCTAGTGGAATTGGAGCGGGCGAAGGGATTCGAACCCTCGACTTCAACCTTGGCAAGGTTGCGCTCTACCCCTGAGCTACGCCCGCTAATTAAAAGAAATAACATTTATAAACGTCCTTATCATGGCTATCAAGCTAAAAGGCCTCAATAAAGTTAATGTATTGTAAATAATGTTTCTGATATTATTTCTATAATATGTCTTTTGTTATCGATATAAATCAAGATCAATTTGTTGAAAAAGTAGTTGAGCAATCAAAAACGATCCCTGTAATTGTTGATTTCTGGGCTCCATGGTGTGGGCCATGCAAGCAGTTGACCCCTATATTAGAAAATTTAGTCAATAAAAAAAATGGCAAGGTTATTCTTGCTAAGATCAATGTTGATGAAAATCAAGGTATCGCAAGCCAACTAAACATCCAATCAATACCTACAGTTTATGGTTTTGTTGATGGAAAACCCATAGATGCTTTTCAAGGAGCACAACCAGAAAGTAAAATCGAAATAATGATAGATAAACTAATAGACGCAACACCTGGCAACGAAGTCCCAAAACTATTAAGTGAAGCAGAAAATTTATTTAAAGATCAAAGATTTCAAGAGGCACAACAATTATATGAAACGTTAGTTGGCATGGACCCTGGTAACATAAAAGTCATCAGTGGATTATTGAGATGTTTGGTTCAACTTAAAAAATATGATGATGCTAAAGAAATGATGGGCTCTTTAGATGATGAAACTTTAAAAAATGAAGAAATTATAAAAATTAATAAATTACTTTTTAGCTTAGGTGACAGTGGAGATAATGACATAAATGAATTAAAATCTTTAGTTAATGATCAGCCAAACAACAAAGAAAAAAGATTTGAGCTTGCAGAAAAATATCTCTCAGTAAATGAAACTGAAAATGGTTTTAATGAATTGCTTATAATTTACGAACAAGACCCCAAATGGAATGATGAAGCTGCGAAAAAGAAACTTTTAGAATATTTTGATATGTTGGGACTTACTGATCCAAATGTTATCTCAGCACGAAAACAATTATCAAAACTGATGTTTAAATAATGGAAGATAGCATTAAAAAATTATTTGAAATTAATTCTAACCAAATCCCTACATCCATCCCTTTATTCCCTTTAGATAATGTATTGCTACTGCCCTTTGGTAAATTGCCCTTAAATATATTTGAAGAAAGATACTTAAAAATGGCTTTAGATAGCTTAAAAAGTCATCGAATGATTGGTTTAATTCAACCTAAAAACAACAACAATGAATTTTTTATGATGGGTTGCATTGGAAAAATCACTTCATTTATCGAAACACCAGATTATAGAATAGTTTTAAACTTAGA
>CABZXY010000025.1 GCA_902529795.1 uncultured Alphaproteobacteria bacterium
AGAGTTAGCAATGAAACTTTACTAATTTACGCACCTTTGGCTGAGAGATTAGGATTTGAAAATTGGAAATCTACTTTAGAAAATATTTCTTTTAAAAACCTTCATCCAGATATTTACAATAGAATTAATGATAAGATAGATAATACATTTAAAAACTTAGAGAAATCTTTCAAACAATTAGAAAAAATAACCAACTCTTTTATTTCTAAGGAAAATATACAAGCTGAAATTCATTACAGAAAAAAAGCTCCTTATTCCATTTGGAAAAAAATAAATAAAAGAAACTCTGATCTTAATTCAATATCTGATATTGCTGCGGTTAGAATTATTACTAAATCAACCAGAGATTGTTATAAAGTTCTCGGAATAATTCATCGAAACTTTTCAGCAAAAATAGGTAGAACAAAAGATTATATTTCTAATCCAAAACCTAATGGATACAGGTCTATTCATACTGATATTATTTTTAATAATAAAATCTTTGAAATTCAAATTAGATCGAGAGCAATGCATATGATTGCTGAAAACGGTATTGCTGCTCATTGGAGATATAAGTACTTGAGCAAAGATGAAAATGATCAAAATATATACTCATGGCTAAGAGATGCCGTTAACTATGTAGAGGAAAAGAATGAAAAACATCTCATTCTCAACAAAACATCTCAACAATTCTTTGATGAGCAGATCTACGTTTTTTCACCTAAAGGAGAGTTATATACATTGCCTGTAGACTCAACCCCAGTAGATTTTGCATACACTATTCACACAGATATTGGAGACAGATGCTCTGGAGCAAAAGTTAATGGCCTAGATGTACCGCTTAAAACTAAACTCTCTAGCGGCGATCAAGTTGAAATTATATTAAACGATAAAACTACCATTTCACCTTTGTGGATTAGATTTGTTAAAAAGGAGAAAGTTCGAGAAAAGATCAGACACTTTTTCAGATCAAAAAGAAGAAGAGAGTTTGAAAAACTAGGTAAAGATATTTTAAAATATATAGCCAAACTAAAAAACATAAATGAAACTGAAAACCTTTACTCAAAAATATTAAGTCATACAGATTTTAAATATCAAAATAAGTTATTTGAAAGTGTAGGTCGTGGATTCTTGTCCCATAAAGATCTTAATGACTTATTCAAAGATTTAGAGAATAACTTTGTTAAAAAACTATTTACCAAAGACCCCAATCCAAGAATTAATGTCAGTAAATATGAAAATGGAATTGCAGTAAATTATGCCACATGCTGCTCTCCTATAAGTGGAGATAATATCATTTCTGTAATGTCTTATGGAAGAGGATTAGTAGTGCATAACACAATATGTGATAGCCTAGGTTATTATCATAAAGACAACTTTTATAGATCTAATTGGGGAAGTAATTTTCTTAACAAAGATTTCAGTACGAGAATAGAAATAATAATTAAAAATCAACCTGGAGCTTTATTTAGTATTACTTCTATTTTTGATAAACACCATATTAATATAGAAAACATAAGAATTGCTGAAAGATCTAAAAAAAATTATACCTTTCTCATAGATATAAAAATTGAAGACTCTGAAAAATTAAAATTTCTTTTGGCTGAAATGAAGACCCTCAGTCAAGTTGATAAGGTAAAAAGGCAGACATTAACATACTAATGAAACTAGGCGTAAACATAGATCACATAGCAACTTTAAGAAATGCTCGAGGCCAAGATAATCCTAGCATTCTAAGAGCTTTACAAGTTTGTGAAAAAGCGAAAGTTGATACTTTAACTGTTCATTTAAGAGAAGATAGAAGACATATTAATGACAATGATCTTAAATTACTAAAAAAATACTCAAAATTACCAATTAACCTAGAGATGGCTTTAACTGATGAAATGATTTCAATTTCAAAAAGAATAAAACCAAATTTTATTTGTTTAGTTCCTGAGAAACGTAATGAAATAACTACCGAAGGTGGACTGAATCTAGAAAAAATTTCAGAAAATAAACTAAGATCACTCTTATCAGTTTGCTATTCTAATGGAATTGAGCTTAGTGCTTTTATAAACCCTAATAAAAAAGCAATAAATTTAGCAAAAAAATTAAAATTTCAGACAGTAGAACTTCACACAGGATCTTTGGATAAAATTAAAATAAATAATAAAGATAAAGAAAAAATCAATAAAATGATTGATTACGCATTTAGTTTAAATTTAAAAGTAAATATCGGTCATGGTTTAAATTTCTCAAATATTAAGTTTATTAAAAATAGAAAAAAAATAGATACTGTTCATATTGGTCATTTTATAATTTCAGAAGCTATTTTTTTATCACTTTATGAAACAATAAAAAAATTTCAAAGAATTATTTAAAATGATTATTGGACATGGAATTGACCTAATTGAAATAAATAGAGTTTCAACCATATATCAAAAATTTAATCATACATTTGTAGATAAATATTTTGCTTTGGATAAGATCGATGAAATAACTCCAAAATTATTATCAAATAATTTTGCTATCAAAGAAGCATTTTCAAAATCTTTGGGATTAGGTTTCAGAGCGCCATGTTTTCCAAAAGATATATCTGTTCAAAGAGACAAAATGGGTAAACCAGAAATTTTTCTAAAAAACGAATTAAACAAATATATGAAAGAAAAATTTGGCAATTTTCTTATTCATGTTAGCTTGTCTGATACAAAAAAATATTCGATTGCGTCGGTAATAATTGAAAAAACTTAAATCATCGTTTGTAAATAATATTAAGGCTTTACTCTGGGCTTTATTGATAGCTGGAGTCATAAGAACTTTTGCAATTGAACCTTTTAAAATACCCTCTGGTTCAATGAAGCCAAATTTATTAGTTGGAGATTTTTTGTTTGTTTCTAAATGGGATTATGGTTATTCAAGATACTCTTTTCCATTTGGCTTAGCTCCATTTTCAGGAAAAATTTTGGAAAAGAGTCCAAGTCGTGGCGACATCATTGTTTTTAAATTACCTGGCCAAGAAAATATTAACTATGTAAAAAGATTAGTGGGTTTGCCTGGTGAAAGAATTAAAGTTGTAGATGGTTTGATTTATTTAAAAAAATTAGACTCTGATAATTTTGAGGTCATTGAACAAATTGAAGATGGTTTATTTTTTGATGATCAATACCAAGCTAACATAAGTCAACTTGTTGAGAGTGAATATAAAATTTTGAATTTAACAGATAGTGGTCCTCTTGATTACACGCAAGAGTATGAAATACCTAAAAATAAATTTTTCTTTATGGGTGACAATCGTGATAACTCTTCAGATAGTCGTGTCATGAGTGGTGTGGGTTTTGTACCAAAGGAAAATATCATTGGAAAAGTATGGTTTATTTGGTTTTCAATAGATACTGATTTTAGGCTTAGTAGATTTTGGACACTGCCATTACATGTTAGGTATGATAGATTATTTAATACTGTTAAATAGATTTTGAATAAAACTGAAATTTTTAAAATTATTAAAAGCATAAAGGGTTATCAAACTAGCCTTAAGCACGATAGTTACGACAAACGCCAAAAGAATTCAAACAAGCCATTTCAAAAATATGAATTTTTAGGTGATCGTGTACTTGGATTAGTAATTTCTGAATACTTAATTAATAATTTTTCAAATAGCTCTTTGGATGAAATCTCCAGAAGATTTATACATCTTGTAAACACAAATATGCTTGCTAAAATTTTTAAAAAACATGATTTAATTGAAATTTTTAAGCACCAATTAGATCCTAAATCTAGTAAAAATTCAATTTATGCTGATGCTATAGAGTCTTTGATTGGTTTTATTTATATTAATAAAGATCTCAATTTTACAAAACAATTTATTTACTTATTGTGGAATGAGGAGCTAAATACCCTTCCCCAGAAAGATCCAAAAACTTTTATTCAAGAGTATAGTCAAAAGAAAAATAAAATGATTCCACAATATAAATTAATTGATGAACTTGGAACAAAGCATAAACCAAAATTTGTGGTTGAATTAAAAATAAATGATATGACTGTTGAAGGTAAAGGTATTTCAAAACAAAAAGCAGAAATAGCTGCTGCAAAAAAAATGATTAAATTGATAAATTTAAAATAGTTTTACTTTGTTCAAAACTCCTGCGATTATTACTAAAGTTGACAATTACAAAGAAAATCATTTATTGATTTCTGTATTCTCATGCGAATTTGGAAAAAAAAGTTTAATTGTCTTTGGTGGTAAGTCCAAAAAAAAAAATACTGATTTTGTTAAAGGAATAATATCAGAAATTGAATTTAACAAAGAAAATTCTTGCTTAAATACTAATTTAATCCAATCATATAACTGGTTTTTGTTTGATAAATACAGACTTAAGGTTATTGATTACAGTTGTTTCTTAATTAATAAGCTTCTTTTCTTAGAAGATAAACACTCTGAAATACTGAATACTTATAGAGCTTTACTTATTTCAATGAACAATTGTTCTAATTATTTAGTCGATTTGATTCAATTAGAATTAGAAATTTTAAAATCTTCTGGTTATCAGCCTGACCTAAGTGATAGCGTTATAAAAAAAGTTTTAGGTGAAGGTCTTTCAATTAATACTAACTCTTATGCTGAATTATTTAATTCACTTAGAAATGATCAAAACTTACAAAAAGTATTTTCTAATTTCATGGAAAAGGTGATGGCGAAAGTATTGAATAATTTGAATATTAATTTACCTTTTAGTAGAAGTGAAATTATTAAAGAAAATTAAAAAGGTATGCATAGCTTCAGATCATGCTGGATACCCACTAAAACAGCTTATAATTTGTGATTATCTGAGTAAAAAAAGAATTAATTTTCAAGATTTCGGTACAAATTCCGAAAAATCTGTTGATTATCCGAAATTTGCAAAAAAATTATGCAAAAAGATCAACAAATCCTCAATGGGCATACTGATCTGTGGTTCAGGTATAGGAGTAAGCATAAGTGCAAATAGGCATAATCATATTCGGGCCTCCTTGTGCCATAACGTTAGTTCTGCAAGAATGACGAGAAAACACAACGATTCTAATGTAATTTGTTTGCAAGGTAGACCTTTTGTAAAAAAGAAAATTTTTGCTATGCTCGATGCCTATTTCAACACAGAATTTGAAGAAGGAAGACATACAAGGAGAATAGAACAATTATGACACTAAATGCACAATTTTTTTCTAGCAGCCTAGAGCAGGCAGATAAAGACCTATTTAATTCAATTTCTCAAGAACTTAGTCGTCAACAAAATCAAATTGAACTTATAGCATCTGAAAATATTGTTTCAAAGGCTGTGCTTGAAGCTCAAGGTTCAATTATGACCAATAAATATGCAGAAGGATATAGCGCTAAAAGATATTATGGTGGTTGTGAATTTGTTGATATTGCTGAGAACCTTGCAATTGAAAGACTAAAACAAGTTTACGGATGTGCTTATGCTAATGTTCAACCGCACTCTGGTGCTCAAGCTAATCAAGCAGTTTTTTTAGCTCTTATTAAACCTGGAGATACAATCCTAGGAATGTCTTTAGATGCTGGCGGTCACTTAACTCATGGCTCTCGCCCTAACCAATCAGGAAAATATTTTAATGCAATCCAATATGGTATCGATCCATCTACCTCTCTTATTGACTATGATGAGGTAGAAAAACTAGCTATAGAGCATAAACCTGCTTTAATCATTGCTGGCGGTTCAGCTTATCCAAGAAATATTGATTTCAAACGTTTTAGAGAAATAGCAGATAAAGTTGAAGCTTATTTGTTAGTGGATATGGCCCATTACTCAGGATTAGTTGCTGCAAAAGAATATCCTGATCCAGTACCACATGCTCATGTAGTAACTTCTACTACTCATAAGACCATAAGAGGTCCACGAGGAGGAATGATTTTATCTAACGATCTTGATTTGGGTAAAAAATTTAACAGTTCAGTTTTTCCAGGCCTTCAAGGGGGTCCTTTAATGCATGTAATTGCAGCTAAAGCTGTTGCTTTTGGAGAAGCACTTCAGCCAGAGTTTAAAAAATATATTCAGCAAGTTAAAAAGAATGCTACTGTATTAGGTGAAGTTTTGATGGCTAATGATATAGATATCGTTACTGGTGGCACCGACTCACATATGGTTTTGGTCGATTTGAGATCAAAAAACGTGACAGGAAAAGATGCTGAAGAAAGTCTTGAAAGAGCAGGAATGACTTGTAATAAAAATGGCGTAGCTAATGATCCTAACCCTCCAACAATCACCTCGGGCATAAGACTAGGATCTCCGGCAGCTACTACAAGAGGTTTCAATGAAGATGAATTCAGATTTATTGGTGAAAAGATATCTACTATTATTAACACTTTATCGTCTTCAAACTCAGATATTTCAATGATTGAATCTTCAATTAAAAAAGAAGTAGAAGACTTGTGTTCCAAATATCCAATATATAATCATTAATTATTATGAAATGCCCCTTCTGTAAAGAGAAAGAGACTTCAGTTTTAGACTCTCGCCCTACAGAAGATGGGGGTGTAATTAGAAGAAGAAGAATTTGTGGCTGCGAGCGCAAAGAAAGATTTACCACCTTTGAAAGAGTTCAGTTTAGAGAATTTCTGGTTGTAAAAAAAAATGGTGAAAAATCTATTTTTGATAGAGATAAAATTACTAAATCTGTAGATCTGGCTCTTAGAAAAAGACCCGTTGATATAGATACTAAAGAAAAACTTATTTCAAAAATAGTCAGAGATCTTGAAGGTATGGGTGAAAATGAAGTAAGCACAAACGTCATTGGCGAAATGGTGATGCAGGGTCTATATATTTTAGACAAAGTAGCGTATGTGCGTTTTGCTTCAGTATATAGAGATTTCAGAGAGACAAAAGATTTTGAACAGTTTTTAGGTTCGCTTAATAAAGAATAATTTGCTTTCTAAATTAGATCTTAATTATCTCGACTCAGTAAATAATCTATCAATAAAAAATCTTGGTTTGACAGGAGCCAATCCCTCTGTAGCTTGCCTCATTGTTGATTATAAAAATAATTCTCAAGGAGTCGTTTTAAGTTATGGGCTCACATCTAAATCTGGAAGACCTCATGCAGAAATCAATGCATTAAATAAAGTTTCAAATTATCAAATTAATAATCAAACCACTCTGTATGTTAGTCTGGAGCCTTGTTTCAAAGCAAATAGTTGTTGTGCAAAAAAAATTATAAGTAAAGGAATAAAAAGAGTAGTTATTTCATCCCTTGATCCCAATCCCCAAATTTATGAAAAAGGAGTAAATTTTCTTAAATCTAGGGGAGTTAAAGTATTGTTGGCAGGAGCTCGCCAAAATAAATTTAAACATATAAATAAATATTTTTACAATTTCCAAAAAAACCAAAGACCATTTATAACCTTGAAACTAGCGATATCTAAAAATCACTACTCTAAGAATTTAATTTCAAAAAATGTTACTCAAGAAGAGACTCAACACTATATGCATAAAATAAGATTAAAACATGACGCTATTATTGTTGGCTCTAACACATATCAAGAGGATAATCCAAAGCTCAATTGTAGATTAAATGGAATTGATAAAAAAATAAGACCATTTGTTTTAGCTAACTTTAAAATAAAATCTAAGCTTCCTCAAATTAAGTTTAATATGAGCAATATTGAGAATTTTTATTCAATTATTAATAAACACAAAATTCAAAGTGTTTTAATTGAAGGGGGTATAAAAACATTTAAAAATTTTCTTATAAATGGAGCTTTTAACGAAGTTGTGATTTGTCAATCCTCAAAAATGATTAATAAATCAAAAAAAAGATACAAGTTAGATAAAAAATTGATAAAAAACAGATGTAAAAAAATAGACTCCCAAGAGTACTTTAAAGATAAAATAGAGATTTATAAAAATGTTTAGTGGAATTATTCAAGCTCATGGAAAAATTACCAAGCTTTCAAAATCAAAAGATTTTTTGAGCATAGATATACAATCAAATCTTAAGGGTTATAAAATTGGATCTTCCATTTGCTGTTCAGGTATTTGTTTAACTGTGACATCCTTTTCTAAAAATAAATTTTCAGCAGATATTTCTAAGGAGACTTTAGAAAAAACAAATGCAAAGTTTTGGAAAAAGGGAACTTTACTTAATCTTGAAAACTCAATGAAAATAGGAGATGAAGTATCAGGTCACTTTGTTTTTGGACATGTTGATACCACTTGTAGACTTTTAGACATTCAACAATTTGGAAAGAGTTGGTCTTTATCAATAGAATTTCCAATCTCAATTAAAAAATATATTGCTCAAAAAGGTTCAATTTCATTGAATGGTATTTCGCTTACTATTAACGAAGTAAAATCAAATTATTTTAATTGCATGATCATTCCTCATACTTTCAGGAATACTGATATTCATAAATATAAAAAAAATGAAATATTAAATCTTGAAGTTGATATGTTGGCAAGATACGCTCATTTTTCAAATTTAAGGAGTTAACTATTGTCAGATTTTTCAACTATTGAAGAAATTATCGAAGATGCCCGTGAAGGGAAAATGTACATATTAGTAGATAGTGAAGATAGAGAAAATGAAGGTGATATAATTATACCCGCTTCTCTTTGTAAACCTGAACACATTAATTTTATGGCTACTTATGGTAGAGGTCTAATATGTCTATCTATCTCAGAGTCCAGAGCAAGTGAGCTTAAACTTCCTTTAATGAATCCTGATAATTGGAAAAAAAAAACAACTGCATTTACTGTTTCTATTGAGTCTTGCAAAAATATAACGACTGGAATTTCAGCTTTTGACCGTGCTGAGACCGTAAGAGCTGCAATCAATCCTGATTTTAAACTAGGAGATATAATAAGCCCAGGACATATCTTTCCTTTAATAGCATGGGATGGAGGTGTGCTCACTAGAGCAGGTCATACAGAAGCTGCAGTAGATATATCACGATTAGCTGGCTTGAATGACTCGGCTGTAATATGTGAAATAATGAATGATGATGGAACTATGGCAAGAGTGCCAGATTTAATTCCTTATGCTAAAAAGCATTCACTAAAAATTGGTACGATCCAAGACCTAATTGCCTATAGAATTAAAAACGATATTTTAATTAAAAAAATTCCAGAAAAAAATCACCAAATTAAAAATATTTATTCTGATGCATTCGAGTTAAACATTTTTGAAAATACTATTGATGGCCTTCACCATGCTACTTTACATATAGGAGACTTAGAAAATCAGAGCACTGTCTTAACAAGAGTTCATCCTGTTCAAGGATTTGATGATATTATAATGAACTACAATAATCCAAAAACAAAAGATCTTCATGCATCAATTGATAAAATTAAATCTCATGGCTCTGGAATTGTAGTCTTAATTAATAACCCTATACTAGGAGACTTAGGTCAATTATCTCAAGACGAAAAAGTCAAATATTATGGTTTGGGAGCTCAAATATTAAAAAATTTCTCTATCACGAATATTTCTGTTCTTTCCAATTCCTTTTCTAATGAATTAGATTTAAGTATTTATGGATTGAATGTTAGTAAGGTTGAAAAATTATCGTGAACAAAAAAATACTATCTGTTTCTATTGTTGTTGCAGACTATTATAAAGAAATTACAGACTCTCTCACAAACGCAGCTGTTGAGCATTTACAAAATAACAATACTAATTATGAGATCTTCAAGGTTCCAGGTGTTTATGAAATACCTCAGTTTATAAATTGGAAATTAAGTAAAAAAAAAATTAATTTATTTTTAGCACTAGGCTGCGTGATTAAAGGAGATACTTATCATTTTGAAGTAATTTCTGATGCGGTTGGTCAATCATTATTAGATATTTCATCAGCAAATTCAAAAACAATTATTTCAAATGGAATAATTAATGCCTATTCTGAATCTCAAGCAAAAAAAAGATCTAAAGCAGATTCTAAAAAAAACAAGGGTTTTGAAGCGGCCAGCGCCATGGTCAGAATGATTGAATGCTTAGTTTAAATAGAAATACTCGACTATTCTTTTTTCAATATATTTTCCAAAGAGATTACTCCACAGATTTTGAATTAGATGAATTTATAGCTAAAAATATAAAAAAAAGACCCTTCAATAAAAAAAAATTAAAGATCCTCTATGATAGTTTTGAGATCAATAACCAGATAATCAAAAATCTTTTAACACCAGAAATAATAAAAAAAACCAATAAAATAAGCATATTTTTAATTTATGCTTTCTTTTCTGAGTTTCTTTTAGATAAAGGTAAAAAAAAGATCCTAATGGGAGAATATATCAAGCTTTCTAAGGATTTTTTGACCACAGATGAGGTAAAGTATTTCAACTTCCTTTTAGATGATATCGCTCAAAAAGCACCTTGAAATAAAAATTAAAATAGAATAACAACTTACCATGTCTCAGATACACTATTTACAATTAGTGCTATTTGCTGCGGTTGCAGCAATTGCTTTTGGTTTAATCACCACTTACAAAATTCTTAATTTACCTAAAGGTAATAAAAAAATGATTGCAATCTCTGGCGCAGTTCAAGAAGGCGCCAAAGCTTATTTGAATCGTCAATACACAACGATTGCAATAGTCGGTGCTGTTATATTTCTCGCTTTTTTCTTGATACCCTTTGAACATACTTATGATGTTCCATTGGGTTTTTTGATTGGAGCAGTTTTATCTGGTCTTGCTGGATATATAGGTATGAATGTTTCTGTTAGAGCCAATGTAATAACCGCTCAAGCATCAAGCGTTTCTCTAAAGAAAGGATTATCTGTTGCTTTTAATGCAGGTTCTGTCACTGGATTGTTAGTTGTAGGTTTAGCTCTTGCAGGAATAGCAGGGTATTTCTTTTACTTATTTCATGGCCTTGAAAGGGAAGGAAGAGAATTAATTGAACCTTTAGTTGCTCTAGGCTTTGGATCTTCATTGATCTCGATCTTCGCTAGACTTGGTGGTGGTATCTTTACCAAAGGTGCAGACGTTGGAGCAGATCTTGTAGGTAAAGTAGAAAAAAATATTCCTGAAGATGATCCTAGAAACCCAGCTGTTATTGCCGATAACGTAGGAGACAATGTAGGTGACTGTGCAGGTATGGCGGCAGATTTATTTGAGACATATGTCGTATCAATTGTTGCAACAATGGTCTTAGCGATTATTTTTCAAGGGACTGTTACTGATATCACAATCTATCCTTTATTAATCGCTGGTTCTAGTA
>CABZXY010000026.1 GCA_902529795.1 uncultured Alphaproteobacteria bacterium
CCCATGTCTCAACTTTTAATTGAAGAGTCTTGCACTGTTACCGTTGTGCATTCAAAAACAAAAAATGTAGAGGCGATTTGTTCTCAAGCAGATGTCGTCGTCGTTGCTGCTGGAAGACCAGAAATGGTCAACGGTGACTGGTTAAAAGAGGGAGCGGTTGTCATTGATGTTGGAATAAACAGAGTGCCTGTGACCAAAGAAGATGGTAGTGAAGGAAGTAAGATTGTCGGGGATGTCGATTTCGAAAGTGCATCGAGCAAGGCTTCTAAAATTACGCCTGTGCCTGGAGGAGTAGGTCCAATGACAATAGCTTGTCTTTTAAGAAATACGGTCACATCAGCTTACAGACATGCAGGATTAGGCGATCCTAGAGGGACTGTAGATTCAGAATCACAAGATCAATACAAAGATAAGTATATTAATCATTAATTTGCTAATTAATTAGTTAACTTTACCTTTTTTACTCTATCTTGGACTTTAATGGATAAAGAAGAGATTGAAAAAATATTTGATTTATTATTGGTGGATCATAATCCTAAAGAATTCTTAAAACATTGCACCGATGATGTGAAGTTTATTTTACACCCCAAACATGTTGCTGCTGGAGTTTATGACAGAAAAAGTATTTTTAGTCTTTTTGAACATTTGGCAAAATCTTTTCCTAATTGGACTGAAACTATAGAAAATATTTATCATGATATTGAAAAAAAAGTTTTTGTTACAATAGCAAAAGGTGACTCTTCTACTATTAAAGGTATTTGGGACATACATATTATTCACTATAATGAAAAAAATAAAATTTTCAGAGTTGAAGAGAGAATTGATACACTTCACCTAGCTGAAGGAAATGTTGGCCCTAGAATTTAAGTTTATTTTTTTTTAATCGAAGAGCATTTAGCTTAATAAAACCCTCAGCATCCCTTTGGTCATAGTTAGATGACTCAAAAGTTGCTAGATCTTCATCATAAAGACTATTAGGTGATTTTCTTCCGATAACAATAACATTGCCTTTATAAAGAACCAATTTAACCTCACCGTTGACCCTTTTTTGAGTCTCATCAATGGCTTTTTGCATCATGATACGCTCAGGGGCAAACCAATAACCGTTGTAAACAAGTCTGGCATATTTTGGCATCAGCTCATCTTTGGTGAATACTTCTTCTCTATCTAAGGTAATACTTTCCATCGCGCGGTGAGCTTTTAATAAAATAGTACCGCCAGGTGTTTCATAAACACCTCTTGATTTAATTCCAACGTAACGGTTTTCGACAATATCAACTCGACCAATACCATTAGCGGAACCTAATTTATTGAGTTTTTCTAAAAGATTAAATGGAGATAGTTTTTTTTCATTAATAGCAACAGGATCTCCTTTTTTAAATTGAATAGTAATAACCGTTTCTTTATTGCGAGCGCTTTTTGGACTCTTTGATATTCCAAAAACATTTTCTGGAGGTCTTTTCCAGGGATCTTCTAAAATTTTTCCCTCGGCAGATCGATGTAATACATTGGCATCTACACTATAAGGTGACTCCGTTCTGTTGTGTTTCATAATCGGTATTTTATGTTTTGCAGCAAACTCTAAAAGCTTTGTTCGAGATGATAAATCCCACTCTCTCCAAGGAGCAATGACTTTTATTTTCGGATCTAAAGCGTAATAACTAAATTCAAAACGAACTTGGTCATTTCCTTTCCCGGTCGCGCCATGAGAGACGGCATTAGCTTTTTCTTTTTTAGCAATTTCAATTTGTCTTTTTGCAATAAGTGGTCTTGCAATAGAGGTTCCTAATAAATACTCACCCTCATAAATAGTGTTACAACGAAACATGGGAAAAACATAATCTCTTACAAATTCCTCTTTTAAATTTTCAATATAGATTTTTTTTGCGCCTAATTTTTTTGCCTTAGCTTTTGCTTCATCAAGCTCAGCTCCTTGTCCTAGATCGGCAGCATAAGCAATGACTTCAGCATTATATTCTGTTTGCAACCATTTAAGAATAACACTGGTATCAAGACCGCCCGAGTACGCTAAAACAATTTTTGATTTCATTTAATATATTAGCAATCGTTCTGCAAAGCTTCGTAAGCTTTTGTAAATCCAATTAAAGTATAAGTATCTGTAGTTTCAGTTCCTCTTTGTGAGTATCCCACCACAGTCATTCCCTTTCCTGCTTTCATTGCATCGATAATAATTCGATCATCTTTCATTGACCAAGCAGAGTCATTTTCTCCAAAAAATTGATAATTATTTCCATCAATAGCGACTTTGACATATTTATTGGGGTCATAAGGATAGCCAGCATCAATTCTTACATATTCAGCATCATCGTCCTTAAAGACATAAAAGAGAACAGCTCCTCTTTGGGTGTAATCTCCTTTTTCCGTTAGAGGGATTTGAAAGATGGAGCAAGCATTTCCATTTACTTTTTTAAAGGACCATTTGCCATGATCGTGCTTAAAAGATAGCTCATGTGCAAAAACATTGCTAATAACAAGGAAAATAGAAACGAATATGTAAGTGACTTTATTCATGATGTTTAAAAGGTGCTGAGAATATACCAATTAAGATTGATTTTTAAAATAATAAATAGAAAATAATACTTGGAGAGATTAATGGTTAAGGTACAAAACCCTTTTGCGGTGGCGTTGGTAAATATTGCTGATAGTCAAGATATAGAGAGTTTCAAAAAAATTTTTGATTATTTTAGTCCAAGGCTTAAATCTTTTTTGATGAAATCAGGAGCAGATGAAGCTATTGCAGAAGAAATTATCCAGGAAACCATGACCATTATTTGGACTAAAGCAGATTACTATGACCCTAAAGTAGCTTCTCCAAGTACATGGATTTATACAATTGCTCGAAATAAAAAAATTGATATTTTAAGAAAGACCAGAAAAGCCATCTTAGAAGATATTGAAACCGCTGTTTTGCCTCCAGTGGAGTCGAAGGCAGATGAAAACATTGAGCACGATCAAAAGTTCGATATGGTGGCCCAATATCTAGATGATCTTCCTGAAGATCAACTCAACCTATTGAAAATGAACTTTTTTGAAGAGAAATCTCATGGAGAAATAGCTGAATTAACAAAAATTCCTTTGGGTACGGTTAAGTCTCGAATTCGTCTTGCTTTGGAGAAAATCCGCGGCAAATTGGAGCAAGATGGGACAATGGCTAATCTAAATAGAAGCAATGAAAGTAATATGATAAATTAGATAAATATGACTTTTGAAATTGTAACCAATCCTGCAACCTCTCCTGCAAGTCTATTATTTCAACAATGCTTGGTCGAAATTGTACCAGAAAACAGGCTGACGAATATCGCCAAAGATGAAATCGGAGGTTACTTTCTTCAGCGCGCTAATCCCACTGCTGTATCAGAAGATCTTTGGATGAAGGTTTTAAACAACACTAATGGAAAAGAAAAAATCAATAGGAATATCAATCATGATCCTTTTTTAAGTCAATTACCCGTCGCTTTGCAATTCCATCTTAAAGATAAAGAAATTAAGTGGAAATCTTTTAAAGATGTCAAAATTGCATCCATTTTACCAAAAGAAAAAAATGAGAAGCTCGAATTAATTCATGTAATGCCTGGAGCAAAAATTCCTCAGCATACTCATGAAGGAAATGAAAGTTTTCTTGTTCTTCACGGATCATATAGTGATGAGTATGGAAATTATAATGCAGGCACTGTTCAAGTAAGAAGTGATGATCATCATCACACCCCTATAGGCCACTCTCAGACAGGATGTGTTGGTTTAGCTTACACACACGGTAAAATTAAGTTTTCTGGAACCTTTGGAAAGCTTCTTAATCTTATCGCTAATTAATTTTCTAGATAATATAAAGTATATGTGCGGGAGCTATTCCTGTAGTCAGTAATAATCTTAAAATAAAGTAATCTGTTTGGATAATTCTCTTTTTAAAATAAAAAAAGAAATCAAAACATAGAACAATCAAATAACCTAAAACAAATAAACCTACCGTTTCATCAAATTTCAGATCAAAAGACAAAACAAAAAAAGCATAAATAGCAGGACATACACTAAATAAGATAGCAATCACATTCTTGGATTGGAGGTATACTCCCCAATAAACAGCGCCCAAGAATGATAAAATAACAGTCGAATAATGGATAAACATTTGCTTATCAAAATCTAAAAAAATCAAATCGATATTATAAAAGCAAAGATAAAATGGGACCAGGCCAGGTATGCCGATTAAATAAATCATCCACTATAAATCTTATCGATTTGAGTCGCTAATTCTAGGTCTCTTTCTGTAATTTTTTGAACGTCATGAGAAATTAAAGATATAATTACCTTTCCATAATCTAGGATAATCTCTGGATGGTGATTTTTCTTCTCTGCCAGCATGGCCACTTGGCTGACAAAAGCAAAACTTTGACGATAGTTTTTAAAGGTAAAGACCTTACTTAATCTTCCCTGTTGATCTTTTGGCCATTCATCCATTTAATTAAGGCGCAGGAGAAGGGTTATTTTCATGGATAGCATTTATTTCAGCAATCATTTCTTCTGATAATTCAATATGAACTGAGTTAATATTTTCCTTTAACTGATCAAGTTTTGTAGCACCGATGATATTGCTATCAACAAAGGCCTGCATGTTTACAAAAGCCAATGACATTTGGGTAAGGCTTAAACCATGCTTCTGTGCAACCTTATAATATTCTTCAACTGCTAATTGAGATCGCGTGCCTTGGTAGCGCGGAAAATTTTTACTGTAAAGTTTTAAGCGTGAACCTTCTGGCATTTGTCCGTTTAAATATTTTCCAGATAACATTCCAAAGGCTAAAGGTGAGTATGCTAGTAATCCTACTTTTTCCCGTACAGACATTTCGGCTAGACCCACTTCATAAGTTCGATTTATTAAACTATAAGGGTTTTGAACTGAAACCACTCTTGGATAGTTTTTAAGCTCTGAAAGGTTTAAATATTTTGATAAACCATAAGGAGTCTCATTCGATAATCCCAAGTGACGTATCTTTCCTTGATTAATAAATTTTTGAGCAGTTGCTAAAATATCCTCAAAGGCTGTCCAGCTTCCCTCATTGTCATTGTGCTTATATCCTAACTTACTAAAAAAATTTGTTGAGCGCTCTGGCCAATGTAATTGGTAAAGATCGATGTAATCCGTCTTTAGTCTTTGAAGGCTTCCCTCCAATGCTTGTGTTATATTATTTATATCAAATTGATTACCACCGCCACGTATCCAGGATAATCCTGGTCCAGCCACTTTTGTAGCTAATATAACTTTTTCTCGATTATTTCTCTCAGCAAACCAATTTCCAATCATGGTCTCTGTTCTGGTGTAAGTGGTCTCTTTCGTAGGAACAGAATATAATTCTGCTGTATCAAAAAAATTAACACCTTGATCAAGGGAATAGTCCATTTGCTCAAAAGCCTCCTCTTGGGTGTTTTGCTCACCCCATGTCATAGTCCCAAGGCAAATTAAACTTACTTTTAAATCAGTATTTCCGAGAGATTTGTATTTCATAAAAGATTAATACGGTTTTGCTTGAAAAAAATCAAGTTCATCGCCATATTAATAATATACAAGGAGAAACAATGGTTGAATTAAAACAAAATGCATATGCTCAGTCGCAATCGACAGCCATCGATGCGGGTTTAAGAGAGTATATGATGAAAGTCTATAACTACATGACATCTGGTCTAGCGATCAGTGGTTTAGTGGCATGGGGATTTTCTCAGTCTCCTGCATTGATGGGGGCAATTTATGGCACTGGCCTTCAATGGGTTGTTATGCTCGCTCCTCTTGGATTTATTTTCTTTTTAGGTGCAAGATTACAAAAAATGTCCTTATCGGCAGCTCAGATGACCTTTTGGGCATTTGCAGCCGTGATGGGAATGTCGATGTCTTATATCTTTATAGTTTACACAGGCGTAAGCATCGTACGTGTCTTTTTAATTACATGTAGTACCTTTGCAGCTATGAGCATCTATGGTTATACAACTAAAAGAGACTTAACTAAGTTTGGCTCTTTTTTAATCATGGGTTTAATCGGTATCATTCTTGCAAGTATCGTGAACATCTTTATGAAAAGTTCAGCAATGCACTTTATCATTTCTTGTATAGGTGTTTTAGTATTTGTGGGTCTGACTGCTTATGATACTCAAAAGATTAAATCTACTTATTATGCAGTAGCAGGTTCTAATTTTGCAGGGAAAGCGGCTATCATGGGTGCTTTAACTCTTTACTTAGACTTTATTAATCTTTTTGTGATGTTAATGCAATTATTTGGTCAACGTCGATAATTAATAAAGTGTTTAAATTTCTTAAAGGGGCAATTTTATTTGCCCTTTTTTTTTATTCCTTCCACTAACCTCACAAGCCTACACCACACATCTTTTTTGTGAGTGCGTTTACACTTACCCAGAGGATCCAGCGGGCCCGATGGAACTATGTCCGGTGGATGCTGATGTTGATGTTTATGTCGATGCTGATATCGGTTTTTTTCAGTTTGGAAAAAATGATGCTTGGGATCCAATAAGCGTTACAGATGAATCGATTATTGTAGAGGCATTTACTCAAGAAGAGGATTTTACTCAACGAATAACCGCATCGCTCAATCGATTTAATGGAAAGTTGCTTGTTCGCTACGATGGATACTTCAAAGACTATGGCAATAGTATCTTTTCAGACTTGCACTTTTGTAGCCTAACCCCTGGGGAGCAACAGTTTTAAATCATTGAGAATATTTCTTTTATTAATATTTATCCCTAGTCTGAGTTGGGAATTAACATTTAAAGATATATTTTTCAAATTTAACTTATAAGATCCCTTCGTGATTGGATATGTCCTAGCTATCAGTGCGGCAGCGATATGGTCAGCTGTTGCTCTTTCGGCAACAAGAATAGTTAGATATTTTGGAAGCTATAACTACAATCTACTCAGACTCTTAGGAATTATTGTTATTTTTTTTCCTTATGTGTATTTACAATGGGAACCATTATATTTTGAGAATTCTATTTTTGTTGCAATTTTTCTATCCTCTGTGATTGGGATTATTATCGGAGATACATTTTTATTTATTTGTCTAAAAAGATTAGGTCCTCGAAGGCAAGCACTGCTTTTTTCGATGCAAATTCCTTTTACGATTATTCTCGCCGAAGTTTTTTTACAATCGCTCCCCTCTACTACTGAACTTATTGGATGTGCATTAATCTTCTCAGGAATTATTATTGCAATTCAATTTAATCGTACGATTCCCAATGATGACTTAGAAAACATTCAAGGAAATAAATATACTGGTTTGTTTGCAGGCATTGGATTAGCGCTGTGCCAATCCATCGGGATTATTTTAATGAAACCAGCACTCGTTTCGACTGATCCGATTGTTGTCTCTTATCTACGAGTAATTGTTGCAGCTGTTATTATGTTTGGCAGTCTATTTTTTATCAAAAATAATCAACTCTTAGAAAAAATGAAAGATTATAAAAAAACAATCTTTAGTATTTTTTTAGGATTTATGGGCATGGGGGTAGGAATGACAATGCTAATTTATGCTTTAAAATTTGGAAACCCTGGTGTGATTTCTACTTTATCGAGCACGATGCCAATCATGATCATTCCTATTCTTTGGATTGTCACCAAAAACTATGCGGGACACCTTGCTGTCATTGGAGCTGGGCTGACTTGTCTTGGGGCCGGAATAATCTTTTTGGCTTAATCAGCGCCTTTTTCAACGTTAACGATCTTTAAATCTTTGGTCTGTTTGATTTGAGTTTGAAGAATTTTATTTAAAGGATCACGCCCCAAATATTTCTTAAATTGTTTTTGACTTTTGGTTGCCTGATCTGTGTTGCCTTCGGTAATAGCAATTAAGGCTTCGCGTAAATGCTCTAAACCCTTTTGTTCATTGGATAATTTGTATCTCATATAAGCCGCTCTTGGATAAATAAAGAGCTTGGTAAAAGCATAAGAAAACAAAATTAATAAAACAAGAAAAGTAATAAAAACAAATAAGAATTGCACAATTGGGATACTGAGTTGCCACATACCCAAGACTAGAGATAGATTGCCTGCATTATTAAAAAAATAAAATAAGGAGCCATAACCAGAGACAAAAATAATTAAAATAATTAAAAGGCGGATCATTAAATCATATTCTCCAAAAAAACCTGTTGATTGTTATAGGCCTGAGCCAATTCATAAGAAGACTTGAAAAATATTTTTTGATTAGAACTGAGTTTTTCATATTCAATGAGGGCGAGATCATACTGTCTGTTCATTAACGCATTGATATAAGCTGCTATAGGAGTAGAAGTATTTTTTGCAATATTTATTTCAAAAATATTTTCAATAATTTTTTTTAACCAAGAAAAATTATTATTTTTCATAAATTCTTCTTTCACAAAACGAAGTTCACTTTGATTGATTTGTTGGAGTAAATAAGTGTAGTCTGGTAGCGTTAAGAGCTCTTCAAATTTTTGATCTTGAAAGAATAGATATTGATTTTGCAGTTTTTGAACATTTTTGTTTC
>CABZXY010000027.1 GCA_902529795.1 uncultured Alphaproteobacteria bacterium
ACCTATTTTAGGTGTAGAAAAAGTTCATCTCTACAAAGAAAAGTATTTCTTAGTTACTAAAAATAAAAAATATCAAAATTTTAAAAATATTTCATGGAGTGAGTGTGACGGTGATGATTTATGTTTGATATCTCAAGAAAATCAATTTAGGAGAATTTTAGATACTATTTTTAAAAGTAAAAATATAAGCCCTAACATCATGATTGAATCTAACTCATTAATTCATCTTTTTTCACACGTATCCTCCTCAGATTTATCAACAATTATGCCAGGTTCCTATGCAGCTCAATTTGAAAATTATTCTAATATTCAATTTATTGAATTAAATACACCTGTGGTGACCCATTCTGTTGGCTCAGTTTTTATTAAAGATAAAGGGCCCTCTCCGATTAAAGACTCATTTATAAAGTTTTTAAAAAACTTTAATAAGTAATTCTTATCAATCAATTACTCTTTAATAATTGAATATTAAGTCAATTTAAATAATTTCAATAATATATGGAAAATAACACCAAAAAAATTCATCCAGGTTCTGGTAGAAGGAACGCTCTTACTTTTAACAAAGGTAGACAATCTGATGATCAATCAATTAATGAGATAAAAAGTTTAATTCCTGCAGACTATCTTCGCCAAAGGGATATGCTCATAGAATGCCTTCATTTAATTCAAGATAATTATAAATGTTTGAAACCTAAATATTTAGCTGCTTTAGCAGAATTAACTAATCTTCCTTTAACTGAAATCTACGAAGTAGCATCTTTTTATGCTCACTTTGATATTTTTAAAGATGATGATACAGCTCCAGCTGAAATCACAATTCGCGTATGTGATAGCATTACATGTGAAATGAATGGATGCCAATCTCTTCAAAAAGAACTTGAGTCAAATTATTCAACTAATGAAAATATTAGAGTTGTAAGAGCTCCTTGTATGGGCCGATGTCAACAAGCACCTGTCGTTGAAGTTGGAAAAAAACATATCACACATGCTAATGTTGAAAAAATTAAAACTTCCATTGATAACAAAGATATAAAACCCTCTACACCTGAATATATAAATTTCGAAAACTACACAAAGTCTGGTGGATATAAAATCTTAAAAGAATGTCTAGAAAATAAAAAAAATCCAATGGACTTAATTGAAGAAATGGAATTATCAGGTCTTAGAGGATTAGGTGGAGCAGGTTTTCCAACTGGAAAAAAATGGAGATTTGTTAGAGCCGAACAACAACCAAGACTAATGGCTATTAATGGTGACGAGGGGGAACCTGGAACTTTTAAAGATCATCATTATCTTTCTCGAGATCCTCATCGTTTCCTTGAGGGAATGTTAATTGCAGCCTGGGTCGTTGAAGCTACTGACGTTTATATTTATATGAGAGATGAGTATCCCGATGTGATTAAATTTTTAAAAAAAGAAATTAAAATAGTTGAAGAAAATAATTTAAATATCAAAACAAGAATTCATTTCAGAAGAGGTGCTGGCGCCTACATTTGTGGCGAAGAGTCCTCAATGCTTGAAAGCCTTGAAGGCAAAAGAGGCTTACCTAGGCATAAACCTCCTTTTCCTTCTCAAGTGGGTTTGTTTGGAAGACCAACACTTATTCATAATGTAGAAACAGTTTTTTGGGTGAGAGAGATTTTAGAAAAAGGAGCTGTTTGGTTTAATAGTCATGGTCTTAATAGTAGAAAAGGTTTAAGAACTTTCTCGGTATCTGGAAGAGTAAAAAATCCTGGTGTGAAGCTAGCTCCTGCAGGTATTACAATTAAGCAACTAATCGAGGAGTACTGTGGTGGAATGCAAGATGATCATACATTTAAGGCATATCTTCCTGGTGGTGCTTCAGGTGGTATTTTGCCGGCTTCCATGGATAACGTTCCTTTGGACTTTGACACTCTACAAGAGCATGGATGTTTTATTGGTTCGGCTGCCATAGTGGTATTATCCGATAAAGACAAAATGGGTGAAATAGCAAAGAATTTAATGTTTTTCTTTCATGATGAGAGTTGTGGTCAATGTACACCATGTAGAAATGGAACAGAGAAAGCCCTTAAGCTGATGAATGAAAATTCCTGGGACGTAGAATTACTAAAAGAGTTATCTTCAGCTATGATGGACGCATCAATATGTGGATTAGGGCAGGCTGCACCCAACCCTTTACTCTCTGTAATTAAGCATTTTCCAAATGAGGTAACTAACTAATGACAGATAAAATAAAATTTTCTATTGATGGTAAAGAATATCTAGCTGAACCTTCTGAATCAATTTGGGATGTTGCTAAAAAAAATAATATAGATATTCCTCATTTGTGTTATTCCCCTGAGCCAGGTTATAGAGCTGACGGTAATTGTCGAGCATGTATGGTCGAAATTAAAGGTGAAAGAACTTTAGCTGCTTCATGTATTAGAAAACCTACAGAGGGCATGGAAGTCACAGTTAACTCTCCGAGAGCGGAAAAATCTCGCTCAATGGTTTTTGAATTATTAGTTTCTGATCAACCTTCAAAAGAACAATCTCCTGACCCTGACTCAAAATTTTGGAACTGGTCTGAAAAAATGGGTGTCAGTACTAGTAGATTTCCTGGTAAAGAAAAAATTAATTTAGATAGATCTCATAAAGCTATGAGTGTGAATTTAGATGCATGCATTAATTGTAATTTATGTGTTCGTGCGTGTAGAGAGGTTCAGGTAAATGATGTAATCGGTATGGCATATCGAGGATCAACCGCAAAAGTTATTTTTGATTTAGATGACCCTATGGGTGAAAGTACTTGTGTAGCTTGTGGTGAATGTGTTCAAGCTTGTCCAACTGGAGCTTTAATGGAGTCTTCGTTGGTTAATGAAGAAGGTACTCGTGTTAATTATTCTGAAAGAACAGTTGATAGTGTCTGTCCTTATTGTGGTGTTGGATGTCAAACTAAAGTTCACGTTAAAGATGATAAAATATTATACGTTGATGGAAAAGATGGACCAGCTAATGAAAATAGACTTTGTGTGAAAGGACGTTTTGGATTTGACTACATTAAACACGAAGGGAGACTGACTAAACCCCTTATTAGAAAAGCTGGAGTTCCAAAAGATCCTAATTTTCAGTTAAAAGACTCAGAAATTTCTGATTATTTTGAAGAAACTAGTTGGGAAAATGCCCTTGATATAGCTGCTAAAGGTTTAGCTAAGTCAAAAGATGACCACGGTCCTAAAAGTTTAGCGGGCTTTGGATCAGCTAAATGTTCAAACGAAGAAGCTTACTTATTTCAAAAACTTGTTCGTGTTGGATTTGGTTCTAATAACGTTGATCACTGTACAAGATTATGTCACGCATCTTCTGTTGCTGCGTTAATGGAATGCGTAAATTCTGGAGCGGTATCTGCTCCTTTTATGGCAGCTAGTGAAGCAGATTGCATTATTGTAATTGGTGCGAGACCCACAGAAAATCATCCTGTTGCTGCAACTTATTTAAAAAGAGCAATAAAGCGTGGATCAAAATTAGTTGTTATGGATCCAAGAAAACAAGGATTAAGTAAATTCGCCACTCATAACTTACAATTTAAACCTGGAACAGATGTCGCTATGCTCAATGCTTTACTTTACACTATCATTGATGAGAAATTATATGATCAACAATATATTCAAGGTCAAACTGAAGGTTTTGAAAAACTACAAGAAGAAATTAAAGATTTTTCTCCTGAAAAAATGGAGCCTATATGTGGAATTTCTGCAGAGGAGTTAAAAGAAGTTGCCAGGTTATATGCCACTTCTGAAAAATCTATTATTTTTTGGGGTATGGGTGTTTCCCAGCATGTTCATGGAACAGATAACGCAAGATGTTTGATCGCACTAGCTCTTACTACTGGACAAATTGGAAGAAATGGAACTGGCCTTCACCCTTTGAGAGGACAAAATAATGTTCAAGGAGCTTCTGATGCAGGTCTCATTCCAATGGTCTTTCCTGATTATCAATCAGTTGAAAATAAAGATATACATTCCAAGTATGAAAACTTTTGGAAAGTAGAATTGGATAACAAAAAAGGTTTAACAGTTGTTGAGATTATTCATAAAGTTTTGGAAGATGAAATAAAATCTATGTATATTATGGGAGAAAATCCTGCAATGTCTGATCCTGATCAAAACCATGCAAGAGAAGCGCTTGCAAAATTAGATCATTTAGTTGTTCAAGATATTTTTATGACTGAAACAGCTTGGCACGCTGATGTAATTTTACCTTCCTCTGCTCATGCAGAAAAAACAGGAACCTATACTAATACAAATCGTCAAGTTCAGCTGGGACGTCAAGCAGTACCACCACCAGGAAATGCCAGACAAGATTGGTGGATAACTCAAGCTATAGCTCAGAGAATGGGACTTGACTGGAGTTACTTACATCCAAGAGACGTCTTTAATGAAATGGCTCAAGTTATGCCTTCATTGAAAAATATTACTTATGAACGTTTAGAAAATGAAAATTCAGTCACATATCCTTGTGATGACCCTAACAAGCCAGGCAATGAAATTATCTTTAATGAGAATTTCCCAACTGCAAATGGAAGAGGTAAGATCGTACCTGCAAGACTTATCCCGCCTGCAGAATTACCTGATGACGATTTCCCAATGATACTTACGACTGGTCGATTACTTGAACATTGGCACACAGGCTCAATGACCAGAAGAGCAACTGTTTTAGATCATATTGAACCGGAAGCTATTGTAAGTATGAATAGATGGGATATGAAAAGAATGAACATAGAACCAGGTGACCAAGTCAAAGTAAAAACAAAACGTGGTATGATTGTCATAAAAGTAAGGAGAGATAAAGAAATTCCTGAAGGTATGGTCTTTATTCCTTTCTGTTTTGCCGAAGCTGCTGCTAATGTATTAACTAATCCTCAGTTAGATCCATATGGAAAAATTCCCGAATTCAAATTTAGTGCCGCTAATGTAGAAAGATTGAGCGCTTAGATTAGCTAAAAAGACTTAAAAAAAAATTCAAAGACTCTGATACAGATAATCCTAATTTCTTGGATGCAATTAAAGTCAATGCTGTAATCAAAATTGTTAACAGTATAAGAAAATGATAAAATTTAAAATTAGAAATATTTTGAAGATTTTGATTTTCTAAAACCACTATCGACTTATTTTGATTTTGTTCTAATTTGTTATTTTCTATTTTATGGAAGATTGATAAATCTTCTTTGTTTGTTTGTTCTTCTTTTACAAAATTACCTTTTTGACTATAACTTAAATTCTCAACAATTTGATTAATTCTCTTTTCTAAATTTTCAATTTTATAATGAAGATTTTTAAAATCTAAATCATGGCTAAAATCTTTTTTTGTATCTTTAGGTCTTGATAAATTTTCTTTTTCAACTTTCGGGATATATTCATCATTTTGAAGTTGATTTTTAATATCACTGAGAGCTTCAAGAATTCTTTTTGACTTATCATCACTAAGATCATCTGAATTAATGGCACTCCGTCCAAATTGATCAACTTCTGAGTTCATACATTTAATTTAATGAAAGAAAATTAATAATCAACGAATGTGGTGCCGGCTGGGGGACTCGAACTCCCGACCTGATGATTACAAATCAACTGCTCTACCAACTGAGCTAAGCCGGCATTTTGTTATTTATTATACTAATATCCCTGAGAAACAATAATTAATTAAGAAATATTAATTTTGTGATGAAGTAGAGTCATTGCAAGAGAATTTGCTGCATTATAACTATCAATACCTTTTATTTCATCCTGTGGAAGTGAGATAATAAAATCACTATTATTTAAAATATTTTTTCTTATCCCATTAGCTTCATTGCCCAAAATAATGATTGTTTTTTTATCAAATTTAAAATTTTTGTTGATTAATTTACCTTTCATATCTAGAGCATAAGTCCAGTATCCAATTTTTTTTAAATCTTCAAGAGATCTATTTAAATTCTTTGAAATATGAAATTTTAAAAGTTCTATTGCACCCGCAGAGGTATTAGCTGTTGAACCCGTAATCGGTGCTGACGAGTGTTCGGGAATAATAATTCCATTAACACCAATAAGAAGACATGTTCTTATTATATTTCCAAGATTATTGTGATCAGTTAACTGATCTAGAGCTACAATTATTGAATTTTCTTTATTTGAGCTACATATTTCCTCAAGTGAGGAGGAGTTATAGTCCTCTCGTCTTATTATTATATCATTTGACTGTCTTAGATTATCCTTATCTATTTTCTTAAGTTCTTGTTTATCAATAAATCTAGTATTTTTGATAAGATTATATTTTTTAATAGTTTTTAAATAATAAGCTTTTTTTTCTTTGTTTATTAATACTTCTTTTACTTTTGAAGGATTGTGCAAAAGACAAGCTAAACAAGCATTATCGCCAGAAATAATCATATTTACAAATTACATTTAAACCCTAGGAAGTCTATTGACTTTCAAAGACAAATATCTATTAATCAAGACCTGTTTTTACACTCTGGAGGGATGGCCGAGTGGTTAAAGGCGGCAGACTGTAAATCTGTTCACGCAAGTGTACGTAGGTTCGAATCCTACTCCCTCCACCACTTTTTTTTCACATTTACTATTGAATTTTAAAGAAAAATAAGTAGTTTAGCGGAACTCACAAGGATTTGTTTTTGTGGTTGTTTTGAAGTGGTTACCCGCTAATTCGCGGGTGTAGCTTAATGGTAAAGCTCCAGCCTTCCAAGCTGGCTACGAGGGTTCGATTCCCTTCACCCGCTCCAAAAAACAAAAAAAAATTAAGTAATAGATATTAAAAAAGAGGTAACAACTTAAAATGGCTAAAGAAAAATTTGACAGGTCGAAAGAACACGTCAACATTGGAACTATCGGTCACGTCGACCATGGTAAAACAACACTTACTGCTGCAATTACAAAAGTATTAGCAGAAAAAGGTGGCGCAACATTTACAGCATATGATGAAATTGATAAAGCTCCTGAAGAAAAAGAAAGAGGTATTACAATTTCTACAGCACACGTTGAGTATATGACCGATAAAAGACACTATGCACACGTTGACTGTCCAGGTCACGCAGACTATGTAAAAAACATGATCACTGGTGCTGCCCAAATGGATGGTGGTATTTTAGTTGTTAACGCTGCTGATGGCCCTATGCCACAAACTCGTGAACATATTTTATTAGCAAGACAAGTTGGTGTTCCTGCTCTTGTTGTTTACATGAACAAAGTAGATCAAGTAGATGACGCTGAACTTTTAGATTTAGTTGAAATGGAAATTAGAGAGTTATTGTCAAGCTATGATTTCCCAGGTGATGATATTCCAATCGTAAAAGGTTCTGCTTTAGCTGCAGTTGAAGATAGAGATGAAGCTATTGGTAAAAATTCAATTCTAGAATTAATGGATAAAGTAGATGAGTATATTCCTGCTCCTGCCAGAGATTTAGATAAACCTTTCCTAATGCCTGTTGAAGATGTTTTTTCAATTTCAGGTAGAGGAACAGTTGTTACTGGTAGAATTGAACAAGGTATTATTAAACCTGGTGAAGAAGTTGAGATCATTGGTTTATCAGATACTCAGAAAACTACCGTTACTGGTGTTGAGATGTTCAGAAAGCTTCTCGACTCTGGTGAAGCAGGTGATAATGTTGGTTTACTTCTTCGTGGAACAAAAAAAGAAGAAGTTGAGCGTGGTCAAGTCATGGCAAAGCCTAGCAGTATCAAGCCACACAAAAAATTCAAAGCAGAAATCTATGCTTTAAGTAAAGAAGAGGGAGGAAGACATACTCCTTTCTTTGCTAACTACAGACCACAGTTTTATTTTAGAACAACAGATGTTACTGGTTCTATCAAACTTCCTGAAGGAACAGAGATGGTTATGCCTGGTGATAATGTTACCCTTGAAGTAGAACTACTAGCTCCTATTGCGATGGATAACAATTTACGTTTTGCTATTCGTGAAGGTGGTAGAACTGTTGGTTCAGGAGTTGTATCAGAGATTATTGAATAATTAATTTCTCTGCAGCATTATTAATTATGAAGGAGTGTAGCTCAATTGGTAGAGCGCCGGTCTCCAAAACCGGAGGTTGCGGGTTCGATGCCTGCCACTCCTGCCAGTTTTAATTATGAAATTTAATCCAGCAAAGTATTTAAGAGAGGTTCGACAGGAGGTATCTAAAGTTACCTGGCCTTCTAAAAAAGAAACTTTTACTACTTCTGGAATTGTATTGGTTGTAATTAGTATTGCTGCAGTTATTTTAATGCTCCTTGATCAATTTTTCGCATTTATAGTTAGAATTATACTAGGATAAAATTAATGGTTGTCAGTTCAGATACTTCTAAGTGGTATGTTGTCCATTGTCACTCTGGTTTTGAAAAAAAGGTAGCAGACGCCATTATGGATG
>CABZXY010000028.1 GCA_902529795.1 uncultured Alphaproteobacteria bacterium
CAAACTATGACTATGTTCACATTAACAACAAAGATTACCTTTCTATTTTTATTGGCTTTGTAAGATATGGTCGTTATTTAGGAGGGAACTTAATTTATTTTTCAGAAAAAATTGAAGAAGATTTGGATATCTCTTCTCTTTTAATACAATTCTATATTAAAAGTTTTAGACCAAAGAAAATCATTCTATCAAAAAAAATTAATGGATATGACCAACTCAAATCGATAATGAAAGAGAACTATCAAATTGAAATATTTTTAAAAAATAACTCATTACCAGGAATTAGACAAATTTCTAATCTCACTAAGAAAAAAAATGATAAAGAAGTAATACTTCAAAAACAAAAATATAATACAAATAATGAAATCTTAGATTTGTTAAGAAATCGCTTCCAAATCCAAAATCCTATTGAAAGAATAGAAGCCTACGACAATAGTTTTTTTGGAAATAATTATGCAGTAGCATCTTATGTGGTCTTCAATTTAGATGGTTTTAGCATAAAGGACTCAAGAACTTATAAATTTAAAGACTATGATTTAAAAAAATTTGGTGATGCAGATTTAATTAGAAAAGTTTTTGACTCACGATTCTCTAAAGATGATAAAATTATACCAGAAGTCATAATTATCGATGGCGGAATTCCCTACCTCAAAATCTGCATGGAAGCACTTAAGAAACATGGGATTTCAGAGGATATTTTCCTATTAGGTGTTACTAAAGGTCATAAAAGAGATTTTCGCTTTGATCGGTACCATACTCTTCAGAAAAAAAATTTATCCTTAAAAGAGAATCCTCAAATAGAAGGATTTATTCAAAAAATGCGAGATAGGGCGCATAATTTATCTAAGAAAAATAGTTTAAAACGAATGTCTGATGCTATGAAGACAAGTTTTCTTGATGATATTTCTGGTATTGGAAAAATTAAAAAAATGAGAGTAATCAATTTTTTTGGGAATGTTCAAAACCTCAAGCAAGCATCTAAAGAGGAATTAAGTCAAATAAAAGGATTAAATTCAAAAAATATTAAGGATATATTAGATAAGGTAAATGGCTAAAATTTATACAATACCTAATATTATAACCTTTATCAGAATTTTTCTGATACCCATAATTCTATACCTACTTTTTTCGGAAAATCCTAACATCGTATTGATTGCAGGTTTGCTTTTTATTATATCTTCCGTTTCAGATTATTTTGATGGATATTTAGCCAGAACTTTAAATCAGTCATCAAAACTAGGAACTCTATTAGACCCGATTGCAGATAAGCTTTTAATAGCCTCAGTAATTGTTGTCTTGGTAGATACAGGCGTTATATCAAATATACATGTGGTACCTGCAATAATTATTTTACTCAGAGAAATTGCTATTTCGGGTCTTAGAGAATTTTTGGCGAAATTAAATACTGATATGCCCGTTAGCAAACTGGCCAAATATAAAACAACCTTTCAAATGGTTAGTTTATCAATTTTGATTATTAGTCTTGGATTTGAATTAAATGATTTGCTTTGGAATATTGGTTTAATTACTTTATGGATTGCAGCTATCATTACCCTACTGTCTGGCTACAATTACATGGTCAAAGGTTTGAAACATATTTGAAAATTACAATTAAATATTTCTCTTGGGTAAGAGTAAAAATTCAAAAAAGCCATGAATTATTTGAATTTTCTGATGAAATGACATTTTTAAATCTCAAAAATGAATTAATTAATAAAAACTCTTTTTTTGATGAAATTTTCAAAGACCGAAGTATTAAATTTTTTCTCAATTTAAAAGAAATAACCGATGAAAATATTTCGTTAAATGATGGAGATGAAATAGCCTTACTTCCTCCAGTAACAGGAGGATAATGATTAAAATTACAAAAGAAGATTTTAACCTTGAGGAAGAGTTCAAAAAGATTCACTCCAAAAAAAATGGTGCATATAGTTTTTTCTTAGGAACTGTTAGACAGGATATAGATGATAATATTAATGGTATTTTTTTAGAGTGCTATGAGGACTTAGCTTGCAATCAATTAAATAAAATCAAAAAAGACTCTACACAAAAATGGAATTTGTCTGACTGTACAATTATTCATCGAATTGGAGATCTTAAAATTTCAGAGAAAATTGTTCTGGTCATAACCGCTGCCCCTCATAGATCTGATTGTATTGAAGCATGTGAATACATAATCGATACCTTAAAAGCGAATGTAGCTTTATGGAAGTTTCACATTAAAGGAAAAGAAAAGGAACCTGTTAATCAGAAAAAAAAAGACTTAGATAAGTATTTATCTTGGAGCCAAGTAATTAGCTAGACTCCTGGTAGTTGGGGTCAACTTCTTTCATGTATGAATTTAAAATTTTACTTGTAATGTCCCCTACTCTAAAAGTCTGATCATTAATTTTTCCAACAGGTGTTACCTCAACAGCAGAACCGGTTAGGAATATCTCATCAGCATTTTTAATTTCATCAGGATATATTTCTCTCTCAATAACTTTAATTCCCTGTTGTTGAGCTAGATCAATAACTGTTTGCCGAGTAATTCCATTTAAAAAACAATCAGGTACAGGAGTATGAATCTCTCCCCCAATTACGAAGAATATATTTGCTCCTGTTGACTCTGCAACTCTCCCTTTGTAGTCCAACATTAAAGCGTCTGTGTATCCATTTTTTTCTGCTTCATGTTTACTTAAGGTACAAATCATATAAAGTCCGGCAGCCTTAGCGTCCGTGGGTATTGTATCTGGTGCAGGTCTTTTCCAAATTGCAGACTGTAAAGAAATTCCTTTTAGACGATCCTCTTTAGAAAAATAGCTAGGCCACTCCCACGTAGCAATAGCCACATTGATTTTGTTTTTTTGAGCAGATACAGCCATCATTTCACTACCCCTCCAAACAACAGGACGAATATAACCATATTTTATATTCATTTTTCTAATTGTTTCTTCTTGAGCTTTATTTAATTCCTCTTTAGTGAAAGGGATATTTATCCCCATTCTTTCAGCAGAATGAAATAATCGATCAGTATGTTGTTCAAGTTTATAGATTTTCTCACCATAAACTCTAACCCCCTCAAATACACAACTGGCATAATGAAGGCCATGATTCAAAACGTGAGTAGTTGCATTTTGCCATTCAACGAAATCACCGTTATACCAAATAAAACCAATTCTCTTATCAAAAGGGATAATTTCCATAATTCGCAATAATGTAATATTATTTATTTCATTGCACAATATAATTATGAATTAGAAATATGAATTTAAATTTTGCTGATACACTTTACTTTAAAAAAGAAAATATCTTGGAGATTATCCTTGGTCTCCATCGATCTTATAAATACCTGCAAAGAGAAATACAAACTTGTTGTGAGCTAAATAATTTAACTTTTAATGAATTACTTGTCCTTTTAGAAATTAAAAAGGGATTTAAAAAGAAAATTGAAATAGCTAATAAAATTTATCTAAAAAAACAAAATCTCAATCTTATCCTTAAAGATATGCAATCTAAGAAAATAATCACAAAAGAAAATAAGCAAATAATTATCACTCAATTAGGTTTAAATTTGTTAGAGAAAACAACAAATCGTATAAATGAGAAAGTTATAAAAGTATTTCAAAAAACCGATTCTAAAAATATGGCAGGATTTATTAATATAATTGAGTCCTTTTGATGAATGATCAACATATTTTGCTGGTAGAAGATGATGAAAGTCTCCAACAACTGATAGAAAAATTACTCCAAAATAATAATTATATTGTATCAAAGGCAAACAATATTGAAGAAGCTCAAAAATTAGTAAAACTTTTTATTTTTGATTTAATTATTCTTGATGTGATGTTACCTGATAGTACTGGATTAGAATTTTACAAAAATTCAATAAAAGACAGAATCAACACTCCAGTTATTTTTCTTTCAGCTTTGAGTAATATAGATGACAGAATTAATGGATTAGAATTAGGCGCCGATGATTATATTGGAAAACCCTTTGACTCACGTGAATTAATATTAAAAATTAAAAAGAATATCTCAAAAAAGCAGTCTTTAGATATTGTTAATTTTGGGGAAAATACTGAATTTGATTTAAAAAAAGAACAATTAATTCATAAAGGTGTAAAAGTAAATTTATCAAGCAATGAATTAAAAATATTAAAACTTTTAATTACCAACTCTCATCAATATTTAACAAGAGATTTATTAAATGCTGAGTTAGGTTTAGATTTTTTGTCTAGAAGTGGAGATATGCAAATTTCAAGACTTAGATTAAAACTTAAAAAAGAATGTAACTTAGAAGATATAATCAGATCTGTACATGGGAAAGGTTATAAAATTTTTCTTTAATGTTTAAATTGAGTAATTTCTCAGGAAGCCTATTAGTGAGATCTGTCTATCTAATTACTTTACCAATTGTTTTAGTTCAAGTGGTTGGGATAATTATATTTTTTGAACTTCATTGGGATCTCGTTCTTAAAAGAAGTGCTCAATCTATTACTAATGAAATTAAAATCTTAGAACTTAATAAGGATAATAAAGAAATTGATAAATTTGCAAATACTCTTCAAATAATTAAAACTGATCAAATTCAAATAAGTGAAGTAAAACCAATATCCAATTGGATATTTAAAAAGAGAATAAATCAAAGTTTAAGTTTAGTTCCTGGAAAGTTTATAGCTAGTCAAAATGATAAATTTTATGTTTTTTATAATACTCTCAATCAAAGTTATGCTTACCTAATACCAAAGAAAAGAGTTGAAAATACTACTGTCGTAGGATTTTTTCTATGGACAATAGGAATTAGCTTTATTTTATCTCTAATCTCTTATTTTTTTATCAAAAAACAAATTCAACCACTTAAAAGATTAGGGATTATTACCAAAAGTTTTGGTAGGGGAATTGACACGCCTAATCTAAAACCTACTGGCTCATCTGAGGTTAGAGGGTTAATAAGTGATTTTAATAGTATGCAAAATAATATTAATAGTACGTTTGAAAATCAAAGAAATATGCTCGCTGGAATAAGCCATGATTTGAAAACCCCTTTAACAAGAATTAATTTAATGATTGAAGAAGTTAATAATGAAGAGGTAAAAAGCTCTATTTCTAAAAATATCTCTGAAATGAATATTATGCTTAATCATTATTTAGAATTTATAAAAAATGAAAAAAATGAAAATTTAGATGAGACAATTGCTGATAATTTAATACAAGATATTACAAATAATTATCAAAATATTTCTGTTCTAAGAAATGACTCAAAAAAAGTTTTAATTAGAAAAAACCAAGTAAAAAGAGCACTAATTAATATATTAGATAATGCGAATAAATTTGCAGAAAACATTTATCTTAGTTCAACGATTCAAAATAATAATTGGTTAATTAGCGTTGAGGATGATGGACCCGGCACTAGCTTAACTGAAGAACAACTTGTTAGACCATTTGTTAAAGGTTCTGAGCAACTTAATCAAGGTACGGGACTGGGATTATCCATTGTTCAAAAATTAATAAAGCTAAATAATGGAGAATTAAAGTTTGGCAAATCTAATTATGGAGGCCTAAAAGTAACTATTTCTTTTGAAATTCAATAGGCTAAAAAAGCTTCCCACCATTATTTACTTTTTTTGTAGGCATTACTAAAATTGGATTATTTTCTTCATCTGGAAACCCTAGAACCAATACTTCAGAGATCATTTTTCCGATTTGTTTTGGTGGAAAATTAGTCACTGCAGCAACTTGTTTTCCAATTAGCTCTTCTGGCTTATAATGTTTTGTTAGCTGAGCTGATGTCTTTTTATGACCTATAAATTCACCGAAATCAATTATAAGAAAGATACTAGGCTTATTTGATTTATCATTAAATCTAGACTCAATTACAGTGCCAACTCTGATTTCAACTTTTTCAAAATCGCTATATTCAATCATTAAATTTTGATAAAGGATTTTATTTTATTTATACCTTCAAAAGAATTTCCAATTGCCGCCATAGTTTTATCCATATTTTCATCATCCTCGATCCATATATTAAAAGAGTAAATATAAATTAAATAAGAAGTCCCTAAACTAATCGGTGATTTTAGAAAGCTACTAAAATATTTATGAATATATTTATTTAAAGTGATTAAAAGTTTTGGATTTTTTTGTGACTCAAGATAAATTCTAATTGTGATCTTTTTAAAATCAGACAAAACATCAAGTCTATTAACAATACCCTCAAAAATTCTATCTTGTGAATTAAGCTTTGAGGAGGGGGGTTCTATTTGAGTTTCTAAATATTTTTCAAAATCATCTATGAACCTCTCAAGATTTTCATAATCAGACTTAAAAGTTTTTAATTTTTTTTGAAAATTGCCCAGATGGGCAAAGTTATTAATATCTTTTAAATTAGATTTATTTAGTACCTTATTTTTCAATGCTAATTTCCTTAGCACGTTTATAAGCCCTATAGAGAGTGGTGTACATAATTTTTTTTAAATTTTGAGATTTAAGAAAATGAACACCAGCTTGAGTAGTGCCTTTTTTACTAGCGATGGATTGAACAAATTTTTCTAACTTTAGGGAACTATCGTTAATTGAAATTACATTTTTAAAAAGATGAATAACATCCCTTTCATTTACTCTTGAATTAGGAGAAACAATCTTACTAGCTGCTAAAAATGCATTAACCAAGAATGCTATAAAAGCTGGTCCACTGCCATATAATGCTGTAGCTATATTAATTTCATCTTCTTTAGAACTAATATGATAAGTTCCAAATGATTTAAGTATTTTATGAAAAGTACTATTAATTAATTTTTTATTTTTTGAATAAACATAAGTATGAGATGCATTTTGTTTTGCCATAACATTAGGCATAATTCTTATTATATTTTTTGAATTTATAATTTGCTGTATTCTATTTATAGTTACTCCTGCCATACAGGAAACTATGATTGTTTTGGAGTCTATATATTTATTAAACTCTGTTCCCCTTAGATTAAATAAATTTGGCCTTACAAGTAAAAAAACATATTTGTAAGGATGATTTAATTTTTTTATTATCTTCTTTCTATTTAACGAATAGATACGACTTTTAGAATTAATTGAGTCAATCTTAAAATTTTTTAAAAAAGAATTTGAAGCTAAAGATTTTGCAAGATGTCCGTAGCCGACAAAAAGAATTTTGGGCTTAAGCGTGACCGACAATTTTTTGATTTATTAAATTATGAGATTGTTGAACAATCTTATCACTTTTTAGTAGAACTGATAAAAGATGGTTAAACTCTGATAATATATTTTCGAGGTATAACCTAATATCCTCAGAAGAAGCTATGCCTGATATTGGCAAACTATGCTTATAAACTATTTTATTATTGGTATTTTGTTTCAGGGTCCCGATTACTAAGTTATTATTAATCTTGTTAATGTGATGAGTTAAAAAGCTATACTCATAATTATCAATGCTAAAAGAAGTAATAAGCACTCTTAAATCCTTAATCCATTGAAAATCCATAATCACTTTTTGTTCGTGAATTTCAGTCAATAATGATATTTCGCCAGGTTGAGAAGAAGATCCCTCCTGTTTTACATTAAATATATCCTCTAAGTGAGAAATAGGGCTAGAATCAATGCTTTTTTTTGACATACACCATATATATCACAAATAAACACCTATAACACACTAGATATAGTATAAAGTTGTTAGTAAAATACTTACTTTAATTTTCGAATATTTGAGATGTGAGGTTTAAGTCTTTTAAAATCTGATCTTAAAGATTTAGCTAATTCGAGAAAATCCAGTCCTCTATATATAACTTTGGATAAATACAAATAAAGTTTGTCTTTGTTGGAGACGTAAGTTGTATTATTAATTTTTAAAGTGTTTGAATATCCTGAATTTTTATCCCCGGTAGCTTTTGAATTTTTTGGCTTAGCCATTCGTTGGTACAGTCTTTCTTATATATTGGGTTTTATTTATTTTTATGTATTTGCAGCATCTCATCTTAATGATTTTAACTTAGATAAAAAGAAATTAGATGATTTATTTTTTTATTTATTTTTATCAGTAATTATTGGTGGTAGATTAGGATATGTTATCTTTTATAATTTTTCATTTTATTCATCTAACCCCCTAGATATATTAAAAGTATGGGAAGGTGGTATGTCCTTTCATGGGGCTCTATTTGGAATTATATTGACCACAATTGTATTCACCAAAATTTATTCTA
>CABZXY010000029.1 GCA_902529795.1 uncultured Alphaproteobacteria bacterium
TATGTCTTCTTTTTCCGAGTTTATTTACATATTTAGCTTCAATATTTATTCTATTATGTCTAATAACTACAATTTTTAGAATTATTGTTTTTTATAAAGAGCTTAATTAATAAAAGCCAAATAGGCTTCCATAAAGAGCTTAGCGATAAATAAAGTTATTAGAAAAAATACTAGTTTTAATGCTATTCTCACAATCCTGCCAGGCTCTAAACCTGCATAGTAGGCTTCAAATATATTAAATCCATTAAAGAGATTATCGATAATTATTTTTTTGGATTTATGAAGTAGAAAAGCTAGTGGCTTACAAATTAAATGATAACCAAGAATAACAAATATAATGACAATAATAAGACTGATGTTCATCATGAACGACCAAATAACTAAAGACAATATCCAGTAGCCCAAAAAACTCATTCTCTCAGCTTGGTCAGGTCTTGTAAAAAATTGGAAGTAATTCAAGTTATTGAAATCCTTGTTCGGCAAGCTCATTTGAAGAGACTGTGCTTAATTGGTTTTTATTTTTAGATAAAGATAAAATATTCTTTAACTGATCCTTAATGCCTATTAGTTTTTTTTTTGCTTCTGGTTCATTATATTCTATGTCTTCTTTGATACTAGATCGAAGTGCAAGGATTATTACTCCTCCTGCATTAACACAATAATCAGGGCAATAGGTAATACCCTTATTAAATAATTTTTGTTCTATGTCGTTATCAGCTAATTGATTATTGGCTGCACCTAAAACACAATCTACTTTTACACTTTCACTGAAGTCTAAAAATTCTTGATTCAAATCTCCTCCTGTCGCACATGGAGAAAAGATATCAATTTGATTAAAATTAGTATCTTGATAATTTTCTAAATAAGCAAAACCATCATTTTCAATTAAATCTTTCTTTGATTTAAAATCTACAACTTCAACCATAGCTCCAGAATTTTTACAAAATTGAGCTAATCGAGCTCCTACTTTTCCATATCCTTTAATTAATATTTTTTTATTTTCTAAAGTACTTTGTTGATTTTGAAATTCCTCATAGCCAATCATTGCATTAAAAACACCAAAAGATGTACTGAGACCTGAGTCTGATCCTTTTGTGCTACAAACATATGGAGAGAGTTTTTTTAATTCAATAAGATCCTCATCTATCATTCCAATATCTCCAGCTGTAATATAGGCACCATCTAAAGCTTTCAAAACTTGAGCAAATAATTCATAAAAATTATCTTTAGTGATTTTTGCGTTTACTGTCGCTTTTCCTCCACCAAAATCTAGGTTTGCCAATGAGTTCTTATAAGTCATAGCTTTAGATAGCCTTAAAACATCAGTTAACTGATCATCATGAGATTGATAAGCAAAGTATCTACAGCCTCCTAAGGCAGGTCCTCTTTTAGTATTGTGGATAGCAGTGATTGAATGAAAGCCTATTAACTCATCTTGAGCTAATAAAACTCTTTCATAGTTATCATGTTTTAAATCTTTAAATATTAGAGTCATTATTTAATAATTTGTTAATTATTTTAAAATCACCTTCTAAGAAATCATAATCACTCAAATTTGAAATATCAATCCATTTCAATTGTTGATGAACTCTAGACTGAATTTTTCCTTGAAATTGAAAAATATTAAAAAAAACGAGTTTCAATTTCTTGGATAGCTCCTTGTATTCATATAGATATTCATCAAAAAAAATCATTTCATTTATTTCGATATTCAATTCTTCTTTTAATTCTCTGCTTAAGGCCTCCTGGTAGTCTTCAAGATCTTTGACCTTTCCACCTGGAAATTCCCATTTTAATGGATGATCACCTTCTTCTTTTCTTTGACAAATAAGAATTTTTTTATTTTGATAAATTAGTCCACCAACAACAACTTTAAATTGATTATCTATTTTTGGCTCGAGCAATATAAATACCTTTTAAAATAAGTATGCATCCAAAAAATTGAATTAAATTTAGTTTCTCTTGAAAAAATAAATAACCAAGAATCGTAGCGGCTATAGGCTGTATTAATAATGTCAGAGAAGATATTGATGCTGACAAATAAGCCAAGGCATAAGTGATAAAGGCTTGACCTAAAAATTGGCATATAAATGCTAATAAAAACAGAACAATAATTGAATTAATTGTCTGGGGAATAAGTTGTTGTTCAAAAATAAAAGAAATAATAATCAAAATTATAGAAGTGATAATTCCGGAGATAAACATAATGGATGTAGTGTTGTATTTTTTTCTTAATTGACTAATAGTTATTATATAACTTCCATACCAAACAGCTGTCAAAACACCTAACAAGTCTCCAAGAAATTGATCTTTATTAAATTTGAAGCTTTCACCAAGGAGAAGAGCCATGCCTCCTAGAGACAAACCTGCTGCAATATAGAAAAATTTTGTAAAATTTTCTTTTAGAAAAAAATATGAAAATAAAATGACAACTACTGGAGCCAAATTAGATAAGAAAGTTGCTTTAGATACTGTTGTTAGTTTTATAGACCAGTGCCAACAAATCAAATCTAAAGCAAAAAATAATCCAGAGAAAAAAAAGACTAAATAATAGTTTTTTACTTCAGGAAATTTTATTTTTTCAATTATTCCAAATGATGAAAAAAATAAAAAAAAAGGGAGGCTAAGGAAAATTCGATAAAAGGCAGTCATAATAGGATCAACATCAGAAAATCTTACAAAAATAGGAGAAAAAGCTATTGCCATTGCTCCTAAAATAAGAATGAAAAATGGATTGATTTTATATTTAAGCAAAGACTTCTTCGGATTTTTCTTTTTCGACTATAGGAAAATGAATAACAGCAGAAAACATTGAAATTATGATAGCCATTATCCAAGCTAAATCTAAAGAGCCGTAAAGATCAATAACCAGGCCTCCAACATAAGAACCAACAAAAGCTCCACACTGATGAGAAACCATCACTATACCAAAAAGGGTTGATAAATATCTTGTTCCAAAACGATTAGCGACTATTCCAGATGTTGGTGGAACAGTAGAAAGCCAAAGCAATCCTATTAAACAACTAAAAGTAATTATAATGAAATTATTCGTAGGTAGTGTCAAAAGTAAAAAAATTACAATACTTCTTGTAAAATAGATAAAAGATAAAACATATTTTTTTTTGACAATACCTGAAACACGGCCAGATATTAAAGTGCCCATCATATTAAAGAGACCAATCAAGGTTAAGCCGGTAGCTGCGATGGTGGTTTCTAATCCTTTAATATTAGCAAAAACAGGAAGATAATTTGATATTAAAGCAACATGAAGACCACACACAAAAAAACCTAAGATTAAAAATTGATAACTTTTGTCTTTAAATGCAGTTTTAATAACATCAGAAATCTTTCTAGGTGTATAAACTTTTTTGTTTTTATTTACTGGTTTTGGTATCATGAAAATTAATGACATTGGAATAAATAATAAAAAGAAAACAGAGACTATTTGAAATGATACAGTCCATTGAAAAGTAGAAACTAAAAAATGATGGATAGGTGTAAATATAAACATTCCAGTTGCAGCAAGTGACATCAATATTCCTGTTACAGTACTTCTAGTTTTGTCATCTTCGAAATATTTCGAGACACCACCAATAATAACTGGAACAGAAATAATGCCAGCTGACAAACCTCCTATAACCCCTAAACCAAAAAGGAAATGTAGAGGGCTTATAGCAAATGAAGTAATATAAAAACTGAGCGAAATTCCAATAAAACCTACAATCAAAGTTTTAACGTACCCTTTTTGTTCCGCAAATGCTCCCGCAATGGGGGACATGCATCCCCATAATAAGTTGAAAATTCCGTAAGTTAATCCAATCATTGATGCTCCAAAAATAGTGGAACTTAATAAATCTGGAACATAAATTCCTAAGGACATTCGAAATCCATTACCTACTGAGAGAATCAAACCTGCAACTAGAATGAGGAAGAATGATTTCATTGGCTTAAAATATATTAAAGTAATCAAAAAAATATGTTTATTTTTATAGCCAAAATCTCTATAGTTCCTCGCTATGGGATATCCAAAAAAACATCGTGGACGTAGAAAAATTGGTTCACGTAAACGACGCGCTAAAAGAAGAGCGAAAAAGAAATAACATTTAATTTAGCTAACTAATTAAACTATTAAAGTAATTTCATTTTATCTTTTATATTCACATTGTTATATTCAGTTTAAAAATAATTATGATAAAAATAGATCGTAGATCTTTTATTATCCTTTCATTAGGAAGTATATTTTTTGGAGCAAGACCTTTAATGTCCATAGAAAAATTAGAGTTAACTGATGTAGAGTGGCAAGCGCGTTTAAGTGATGAAGAATATTACATTTTAAGAAAAGAAGGAACAGAGAGACCAGGAACCAGCATTCTCAATAATGAAAAAAGGAAAGGTGTTTACCACTGTGTAGGATGTGAACAGCCGCTTTTTAGCTCAGATATGAAGTTTGACAGTGGGACTGGGTGGCCGTCATTTTTTGATTACCTACCAAATGCTTTAGAATTTAAGACAGACTTTAAACTTGTTATACCTCGTAAAGAGTATCACTGCTCACGATGTGGTGGACATCATGGGCACGTTTTTAAAGATGGACCAGAGCCTACAGGACTAAGATATTGTAATAATGGTTTAGTGCTAAACTTTATTCCGGATTAATTTTTTTTTATTAACAAATAAACAGCTAAAATTGCAAGGCCAATTTTTAGAAGTTCACTATATATGAATGGCATCAAACCAGCGATTATAGCTTTTTCGATACCTATAAAACCGGCTAAATGAATAATTCCACATGTAAATATTATTAGGGCGCCTGTAAAAACTGCCAAAGAAATTTTGAATATATTCTTATTAAATAGGGTTTTTGAAAAATACGCTATTGCCAATGAGGCCAAAACCATTCCATATAAAAAACCAAATGTTGGTGACATAACATAGCCTATACCACCGCCAGCAGCAAAAATTGGAAGACCTATTAAACCTAAAATTACGTAACTCAAAGTAGAGTAAAAACCAATCATACCCATTGATGCAGCAATAAAGTAAACAACAAAAGTTTGAAAAGTCATGGGCACAGGATAAAAAGGTATGGATACTTTACTGGAAACAGACAAAAGAATTATACCTAATAAAAAGAATGCTATTTTGGAAATATTACTAGATGAGTATTGGTCAAGGACCGAGATATTGGTTCTAAATTTCATAACTTAATATTTATATTTTTGCTACGGTTTTGGCAATATTTATAATTGAGCTTGTATTAAATCTTTAAGTTTCAACATGTCTTTATTAAAGAGTCTTATTCCTTCAGCCAATTTAAAAGAAGCCATTTGATTTTCATTTAAATGCCATCGAAATGAATTTTCATTTACATTTATTCTAGGAGAGTCTATTAAAGTTGCTTTTTCTAATGTTAATTTTGGCTGCAGTTCTTCCTTAGATTGACTAAGTTCCTCTAAAAGAGCTGGGCTTATGGTGAGTTTATCACAGCCAGCTAGGTTGATTATCTCCTCTTTATTACGAAAAGATGCTGCCATCACAACGGTTTTAAAATTGTATTTTTTAAAATAGTTATAAATTTTTTCAACACTTTCGACACCTGGGTCATTAGAGGAGTCGTAGTCTCTAGATGTATTGGCTTTAAACCAATCTAGAATTCTTCCAACAAAAGGAGAAATTAAAAATGCTCCTGCTTCAGCGCAGGCTACTGCTTGAGTTAATGAAAATATTAGAGTGCAATTACATGAAATACCCTCAGCCTCTAGTTGTTTAACTGCCTGTATTCCCTCCCAAGTTCCAGCTATCTTAATAAGAATTCTATTTCGACCAATACCTGATTGTTCGTAACTATTGATGATTTGCTTTGCTTTTTCTACCGTAGCATTTGTATCAAATGATAGGTCTGCATCGACCTCGGTTGAAACATATCCAGGAACAATCTTTGTCAGCTCAATTCCAAAAGCAATAGCTAATTGGTCGGATATATAATCAATTTGATCAGTGTTTTTACTAAACTTTCTACTCTTTGAGTTTGAAATAACTTCTGAAACTAATTTGTCATATTTCCCAGATTGAACAGCTTTATAAATAAGTGATGGGTTAGTTGTGCAATCATCAGGACTAAATTGCTGAATACTATCAATGTCGCCTGTATCGGCAACTACAGAGGATAATTTTTTGAGACTTTCTAATTGAGTTGTCATGAAAATAAATAATCTTTCCTAATATATGTAAACCTATATATTAATAAATCTTATTATGCAAAAAACAATTATCATTTGTGGCTTGGCCGATATTCAGAATTGTGTTGATAAATACAGTCCAGATAAAATGATGACTATCATTAATCAAAATTTTTCACCAGATACTCCAAAAGGTATGGATGAGAAGAGACATTTGAAAATGTTAATTGATGATATTTCTGAACCAAGAGAGGGTTTTGTTTTACCTCAAAAACACCATGCTCAGGCTTTATTGGACTTTACAAATGACTGGGATACTACTAAGCCTTTATTAGTTCATTGTCACATGGGTATCAGTCGATCCACTTCCACTAGTCTTGGAGTGGCAGCAAAATATGATCCAGATAATATTGAATTAATTATTGAAAATTTAAAAGAAATTGCACCACATGCTAGCCCTAACAAGATTATGACTAGATATTATGATGAAATACTTAATTTAAATAATCGTTTATTTGGCTCTCTTGCATACTTTGACCCTGAACCTATAGATGAAAGTAGAGTGGTTGAATTAAATTTTTAGATTAATTTATGGCCAATCAAGAATGTGAAGTATGCAAAAATAAAATTAATGATCCCATATATTGGGCTGATCCAAAATTTTATGACATTCCTAAAAAAATCTTTTTCTGCAGTGCTCAATGTTCTTTGATTTACTACGAAAAAATTAAAAATTTATTCAAAAACCCCTAATAACATAGGTTTTAGCTATGCCTAAATTGCACACCTGCCTTTAAATAAGTGCTATTTGCTTTTTTGTAAAAAATAGGTATAAAACACCAATCTTAAAACTAGCTCCAACCTTATTCCTATCCTTACTTATTCCTCCGGGGCTAGTTTTACGATAATTTCCTTTCAGTTTACATTCCACTTATATAACTTGCTAATAGAGATTTTATTTAAAGCATGAGTGAAAAGTTCATTTTTTGGGATCTGGAAACAACAGGTCGAAACGATAAGTATGATCAAATCACTCAAGTTGGAGCGGTTTTAACTGATAAAAACTTTGAGGTAAAAGATAAATTAGAAATTCATTCAAGGCTGCGTGAGGGAAAGTGGTTTGAACCAGGTGCTCTGATTACTACTGGAGTTGATCCAATAAATCTTTTTAAAAATAATTATCCAAACTATTACGAGGCTAGTGCGCAACTTTATGAAACATTTCAACAGTGGTCTTCACCATCAGCTATTTTTATTGGTTTTAACAATATAAACTTTGACGAACCTTTTTTAAGACAAGCCCTCTATCAAAATTTGATGCCTGAACTTTATATGACAGTAACTAGCAGTAATACAAGAATGGATGTTTTTGAAATTTTAAGACTTGTATCTGTTTATAGCCCTGAACATATAAAATTTAATCAAGATGATCAGGGCTATCCAATTTTAAAACTTGATCAAATTTTTAGATTAAACAATATTTCCATAAGTTATGAAGCCGGTCCTCACGATGCAGTGTTTGATAGTTTAGTTACGCTTGAGCTAAATAAAATTTTAAGTATTCGATGTCCTCAAATATGGAGCGCCGCATATGATTTTCGATTAAGAGAAACTCCAAAAAAATTTATGATGAGTAATTCTGTTTTTACAAACACGACATTTTGGGGCAGAAGACCAACAATCAAAGCTCAAACCCTAATTGGAGGAATACCTGGTAAAAATCATCATTATCTGGTCTATAACTTACTTTTTGATCCAAAAAAACTTCAAGATTTAGATGATAAAGAACTAATAAAAAAAATGAACGATGGAGCAAAAAGAATTTGTGAAGTATTCGATGGCTCTAAATCAAAAACTTTGCTCAGTGAAAGTTACTGTTTTAAGGATAGTAAATTTGCTGAAATTGGTATTGATGAACTGAGACTGAGAGCTAATTTTATAAAGACTAATGAAAAATTTTGCTCAAGATTAATT
>CABZXY010000030.1 GCA_902529795.1 uncultured Alphaproteobacteria bacterium
TGAACTGCTTTTGATATATTCTTAATTAAAAAGGTTGGGTTATCTTTTTTCCTTAAAAGCGGATCTAGGCCAAATTTTTTTTGAACTAGGGTGCTCAATTGACCATCTCTATGTGATGTGGCTATAGGTCTTAATTTGGGTTTAAATCTCCAGCTAAAAGTTGAGCCCATTAATTGATAATGCCAAATTAAAACAATCAAAGATTTTTTATTATTTAGTTCCTTTTCAATTATTTCTTCATTAATTCCATGCCATCTGCTAGTTGATTTAACAATCCAAAGAGATAAAAAAACTAAGTTAGCAAATATATTTAAAAAAAAGCTATTTTTACTCAGTCTTTTAAGCATTCTTTTTAAGTTGTTTTTGATAGAGCTGATAATAAGAACCTTTTGTTCGCATTAAATTCTTATGTGATCCCTTCTCAATTAATTTACCAGCGTCAATATAAAGTATTTCATCAAAATTTTTAATGGTGCTTAGCCGATGCGCAACAACAATAAGAGTTATATTTTTGATACCATTTAAGTTTTCAAATAATTTCGACTCTGTTTTTAAATCCAAATTTGATGTTGGTTCATCCAGCAAAATAATTGATTTTTTTTGTGCTAATGCTCTAGCTATAGCTATTCTTTGCCTTTGCCCTCCTGAGAGTTTGACACCATTTTCACCAATTTGAGTGTTGAGTCCATTTGGTAATTTCTCAATAACTTCGTCAACACAAGCTAACTTAGAAAACTTTTCAATACTCTTTAAGGATATTTTAGAGTTATATTTTATATTCTCAGATATTGAACCATCAAATAAAACTGTGTCTTGACTTACTAAGCTAAAAAAACTTCTTAAATTGTTTAGTCGAAGACTTTTAATATCTTCATTTCCAATTAAAATTTCACCTTTATTTAGGTCAAATAATCTTATCATTAGCCCTAATAAAGTTGATTTACCCGAACCCGAAGGACCTACAATTGCAATTTTTTTATTCTTTGATAATTTGAAATTGATCCCGTCGAGTACATTTTTTTCTGTATTAGGGTATTTAAAGAAAACATCTTTGAATTTAATTTCATCTAACTTATTTATTGTTTTTTTACCCTCGGATATTTCATTTTTTTTGTCAATAAATTCAAAAATTCTTGAAGCTGCACCAAGTCCTCCTTGCAGAAGGACATTAACGTTAATAAGATTTTTCAAAGGGGCATAAGCTAACATTAGACTAACTAGGAAACTCATTAGCTCTCCAGCAGTCATATTATCGTTGATGACAAATACACCACCGCCAAATATAGCTAATCCCGCTGCAAGAGATCCCAGTGTTTCAGTAAAAGGTCTAGAGCGAGCTATAACTTTTTCTTGTTTAAAATTCAATTCTCTTGCGAATTCAATTTCTTTGTTCATTCTTGAAATTTCATACTTTTCAGCATTAAAAGATTTTACATTTTTAATTCCTTTAAAAGTTTCCTCTAAATTTGAAGCAAGATTCCCTATCTGATATTGAAGATTTTTTGTAATATTTCTTATTTTTCTACCTAGCACTCTAACTGGTATTAAGGCTAGTGGAAAAACTATTATTGAAATCAGAGCCAACTTCCAATTTTGATAAAACATATTACCAATAAGCACAATTAATGTAAGTGTGTCTCTAATTAAAGCAGTATAGGTGCTTGCCATTGCTCCACTTAAGTAAAAAGTATCAGTCGTAATTCTTGTAATTAAAGATCCCGTTTTATTTTGAATAAAAAATCCATAATGAAGATTAATTAGATTATTAAAAACATCCTTTCTCAATTTTTCAATTATTCTTTGACTCATAAATTGAAGTGATGTTACTTGAGTATAACTAGCTAATCCTTTAATTAGACCGGTTACTAATATTGCTCCAGGTATAAAATATAAATAAAATTCATTTGCATTAACCAATACTTGATCAAGTGCTGGCTTAACTAGCCAAGCATGAAAACCTGTGCAAAGAGCAGCAATAATCATGCAAAAGACTGCAATGATCATTTTCATTTTGTACTTTAAAAAAAGTTTAGAAATTCTTATAAAATGCGCTTTACTTTCAGACATTAAATTGGCTTCCAATTATAATACTTAAAAGTAAAAAAATACCGTAATAATTATTTCTTTTGAAATAGGAGCCAGATTTTAAAGGGTCATTTTTCCAAATATAGTTAAGATCGATTAAATTCAAAACCAATAGAAAAGTAAGAAGAGCAAAATATAAAAAATTAAAACCCAGATTTTTTCCAAAAAACATTAAAAATGTATACATTGCTATCAAAAGACAATTCAGAATAATTAATTTACTGCTTCCAAATAATATTGCGCTAGATTTCAAAGATAGCTTCTTATCATCTTCTTCATCTTGAGTTGCATAAACAGTGTCATAAATTATTGTCCATAAAATCAAAGATATAAACAATAGTGAAACGTCTGAAAAACTACTTGGTGACTTCAATGAAGACCAGCCAATCAAGCACCCCCAATTATAAGTAAAAGCTAAAATAAATTGAGGGAGAAAAAAAAACCTTTTGGCCAATGGGTATAAAAAAACCAGCGGCACAATTACTAAGGCTAGAATTATTGATGGAAAATTTAATTGAGTTAAAATAATTAAGCCAATACTCAGCAAAATAATCAAACTAATAATTGAGTTTTTTATAGTAAGAGAATTAGATACCAGGGGTCTAGTTTGTGTTCTTTGAACTTTAATATCAATATCACGATCGAGAAGGTCGTTGATAATACAACCAGCAGATCGCATGACTATTGATCCGATTAAAAATACTATTAACAAAATCAGGACATCTGTATCTAGACTAGAAAATGCAAAAATCGAAAAGCATATTGGATAAAACAATAATATATACCCTATAGGTCTATCGAGTCTCATTATTAAAATATACGGATGGGTAAATATTGGAAAAATTCTAAAAATTAAATTATCCTGTCTAATGTCATTCATGAAGAGAATTTACAATAAATCAAATTTGGTAAAGGGTAACACTTATCATTTAGATGAAAAGTACTATATCCATCTTATCAAAGTAATGCGATTAAATATCGGCGAACAAATTAGTTTATTTAATGAAGAAAATGGTGAATGGATAGCCAAAATAATTGATATCAAAAAAAATAGTCTGATTGCGGAGGTTTTAGAACAATCACTGCCTCCTGTAATTACAGCAGATATTAGTCTGCTTTTTTCTCCTATAAAGTATCTTAATAGTGAGTCTGTCATAAGACAATCTACGGAGATAGGTATAAAGAAACTCTATCCAACAAAATTTCATAGAACGGTAGTTAGTAAAATTAATTTGTCAAAATTTGAAGCCTATGGCGTTGGGGCTGCTCAACAATCTGGCAGACATTCTCTTCCAACAATCTTTCAAATGGAAAAACTCTCTAATCAAAAAAAACTCTTGCAATCATCGAATGTTTTGATGTTCGATGAAAATCTCAAAGGAATTTTAATAGATGAGCTTCCAAAAAAGAATTTTTATGAAAATATTTTAGTAATCGTTGGGCCTGAGGGGGGGTTTGAAGATGAGGAAAGAAAATTTATTGAGTCTAATTCAAAAAACTTCCTCAACATCAAATTAGGAAGTCAAATTTTAAAGACAGATACTGCAGTTATTGCCGCACTTAGTTTAACCTTCCATTTTTTTCAAAGAAAACACCATTTTTAGCGACATCCTGTCAATATACTGAAAATAAAACTTTACTAATATAAAGACATGAAATCATTACTCACATTTATTTTTGTTTTATTTTCATCTCAACTTCATGCTGTCGCCACAGACTGGCAGCTGAGTTTTCAAAATCCTGCAACTGATTTGATGCAAAAAGTTATTAGTCTTCATGATGGTATTTTAATTGTTATGACAGCTATCACATTATTTGTTTTATTTTTGCTCTTTTATGTTTCTTGGCGGTTTAGCGCAAAAAGAAATCCCAACCCATCCTCAACAACCCATAACACAATTATCGAAGTTTTATGGACAGCTATACCAGTAGTAATTCTAGTTGTTATGGCAGTTCCATCTTTTAAGCTACTATATCAACAAGAAAAAAGTGAAACCTACGACATGACAGTCAAAGTAATAGGACATCAATGGTATTGGGAGTATGAATATCCAGACCATGGAGACTTTTACTTTGAAAGTTACATGATTCAAGATGAAGATCTTCAAGAGGGAGATTTAAGGCTATTAACAGTTGATAATCCTCTTGTAATCCCAGCAAATAAAAATGTTCAAATTTTAATAACTGCAGGTGATGTGCTTCATAGTTGGGCGGTCCCATCAATGGGTCTAAAAACAGACGCTGTGCCTGGAAGATTGAATGAAACATGGGTAAATGTTAAAGAACCGGGAACTTACCGCGGCCAATGTTCTGAAATTTGTGGAACAGGTCACGGTTTTATGCCTGTGGTTGTAAAAGTTCTCCCAGAAAATGAATTTATGGCATGGGTGAATGAAGCAAAAAATAATTATGCAATTAATGAAGATATTCAGCCTATTACTAGCTCTGAAATTGATGAAGAACTAGTTCTTTCAAAAAATGATGTTTTAAATATAGAATTTGAGGAGAATAAACTATGAGCACAGCAGCTACATCACTAGACGATCATCACGATCATAAGCCAAATTTTTTCGTACGATGGTTTTTTTCTACCAACCATAAAGATATTGGAACACTGTATTTTATATATGCAATAGTCGCTGGAGTTATCGGTGGTGCTTTATCCGTTATTATGAGAATGGAATTAGCGGATCCTGGTATGCAAGTAGTAACTGATGGTCAGATGTGGAATGTTATTATTTCTGCCCACGGACTATTAATGATTTTCTTCGTTGTGATGCCTGCTCTGATTGGTGGATTTGGTAACTGGTTTGTGCCATTGATGATTGGCGCTCCTGATATGGCATTTCCAAGACTAAACAATATTAGTTTTTGGCTACTAATTCCCTCTTTGTTTTTAATTGTGGGTTCAATGTTCGTTGGAAGTGGAGCTGGAACAGGATGGACCATTTATCCTCCTTTGAGTTCCATTACTGGACATAGTTCTCCTGCTGTTGACATGGCTATTTTTTCACTTCACTTAGCTGGAGCTTCTTCAATATTGGGCGCAGTAAACTTTATTACTACAATTCTCAATATGAGAGCACCTGGTATGACTCTTCATAAAATGCCTTTATTTGCTTGGTCTATGCTAGTAACTGCTTTTCTTCTTCTTTTAGCCGTCCCCGTATTAGGTGGAGCCATTACTATGCTTTTAACTGATCGTAACTTTGGAACCACATTTTTCGATCCAGCCGGTGGAGGAGACCCTGTTCTTTTCCAACACCTTTTCTGGTTTTTTGGACATCCTGAGGTTTACATTATGATCCTTCCTGCATTTGGAATCATATCCCATATTGTTTCAACTTTTTCAAAGAAGCCTGTTTTTGGATATTTGGGTATGGCATACGCAATGGTTGCGATAGGATTTATTGGTTTTGTAGTGTGGGCACATCATATGTACACAGTTGGATTTAGTGCCAATGTAAGAGCTTACTTTATGCTTGCTACTATAGTTATTGCTGTTCCCACTGGTGTAAAAATCTTTAGCTGGATAGCCACGATGTGGGGAGGCTCTATTACTTTTACAACACCAATGCTATTTGCTCTTGGATTTATATTTTTATTCACCTTAGGCGGCGTTACTGGAGTTATCCTCGCTAATGCTGGCGTTGATGTCGTTCTTCATGATACATATTACGTTGTCGCCCATTTCCACTATGTATTAAGTATGGGGGCTGTATTTGGTATTTTTGCTGGAATTTATTACTGGTTTAGCAAAATGACTGGAAAACAATATTCTGAATTTTTTGGAAAATTACATTTCTGGTTATTTTTTGCTGGTGTTAACTTGACATTCTTCCCTCAGCACTTTTTAGGATTGGCTGGCATGCCAAGAAGAATTCCTGATTATCCTGACGCTTATGCTGGATGGAATGCGATATCTTCTTTGGGTTCCTATATTTCCTTTGGTTCTTTCTTACTTTTCTTAGTTGTGATGATTATTGCTTTAATCAGTGGTAAGAAAGCTGAAGCTAATCCTTGGGGTGAGGGAGCAAAAACATTAGAGTGGACCTTGCCTTCTCCACCTCCTTATCACCAATTTGAAACTTTACCTGAAGTAAAGAATTAATTTGTGACTTTAAACAAAGACAGACAAGAACAGTTACTTTCCTCTAGTGTGGGTTTTAACTTTCCTTCACTATTAAATTTATTAAAGCAGATTTATGTATTAATTAAACCAGGAGTAATTTCTCTAGTCATATTTACAGCATTATGCGCAATGCTAGTAGCCCCATCAGAAAAATCAATTTTGATTAAAGGCGTTAGCTTACTACTTATAGCCATGGGTGCATCTGGCTCAGCTATTTTAAATATGTGGCATGATCGAATAATTGACTCAAAAATGGACCGAACAAAGTTCAGACCAATTCCTGCGGGAAATATCTCAGCCAATACTGCTTTAGCAATAGGCTTAGTATTTTCTTTTTTCTCCGTGGTAGCTTTATTCTTTTTTACCAATATTCAGGCAGCTATTCTGTTAGCATTTACAATCCTTTATTATTCTGTCTTTTATACAATGTTTTTAAAATATCGAACTGCTCAAAATATAGTTATAGGAGGTTTAGCTGGAGCGCTTCCCCCAGTTATTGCATGGATAAGTATTTCTAATGAAATGATCTTATACCCATTAATTTTATGCCTAATTATTTTTCTTTGGACTCCTCCACATTCATGGGCACTGGCAATTTACAGAAATCAAGATTATTCAAATGCAGATGTTCCTATGTATCCCGTTAAACATGGCATTCAAAAAACATTGAAAATGATGAATATGTACACATTCTTGATGATTATCTCGACTAATCTACTTTTTATACTTGGCTTTGCAGGAATGATTTTTTTTGTAACTTCAAATATCTTAAATAGCTATTTTGCTTTTCAACTAATTAAGCTTAATAAGTCAAAAAATTTAAAAAAGGATTCAATTAAATTATTTGGTTTTTCTATTATTTATTTATTCTTAATTTTTTTATTCACTGTTATCGATCGATTTTTTTAAATGAATAAAAAGAAAAAAAATCTCATTGTTTTGATCATCTTGCTTTGTTTAGTAGTGGGTTTTTATTTTATAACTATTCAGAGAATTAAATCTGGTATTTGAAAAGTTCCAGCAAAAATAAAACTCTAATTTTATTAATATCAATTTTGGTATTTATGTCGAGCTTAGTAGTCTTTTCAGTTCCATTATATCGACTTTTTTGTGATTTAACTGGTTTCCAAGGTTTCAATCAAGAAAGCGATACTTTACTAGAGCAGATCGACCCTGACATGGGTGAATTAAAAATGAATGTTGTTTTCTCTTCTCAGGTTAATGATGGGCTAGATTGGAACTTTGAAGCTCCAGATAAAATGATAATTACGGAGGGAGTAAAATATGACGTTACTTTTAAAGCTCAAAATAATTCTTCAATACCTAATACCGGAACATCTATTTTTAATGTTTTGCCGCCAAAGATAGGACCCTATTTACTCAAAATTGAATGTTTTTGTTTTCAAGATCAAAAAATTCAGCCTGGTGAAGTTGTTAAGTTCCCAGTAACTTTTTATATAGACCCTCTTATATTAGAGGATCCTGAAGCTAAAAAAGTGAAGAATGTCACTTTGTCATATACCTTTTTTGAGAAAAAAGAATGAAATACTAGTCAATGGTTGATTTAACTTTTAAAGATTCAGAAAAAAAGCATCAGTACCACTTGGTTAATCCTAGTCCATGGCCACTTGTTGGCGCATTTTCCGCATTGTTCCTAGTTTCAGGTGCCATTCTATATATGCACTATGAAATGCTCTGGCCAATGTTTGTTGGGTTAGGTCTTATAATCTTTACTATGTTTATGTGGTGGAGAGATATCATTAAAGAGAGCACTTTTTTAAAAGTCCA
>CABZXY010000031.1 GCA_902529795.1 uncultured Alphaproteobacteria bacterium
AGATCAGAGATGCGATGAAAAAAGGTTATGGAACTGTTGTAATTAAAAATCCTGGTGCAAAACACTCTCTTGGAGTGGGTATTCTAAACAAGCTAAACATCATATTTGAAGGTAGTTTAGGTTATTTTGGTATTGGTTGTATCGATGGCCCTACTGTTAGAGTTAAAGGTAGAGTTGGATGGTCCTGTGCTGAAAATATGATGGCAGGAAAAGTTCTAGTCGAAAATAACGCCGGATCATGTTTTGGTGCTGCACTTAGAGGTGGTGATTTGATCGTTAAAGGTAATGCTGGTGCAAGAACTGGTATTGATATGAAAGGCGGAACTATCATTATTGGTGGAAACGCTGGAGCATTTACTGGCTTCATGATGCAAAGAGGAAGAATTATTGTTTGTGGAGATGTTAGTGCAAACATGGGTGACTCTATGTACGACGGTATGATTTTTGTTGGCGGTGAAGTCAAATCTCTTGGTAGTGACTGTGTCGAAGGCGAAATGAACGAATATGAAGTGAGATGGCTTGAACAGAAATTAAACAATGCTGAGATCAACTCAAAGACACCAGCTAGCAAATTTAAGAAATATGTTGCTGGTAAAAAGCTTTGGAACTATGACAACTTAGAGCCAAGTGAAAGAAAAGGAATATTAGGTTAGGAGAAAACATGGCAAAAAGAAATACTACACTTTTAGGTAAAAACGCAATCTTCACTCCTGACGTCATGGATGATATCCATATTAAGGCGCAGTTAGGAAGATACAGAATGAGAGGTATGGCTCTCATGAAAAAAATTCCTCACTGGGATGATCTAACTTTTCTTCCCGGAACCCTTACACGTTTTGTTATCGAGGGCTATCGTGAGAAATGTTTAACTGAAACCGTTATTGGTCCTAGAGCTAAAAACCCAATTAAATTAGACATACCTGTCTACATCACAAGTATGAGTTTTGGCGCTTTATCTTATGAAGCCAAGACCGCTCTAGCTCGTGGAGCAACTATGGCAGGTAGTGCTACATGTTCTGGTGAAGGTGGTATGATTCCTGATGAGAGAAGATACTCAAATAAATGGTATTACCAGTGTATCCAATCAAGATATGGCTTTAATCCTCACCATGCTCAATTAGCAGATGCTATTGAAGTTTTTATTGGACAAGGTCAAAAGGTTGGAATGGGTGGACACTTAATGGGTCAAAAAGTTACTGATCAGGTTGCAGAGATGAGATCTTTACCAGCTGGTATTGACCAAAGATCACCTGCAAGACATCCAGACTGGATGGGTCCAGATGATTTGGCATTAAAGGTTGCTGAATTGAGAGAACTTACTGATAACCAAGTTCCAATCCAATTAAAACTTGGAGCTTCAAGAGTTTATGATGATGTCAGAATGGCAGCTAAATGTGATCCTGACTCTATTTTCTTAGACTCTATGGAAGGTTCAACTGGTGCAGGCCCACACGTTGCAGCTGCAAATACAGGTATCCCTGGTATTGGTGCAGTCAGAGAAGCAAGAAGAGCTCTTGATGATGTTGGAAAATCAGGAGATATCACACTTGTTTATGCTGGTGGTATTAGAGATGGTGTTGATATGGCTAAAGCTATAGCACTTGGTGCAGATGCTATTGCTATCGGAACAGCCGGTCTTATAGCGCTTAACTGTAACAAAGATATACCTGAAGCTGATTTCGAAAAGGAAATGGGTGTAGAAGCGGGATACTGTTATCACTGCCACACAGGTAGATGTCCTGTTGGTGTAGCAACTCAAGACCCAGTACTTAGAAGTAGATTAGATCCTACTGAGGCAGCTGAAAGAGTATATAACATGCTCAACACTATGACACTTGAAGCACAATTAATGGCAAGAGCTTGCGGTAAAACAAATCTTCACTCACTTGAGCCAGAAGATTTAGCAGCTTTAACTATGGAAGCTTCAGCAATGGCTAAAGTTCCTTTAGCGGGTACAGATATGACTGTTGGTGTTAAAAACTACCATTCAATATAGGAGGAGAAATGGCAAAAGCAAAAAAAACTACTAAAACTAAAAAAGCAAGTAAGTCATTCTCTTTAGGCGTAAAGGGTGGAAAGTACCAAGCAGTAGGTGGTGCTAAATTAAAAGATAAGGATATTAAATCCGAAAGAGAAAAATCAATCGGTCAGCATATTGGTTATCGATATGATGTGAACTTAATTCCTGATTATAAAAAACTAACACCATTCTTGAAGAAATATATTGAGACTATGGGTTGGGATGATCTTAACTGGCTAGAAGATGTCCATATGGGATATGAAGGTGACAAACCAGCTGTTTTTGACAGAAATGCAAATGGTTGGATTACCGTACCAGCGAAAATGAAGCTACCTAAAGGCCAGCAAGAAAGAGATATGTTAGCAAGAGAACTTTTGATTAAGTTCCAGATGTCTTCAAGTCATCCTTTAGTTGCACTAAAGAAAACATACGTTAAAGGCGATAATTTTAAACTTAACGAATAGTTTACAGAAATAATTATTTAAAAGGCGGCTACCTATAGTCGCCTTTTTTTTTACTCAGAAATTCTAATAAGTTTAGATTTTTTCCAATTAGGAATAAATTTTACTACATCTATGTCTTTATTAAGACCGGGATTAAAATTTAAATTATGCCAAAAAACATTTTCCCAAGCATTTTCATCTTCATCTAAAATAAAAGGTGTGCACTCTATTCGATAATTAGTAGAGAGGTGAATAAAGTCCAAGATACACTTACCTTTTTTTACTATTGTTGAGATAAATTTATTCTTTTTTGGAAATGTGGCGAATAAAGCATCACTAAACTTATGTTTATCTAAGAAGAACTCAGACGACAAAAACTTATTAATCTTGTCGTATCTTTCGGCAGGATCATATGTTTTTTTAAAGTTATACTCAAAGAGTCTTGTCGTCTCCTCACAATCATTTTCTACAAGTACAACAATAATTTGAGCATACTCGTTACCTTTATCATCTAATAAATAAGGAGTCATGGAGGTGTTGGGCCTACCTCCTTGCGTTCTAAAAGCATTCATTCTTGACTGACATTGCCAATCAAGAAATTTTTCTTGCAATACTTCCGGTGATAGATCTACTAGCAATCTAAAGTAGTCTCTCTTTCCCAAGATGATAAGTGTTTGTTAAAGGTAGACCAGTCTTGGTTTTTCAATTTTACATAACTATTTACTAACTCATCCCCAAAACCTGCTCTTATGATTTTTGATTTATCAAAATCTCTAATAGCATCTAGAAGGTTTAGAGGGAGTTTTTTCACTTTACCCGCCTTGTGACCCTCTGTGTACATATTGATATCTAATCTTTTCCCTGGATCTCTTTTGTTATTTAAACCGTCAAGTCCAAGAAGCATAATACCAGCTTGGAGTAGGTAAGGATTAGTGGCACCATCCATCAACCTTAGCTCAAATCTTCCAGCACCTGGAACTCTGACCATATGGGTTCTGTTATTACCAGCCCATGTAATTGAACTTGGAGACCAAGTTGCACCTGAAGTAGTCACACTTCCGTTAATTCTTTTATAAGAGTTGATAGTGGGGTTAAATACTGCAGCCATTTTATCTGCACTTTCCATAATTCCACCAAGAAAGTTATAGCCCGTTTTAGATAATCCTAATTCATCTTTTTTATCTAAAAACATATTTTTCTTTCCTGATTTATCCCATAAGGATACGTGGCAATGACAGCCATTTCCTGTTAGGTGTGTAAAAGGTTTAGGCATAAAAGTTGCACGTAAATTATGTTTTTCAGCAATAGATTTTACCATGAACTTAAAGAAAGCATGTCTATCAGCTGTAATTAAACAATCAGAGAAATCCCAATTCATTTCAAACTGCCCATTTGCATCTTCATGATCATTTTGATAGGGAGCCCAACCTAAAGAAATCATAGAGTCACAAATTTCAGTGATAACATCATACCTTCTCATTAAAGCTGCAGAGTCATAACACGGTTTAGATTGGATATCTTTGTCATCAGATAAAGCCGTACCATCTTGACTGACCAGGAAAAATTCACATTCTACTCCTGATTTCATATAAAGACCTTTTTTTGATGCTTTTTCAATTTGACGTTTAAGTGCAATTCTAGGAGAAGCTTCTACGGGTTTTCCGTCCATATATAGATCAGATGCCACCCAAGCAATTTCTTTATTCCAAGGTAATTGGATAACACTATCTCCATCCGGCATTCCGAACATATCTGAGTCGGCTGGAGACATATCAAGCCAAGTTGCAAAACCTGCAAAACCAGCTCCTTCAGATTGGATTTCATCTATAGCAGTTGCTGGAACAAGCTTAGATCTGAGAACACCAAACAGATCTACGAAACTAACAAAAAAATATTTCACGCCATTTTTTTTGGCAAATTGGTGAAGATTGACTGTCATTTTTTAACTCCTCTAAAATGTGTATGCAAATCATGCATATGATTAAAAAACACTTGCTTTATTGGGTTTTTTAATAAAATTTACTCCTGATTTTCTTTAATTATCATTATAAATGAGTAATTAACAAAGTAAAATCCTTTAAGAAGATTAGGTAATAGATTCTTAATCTTTTTATTTTTATAAAAATGAAAAAACTAAGAGAGGATATTTAATAATGACACTTGAAGAACTAGAAGTGTTTGTGACCACGCAGGCCAACGTAGCCATGGAAGCATACTATTGGTGGTGTACTGCATTAATGATCGCAATTCACGTTGGTTTTTTAATGTATGAGGTTGGAGCATCTCGATATAAAAATGCTGTTTCTTCTGCTGTAAAAAATCTTTTAGCGTTCGCATTCATGATACCAACTTTTTGGTTATTTGGATGGTACATTTATTTAGCATTCCCAATGGGTTTTAGCCCGATTGATTTAGAGGGTTATGGAACACCATGGAATGTTTCAATGGGACCAATGCTTAGTGATCAGGCAACTGGTGTATTCTGGGCTGCCTTTACTCTGTTTGCTTGTACAACCGCATCAGTTTTCTCTGGAGCTGTTCTAGAAAGAATTAGAATTAGCGCATTTGTATTCTTAGCAGTAGTATTAGGTTCAGTAGCATGGATCTTAGGCGCGTCTTGGGGCTGGCATCCAGATGGATGGTTAGTAACTGGTTTCGGATATCACGATGTTGGAGCAGCTGGTGTAGTACACATGATTGCTGGTTGGTTTGCATTCGGTGTTGTTCTAAATCTTGGTCCTAGAGTTGGCAAATATAATGCTGATGGATCAGCTAATGAGATCGAGGGTCACGACTTAAGATTCTCATTTATTGGCTTGCTAATGATTATCGTTGGTTTCTTCGGTTTCCTCGGTGGTTGTTTAATTTGGGCAGGTGCTGACTTTGGTGGATGGATAAACATTTATGGTGCCCCAGCAACATTGTCATCTTTTGCATTCAACACTCTAATGGGACTAGCCGGTGGTATGATTGGCGCTTTCTGGATGAGTAAAGGTAACCCATTCTGGATGATGTCAGGTGGTCTTGCAGGTATATTCTCATGTGCCTCAGGTCTTGATGTTTGGTATCCAGGATTAGCCTTTGTGCTTGGTTTTGTCGGTGGTGTAATTATTATTCCTGCGAATAATTGGTTACACAGTGTCTTCAAAATTGATGATCCGGTAGGGGCCATCTCAGTTCACGGTGTTGCCGGTATTTGGGGTGTCATAGCAATGGGATTATTTGCTTCTGGCTACCCAGCTGCAGGTGATATTCCGCCTACAAGCTTAGGTGGACAAATCGTTGGTTGTATTGTCATGTTCTTAGTGGGCTTTGTACCTGGTTATGGTATATCATTCGTCATGAAGATGATGGGTTGGTTACGCGTGCCAGATGAAGTTCAAAAAGCTGGAATTGACAGTGCTGAATTAGGACTTAGAGCGACAGCTCAATAGTATAAGAAAGGAACTTAAACATGAATTCATGGCCAGGACCTGAAAATAGCTGGGAGGGTGTAGACGCTTATTTTACATCTGCTAACAGCGAAGGTACTTTAATTTTCTGGACACTTCTATGTATTGCCTTACTTGTGCTTGTTACAGCTTTAGCAGCACGTCACGAGTCAGATACAGCGAAGAAAACCAAGTAAATATTATAAAATTGACGGGGCTTATTGCCCCGTCATTTAATAAATAAAAAAATGGATTACACTACAACAAATTATATTTTTCAAAGTGCGATAAGTTTTGTTTTAGAAAACAGAATTATTGCAGGTGTTCTTTGGATAGCCTTTATGTTCTTTATCCTTAGAAAAATCGCAAAAAGAGATAACGATTTCATTTTAAAAAAATTCTCAAAATTTAATAAGTAAAGTTTGAAATATTTGGTTATTAATGGCATGGACGAGTCCCATGATCTCGAACATGAAAAGGCAAATAGTCAATTTCAGTATACTTTTTTTAAAGAAATAATAGAACAAACAGACCCTAATGCTGAGGTTAAGGTCCTTCATACTTATCTAGATGATATTAATAGTTTTTCTTATGACGACTATGATGTCTTTATGTGGACAGGCGGTTTGGGAAATATTTATTTATCTAATGAACATAATCAAAAACAATTAAAAGTTTGTGAAAAAATTTTAAAATTAGATAAACCCTTATGGGGTAGTTGTTGGGGGCTTCAAGTTATAGCGACTTGTTATGGAGATAAAATTATTCAAGCTGGAAAATTTGAATTTGGTTTTGCTGAAAATATAGAAATAATTAAAAATCATTATGTCTATGAAAACAAAAGAAATTATTTCACTGCACCAGGACATCATTACGATCATTTAGAAAAAATTAATTCTGAATTTGAAATTATCTCACATAATGAAATTTCAATACAAGCAATCTCTCATAAAAATAAAAAAATTTTTTGTACTCAATATCACCCTGAATTACCTTTTAATTTTATTGGGAAATTAATGAATTATTGGAAAAAAAATTATTTAAAAATTTTCAATAAGGATGAATTTGAAAATAGATTGACTTTATTGAGTCAACTTGAACATGAAAATTACTTTTATAGGAAGCTTGAGATTGAAAATTGGTTGAGAAGTATTTAGCTATTTTTCTTTTGTTGCCACAACTACAAATACGAGAAATATCAAAGATAATATTCCACAAAAAATCGAACCAAAAAAAATAGTAGATAGGATAAATAAGAATACATCTAAGCTAGTTATCTTGCTAAAAAATAAGGGGCTGTATGGATTGATCAACAAAAATATAGTTCTTATGATTTTTATCAGTACTGGAGAAATGTAGATGATAGTGACGTTGAGAAATTATTATTAATTTTCAGTGATTTAGAACAATCCGAAATTAAAGACTTAATATCAAAAGATATTAATAATGCTAAAAAACGTCTTGCGTACTTAGTAACAGCTGACTGTCATTCAGAAAATTCAGCTAAAGAAGCTGAAAATAAAGCTGTTTCTATATTTGAAAAAAAATCTCATGAAGACTTAGAGGAAATCGTCTTTGAAAATAAACAAGATATTAAAATTATAGATGCTCTTATTACCCACAAGTTAGTTCCATCAAAATCTGAAGCAAAAAGACTAATTGAGGGTGGAGGAATTAAAATCAATGAAAATCAGATAAAAGATTTTAATTTTAATCTTAACCAATCTAATCATGATGAAGTTTTAAAAATTGGCAAAAAAAAATTATTTAAAATTAAATTTAATTAGTCAGCAAATCAGTAATTGCTTTATTAATAAAATCTAAATCGGATTTGGTTTTACCCGCGCCCGCATAGTGCCCAAAATCTGAAGGTATTGTTCTGAGCTCCCCATTTTTGATATCTCTTAATTCAATTTCATTATCCTCAGGTGGAAAATATAAATCGTTGAT
>CABZXY010000032.1 GCA_902529795.1 uncultured Alphaproteobacteria bacterium
TGGCTTACGTTTAGGAGATGTTTATTTATTCTTTAGGAAACCGTAGTTGTAGAAAGCTGAGCAGCTTTTTCTTTAGCTTTTTTTTCTTTTTCAGCTTTGCGCTGTCCTTTTTCAACTAACAATTTAAGATCTTCATAGGAACATAGACCTAAATCCATAGGATTGCGAAATTCGGTAATTGGTTGAGATTGGTTACCCGCACGAATATTAGCAACGGTCGGCTTAGTTGAACTAGTTAGTTTTGCAATTTGAGTATCTGTTAAAACCTTGCCGTACTCGCGGATTAACCAAGCAATGGCCTTAGGCCTTTCTTGTCTAACAGATAAAGGCAAGTATTTTTTAGCTTTAATATTAGTTTGAATAGACTCTGATTTTTTATTTTGCAATTGGAGAGCAGCAGTTGGATCTTGTTCACAGCGCTTAATTTCATCCATAGTGAGCTGACCACTTGCTATAGGATTAAGACCCTGCATTTTGTAAGCATCTTCACCATCCGCAATACTCTGAACCTCTAATTCATGTAACTGACAAAACTGAGAAATTTGTGAAAAACTTAAGGCAGTATTATCAACTAACCATACGGCAGTTGCTAAAGGCATTAAAGGTTTGTTATCAGACATTTTTAAAAGCAGATATTATATCTTAAAAGATTTATACTTATTTTTAAATCTTGCTACACGACCGCCGGAATCTACCATTTTGCCAGAACCTTGGTTCCACGCTGGGTGTGATAGAGGGTCAATTTCTAATTTCATTGTATCGCCGGCTTTTCCCCAAGTTGAGCGGGTTTTATAAGTAGAACCGTCCGTACGTTCAACAGTAATTTCGTGATAATCAGGGTGTATCTTTTCTCTCATGGTGTACAGAAAATAGTGATCAAAGGTTAAAAAATCAAGTAAATATTTACAGATTTTTAAGCAATTCGGAACTTATAGCTGCGCTGGACGCTATAAGACAGTCATCTTCAATAGCATCAAAATCATTTCCTTTTTCGTTTAAACAAATTCCTCCAGCTTCTCTAACTAGAATTAGTCCCGCGGCAATATCCCATAAATTTAGTCGTTTACACCAAAAACCATCAAATTTACCAGCAGCAACATTGGCTAGGTCAAGAGCAGAGGATCCTAAAATTCTAACGCTAGTTTTTCGTTGTAAGTTTCCAATTTGAGTTATTCCTTCATCAAGGACATCTTGATGCTTAATTTGAACTCCAGAGGTAAACATACAGCCATCTAGTTTATCTCTTTGAGAAACTCTTAGACGTTGATTATTTATCCAAGATCCTGACCCTTTGTGTGCCCAAAATAATTCATTCAATATTGGGTTATATGTAACTCCAGCTATTACTTCTTTCTTATGAACCAATCCAATAGTTACTGCAAAGTAACCATTACCATGTATAAAGTTTTTGGTACCATCCAGTGGATCTGAAATGAAAACAGGAGTGTTGCCTTTCAATTTTTCCGAGTCTTCTTTTTTAAAAGTTTCTTCATCTATTTGTAAAAAATCAGGCCTATCTTTATTTAAATGATAACTAATACTCTCTGATGCACGTAAGTCAGCTGAAGAGACAAAGTCATTTTTATCTTTCTTAGAAATTTGTAACTTTTCAAGCTCGCCAAAATCTCGCACCAATCCCTTTGCAGCACTTCGACATGCTTTTTCCATAACAAAAATAATTGGAGGAATGATAGCCATGAGAACTTACTTAGATTTTTCTATGTAAGTTAATTCTTTCGTATTAATTTTTATTTTATCTCCTGTCTCAATGTGAGGAGGAACTGTAACTCGAACTCCATTTGTTAAAACAGCAGGTTTGTATGATGAGGATGCAGTTTGGCCTTTAACAACAGCTTCTGTTTCTGCAATTTCTACAACTAAATTTTCTGGAGGGTTAACGGTCATTGGTTTTTCATCATAAAACTCAATAGATACATCCATACCATCTTGCAAAAACTTAGCAGTTTCTTCATTGACCTGATTTGTATTTAAAACAATTTGCTCATAGGTTTGATTGTTCATAAACGTGAAATCATCTCCACTTCTAAAAAGGAATTGATGATCAATTTCCTCGGCTCTGATTTTTTCAATAGACTCTGCGCTTCGAAACCTTTCGTTTAACTTTGAATGGTTTGTAATATTTTTCATTTCTGCTTGAATATAAGCACCACCTTTACCAGGCTGTGTATGAGAGAGCTTAGTTACTTTCCATAAAGCATTATTATGTTGGATGATATTGCCTATTTTTAAATCAATAGCGTTTATTTTCATTTAGATTTATAAATTTGAATCATTTGATCAAGAAGAGCTAAAGAGTCTTCTCTGGTTCGTTGAAAACAATTACGTCCGATAATTGAACCATTACCACCACCGAAGTGAATAGCTTTAATCTCTTCCATGAGGGCTTTATCATCTTTTGCATCACCTCCAGAGAATACAACTAGGCGCTTTCCTTCGAAAGCAACTTTTTTGATATGAGCCACTCTCTCTTGAAGAGTGCCTATAGCAATATTATTATTTTCAAAAGCAGCTTTAGTTGGATCTTCTTCCAGAAAATCACTTGGTAATTTCACTTTAATAATATTTGCTCCTAACAAAGCAGACATATGTGCAGCATAAGAAATTATATTCATTGCTGTCTCACCTTTTTTACTAATATTTGATCCACGCGCATATGCCCAAAGAACAACCGCTAGACCCTTTGCTTTTGCCTCAAGGCTTAGTTCCCTATATTCTTCCATTAAGGAGAAATTATGATCTGAACCAGGGTAGATGGTAAATCCTATCGCAGCACAACCTAATTTGAGTGCATCATCAATACTACCTGTAACTGCTTGATCGAGAGAGGTAGCAAGAGTATTAGAGCTATTAATTTTTAAAATTGTTGGTATCTGTCCATGAAAGCTATCTGAACTGGTTTGTAATAAACCCAAAGGAGCTGCATAAGCTGAGAGACCTGCATCAATAGCTAATTGATGATGATAATTAGGATCATAGGCTGGAGGGTTAATTGCAAAGCTTCGATCTGGACCATGCTCGAACCCTTGATCAACTGGAAGAATGATCATTCGACCAGTGCCACCTAATTTTCCTTGGCCTAGTATGCGCATTATATTGGAACGCACGCCTACATTTTCATGTGTGTAGTTAGAAATAATTTTTTTTGTAGTTGATGTAACTTTCATATCTTCTCCTATAATTTACAAACCTGTTGCGAAGTCTCAAGCATTCTATTGGAAAATCCCCACTCATTATCGTACCAAGTAAGAATTCTTCCAAAAGTATCGGAAACAGTAGTTGTTTCGGTCAAATCTAAAATAGAACTATGAGAATCATGGTTATAGTCGCTTGAAACCTTTGGATCTGTATCTACGCCCAATATTCCTTTTAAAGGACCACTTGCATATTCTTTAAATTTAGCATTCAAAGTATCGACTGATATAAGGTTTTTAGTATTAAATTTAAAATCCACCAAAGAGACGTTTGGAGTAGGAACACGAATTGCAGTGCCATCTAGTTTCCCTTTAAGATGAGGTAAAACTAAACCCACTGCTTTTGCAGCACCGGTGCTTGTGGGAATAATGTTACTAGCAGCTGCTCGTGCTCTTCTTAAATCTTTATGAAATGTATCTACTGTACTTTGATCACCTGTATAAGAGTGAATTGTAGTCATATAACCATTTTCAATACCAAATTCTTTATCGACTACATAAGCTACAGGAGAAAGGCAATTTGTAGTACAGGAAGCATTTGAAATTACGATATGGTCATTATTTAATTCTTGATGATTGACACCCTGAACAACAGTAAAGTCAGCATTTGTACAAGGGGCAGATACGATTACTTTGTTTGCACCACTCTCAATGTGACTCATTGCTTTTTCTTTTGATGCAAATACACCCGTACACTCTAGAATAATATCAACTCCTTTATCGCCCCATTTGAGATCAACGGGATTGCGCTCTGAGGTAACAATGATCTCATTATCACCAATTGAGAATTTATCTTCTGCTGTTTTGTTGATTTCTTGGTTTAATGCACCATGGACACTGTCATATTTTAACAAGTGAATGTTTGAGTCAATATCAGCTAGATCATTGATGTAAGCAATTTCAAATGTTTCATTAAATTCTTTTACTCTCTCTATGTAAGCACGAAAAACTAATCTCCCTATACGACCAAAACCATTAATCGCAATTTTCTTTTTTGACATATTTTTATTTAATCCTCTTTCTAATAGTTGATGATATTTTTTTTGGAGTTAATCCAAATTTATGAAAAACATCCTTGGCAGGTGCACTGGCACCAAAATCATCAATTCCAAAGATATTTTCAGATGATGTAAATTTATTCCAATACATTGTTGAACCGGCCTCAATTACAAAGATTTGACTCAATTTAGATTGAAATAATTTTTTTTGAAAAGATGCTGGTTGTTGATCAAAAAGTGAAGTACTAGGCATGGAGATAACCTTAGCTGAAAAATTCTCTTTTTTAAGAAGGTTGGCAGTTTCTATTGCAAGGGAAACTTCAGAACCAGTAGCAATAATCGTAATGTCATTATTTTTAGCTGTTTCATATATGACATAAGCACCTTTAAAATTTTTAAGATTGATCTTTTTATTTGATATTTGGGGTAAATTTTGTCGAGAGAGACATATAAAAGAAGGAGCGTTTGAAATCTTTAATGCTTCTTTCCAACAAATAATAGTCTCCATCATATCACAAGGACGAAATACAAAGCTGTTAGGAATTAAACGAAGCATATTTAATTGTTCAATAGGTTGATGAGTAGGTCCATCTTCACCTAAACCAATAGAGTCATGAGTGAAAACTTGAATTGGATCAATTTGCATAAGTGCGGCTAATCGGAGACTTGGCTTCATATAATCTGCAAAACTCAAAAAAGTTCCCGAATAAGTTTTGAATAGTCTTGTTGCAGCTATTCCATTCATAATCGCAGCCATTCCATGTTCGCGTACTCCATAATGGATATACTGACCTAGAAAATTATTCTGATTTAAAACATCCATACCTTTGCCTTTAGTATTATTTGAGCCTGTTAAATCTGCAGATCCTCCCAAGATCGGCATAGAGGTATGAAGATAATTTAAAAAACCTTCGGATGATTTTCTAGTCGCTTGAGGTTTATTAAAAGATTTAAAATCAGAAGCGATTATGTCAAAAAATTTGTCCATTTGATTTTCAAATTTTTTAATAGAGTTTTTATTCTTTAAGAATTTTTTAGATTGAGTATAAATTTTTTGATTTCTATTTGCAGATTTTCTCCACACAGATAATAAGTTGGATGGAATAGCAAATGGTTTTGCATTCCATCTAAGTTTTTGTTTGGTGAGTAGAATTTCATCTTTACCCAGAGGGGATCCATGAGAGGACGCCTTAGCGGATTTATTTGGTGAACCAAAACCAATGATGGTTTTAAAATTCATCAAAATTGGTTTTTTAGAGTTCTGTGCTTTTTTAAAAAGTTGATTAATGTTTTTATGGTCATGCCCTTTTCCATTGAGTACGCTCCAATTTACAGATTGGAAGCGAAGATTAGTATCATCGCTAAAAGCTAAGTCAGTAGAACCATCGATACTGATTTTGTTGTTATCATAGACCAAAATAAGGTTATCTAGTTTAAGATGACCAGCAAGACTGATCGCTTCTTGACTGATACCTTCCATCAAACATCCATCTCCACAAAAAACATAAACTTTTGGGGTCCTTTTAAGTTTATTTTCTTGGCAATATTTTTTGAGAGCTAGTGCCATGCCTACACCATTTGATATGCCTTGACCAAGCGGTCCTGTTGTAATTTCAATCCCCGCATCAGGCTCATATTCAGGGTGTCCTGCGGTTATTGCTCCTAATTGTCGAAAGTTTTTTAACTGACTTATTGTCATTTTTTTATAGCCAGTCAAATAAAGTACTGAGTATAAGAGCATTGATCCATGACCGTTTGAGAGAACGAATCGATCTCGAAGATACCAAGTTGGATCTTTTGGATTATGAACTAAATAGTCATGGAATAGCACGGTGGCAATATCTGCCATACCCATAGGCATTCCTGGATGACCTGATTTTGCTTTTTCAACTGCCTCAACTGACAAAAATCGGATACAGTTGGCAAGGTCTGTGTAATTTTTCAATGGAATAACTCTGTGTAATACTTAATAATTAATGTATGAACGAATTTCAACAACAAATACTGCAAAAAATCGAGCAAATTGCCCTAAAACTAGAAAATTATAAAACCAATAACCTAGAATTAACTAAATCGAAAGAGGAGCTTGAAGCAAAAGTCAATTATCTAGAAAGAAGAGAGCAAGAATTAAAAAATCAATTGGAACAAATGCAAATGGAACTTTCTGAGAAATCTGAACTTATTGATAAAGCCACTAATAAAATTGAAGATCTTTTAGGATCAATTGATATAGATGCCTAATCTTACATTAAGCATAGGCGGCAGACCCTTAAAAATTCAATGCTCTGATCATAA
>CABZXY010000033.1 GCA_902529795.1 uncultured Alphaproteobacteria bacterium
TTGTGATATTCAAGATCCTATCACTGGTCAAAAATATGACAAAGATCCAAGATATGTTGCAAAAAAAGCAGAAGAATACGTAAAATCATCTGGTGTTGGTGATAGTATTTTCTTTGGTGCTGAAGCAGAGTTTTTCTTATTTAATGACGTCAGAATATCTATAGATCCAAGTAATTCTTTCTTCTCAGTTGACTCTGGTGAAGCCATTTGGAACAAAGGTTCAGATGAAAGACCTAATTTAGGATATCACGTCAGAAATAAAGGTGGTTATTTCCCTTGCCCACCTCACGACACAATGCAAGACGTTAGATCAGAAATGGTCAATCATATGGTTTCAATTGGAATGAAAGTTGAAGCACAACATCATGAGGTAGCAACGGCTGGTCAACAAGAAATTGATTTAAGATTTGATACGCTACTCTCTCACGCTGATGATCTTCAAAAGTATAAGTATGTTGTAAGGAATACTGCTAAGAGCAATGGTTTATCTGCTACATTTATGCCTAAACCTCTATCTAATGACAATGGTTCTGGTATGCACTGTCATCAAAGTATTTGGTCAAACGGAAAGCCAATTTTCTATGCAGACAGCGGTTATGCAAACTTAAGCGATGAGGCGAAGTTTTATATTGGAGGTCTTTTAAAGCATGCTCCTTCTTTACTTGCATTTACCAACCCAACAATTAATTCATTCAAGAGATTGGTCCCTGGGTATGAAGCTCCAGTAAAACTAGCTTACTCAAACAGAAACAGAAGTGCGATTTGTCGTATCCCCGCCTATTCTCCTTCTCCAAAAGCAAAAAGAGTCGAGTTTAGATGTCCAGATGCTACAGCTAATCCGTATTTAGCTTTCTCTGCAATGGTAATGGCTGGTTTAGATGGTATCAAGAATAGAATTGATCCAGGAGAGCCAATGGATAAAAATCTTTATGATTTACCACCTGAAGAACAAGCTAAAGTAAAAGAAGTTCCATCCTCTCTTGAAGAAGCGGTCAATAATTTAGAAGCTAATCATGAATATCTTCTTGAAGGAAACGTATTTACTAAAGACCTAATCGAATCTTATATCGAATATAAAAGAGAAGAAGAGATCGAACCAAACAAACTCCTAGTTACTCCTAAAGAGTACGATCTCTACTACGATTATTAATCTATAATTTTTAACAGCTCATCTAAAGATTGACTTAAATCAGTCTTAGTTGAGCTGTTATACAAGTTCTCTCTGACCAGCTCTTCATTAAAAATATTAAACTTTCCCTTCAAAGGGAACTCTCCTTTATTAAAAGTAAATATTTCATCAGAAATTTTATAAAGCTGAACTAAATCTTTAAAATTTTCTTTTGGGTTTTTTAAATCAAGCATTTTTTTAATATAGTTTTTATCAATAGAAGAATATTGAGAAATAATTTCATTTTTTCTATGATAAAATAATCTTGCTATATTCCTTGAGTGAGAAAGAATTTTTGTTTTTAAAAAAGACAATTGATGAAAAATTACATCCGTTTTTAAATAAAAATTAAAAAATTTATCAAATTGAATTACCTGATCTGAACTTTTATCAAAAGGTTTATTTCGATCATCAATAGTTAAGAAGTCCTTATCTACATACTGATTGATCACATTATAAAATCTCCTAACAATTTTAATATTATCAATATGGTTATTCTCTTTTGAATGATAAATAAAAAATAAATCGACATCAGATGATGGAAGGGCTTTATTGATACCATAGCTTCCGAAAAGGATTGGAGACAAATCAGAAAAAATATTATTTTGACTAGTATAATTTCTTTTTATGATATCAAATAAATTGAAAAGGAATTTTTTGATATTTCTATTTCTTTTATAAATATAAATTTCGTAATCAATTTTTTTTGAAATGTATAAATAATCTAATAAAAAAACTACCTCATATATATCTTGAAGGATTTTTTTCAAATCTAAATCAAAGTTGTCGGATTTTTCCCTTATTTGGAAATTTGGAAGACCATAGTTAAAAAGGTAAACAAGTGACTCAATCAAAAAATTGTTTTTATTCAGTAAATTAGTTAATTTAGGTGAATTGTTGAATATGAAAATAATTTCAGGGAAAATATTACTGTTATATTTGTATAAACCAGTTAAATGAACACCAGATTTATAATAATTAATAAGATAATCAAATTTAATAATCAGTTCATCTTTTTGATCTTCGTGGACCAGTAGATTAACGAGATATTTTATTGAGTTAGTATAATCATGACGCACAGTTTCAGAACTGTTGATGCTGCTAGCTTTCTCAAACAACTTACTGATGATGGTACGACTTTTTTCATTAAAATTTTCTAATTTAATATTTTGATCATCGTTTTTTGGAGAAAATAAATTTTCGTAAATTTTTATAACTTTTTCTCTCTTAGACGTTAATTCTTCATAATAATTATTAAAAACTTCTCTTAAGTAAGGATCATCTTCAGTAACAATATTTTGAAAGGTATTCTGTTTTAAATGAAGATAATTTTCTATTTTTCTAAAATAATAGTATGCATCTATAATTGCAGATAAATTCTCCTCATTAATGATGGTTTTATAATTCGACATTCTTTTGAATAATTTATGAATGTTGCTTTCTCGAAGGTCGTTAAATTTTCCAGACCATAATAGCTGATTAAAATGGATGATATTTTCACATGATCTTATAAACCCATAAGAGTTTTTAATATCTAAATTGTTTGAGGTTTTTTTTCTTTCAAAGAGTTTTTTGATTTCATCTATGGCGTAAAAATCAAATGAGCGTCTAAATAAAAAACTTTTAATTGAATTTAGGAAGCTGCTATATAATAAGATATTGCCGCATATAAAATTAGATCGATGATATGCTAATCTTTCCCAGTTTCTGCCTACTGACGAGTAATAATCAATAGCACTGTCAAAATCTGTAACAATGTTTGCGCCCCCTAAATCAGGACGTAATCTTAGATCTATTTTGTGAAAAAATGATGGGGAAATATTAGTAATATCACTTGTAATCTTTTTTATTAATTTATTAAAATCTGATAATTCGATATCTGAGTTTTTACTATCGAAGAAGATAATCAAATCAATATCAGATGTGAAATTTAGATCTTTAACTCCAATTTTACCTAAACCTAGTATGAAGAAATTTTTTAAAATTTTATGATCAAAAGATCGAAGAACATAAAAGTTAAAAATCTTAGTAACAAAGTTTTTACAAATCAAAGACCATAACCGAGATGCGCATTCTTGATTTATTTTTCCCTCATGAGATGAAGAGAATATGAGATAAATTATTTCATTTTTTAATTTTTCGATACCTGTTAAGGAATAATTTGAATTATGAATAATTCTCGAAATAGAAGTTTTGTAATAATTTAAGATATTTTTAAAATCTTTTTGTGAATTAAAATCCTCCTCTAAATATTCATATTTTTTTAAAAAAGAAGAATATTTCGTTAGCTCATTTAATTCCAAATTTGATTACTTTCAAAAATTTTTTTAACCTTAATAATACTATCAGCTTCAGAAACATCTTTTTTAATTTTTTTAGCTCCATTAACTTTAGAAAGTAGAGTAAAGATAGCTTTTTTAAGTAAATTCAAATTTAAGTATTCATAGTCTTCAAAGCTATCTAAGTAATCTGATATAATTCGAACTTTATTATCAATTGTAACTAATCCCAGCTTTTCAATAAATAATAGATCATTAGTAAATTGTCTTCCGATCATGAATTGGTTGATATTATTATCTGATAAATGTTTAATGGTTTCCAAGTCATTTATTTCACCATTAGGGATTAACTCCATGTTGGGAAACACATCTTTGCATTTAAAAAAAAGCTCATAGTTGATTTTAGGAATTGTCCTATTTTTTTTTGTATCAAGATTTAAAACACCATTTCGACAATGAATATATACAGTTTTGATTTCGAACTCTTGAAACATACTTAAATATTCAAATATATATTTTTGATCCTCTTCCAGTCCAAGACCTAACCTGCATTTAATAGAAATTTTTTTATTATATGTTTTGAGAGCATGTAAGCACTCTTTTACTAAAGTGGGATATTGAGTTAAGGCAAGTCCTAGTTTGTTCTCTTGTACCCTAGAACTTGGACAACCTAGATTCAAATTAATATGATTTATTCGATCAATATTATTTAGCTTTTGAATTGCTAATTTTATTTCCATAGGCTCTGAACCTGCTATTTGAATAGCGCTAATATTATTGACTAAGAAATGTTTGTTGATTGTTTTGATTTCATTATGAATTATAGCTTTATCTACAATCATTTCTGAAAAAGTGGTAATGTGACTTTTATACAATTTTTCAGCTAATAATCTAAAATAGCAATCTGTGTAGCCCATCATTGGGGCAAGGTGATAATTCATTGGACTAAATTCTTTTCTTCATTGAAAAATACTTCAATAAAAGTAAAAATCATTAAAAATTCAATCAATTGGAAAATATCAAAATAAATAACCTTAAATATGACAGTAATGGTCTTATACCTACTGTCGTTCAAGAGAGAGAAACAAAAGAAATCCTAATGGTTGCCTACTCAAATAAAAAGTCTCTCGAGATGACAATTAAAAATAAATTTGGTTATTTTTGGAGTCGAAGTAAAAATAAGCTTTGGAAGAAAGGTGAGACTTCTGGGAATTTATTAAAGTTATTTAATATTTATACAGATTGTGATAACGATACTCTAATTTTTGAGGTAGAACTTCAAGGTTCGGCAGCTTGCCATACTGGCTCTAGAAGTTGTTTTTTTAAAAAGATAGAAGAATGAATAAAATAATTGCCTACAAAGATCAAAATAATGAGTATTTTGATTTTGAAATAGAAAACTCCAAACCCGTAAGGGAAAAGTCCGAGGATGCCCTTAATATTATGAGGCACGACTTGGCTCATATTTTAGCTGAAGCTGTAATAAGCATCTTTCCTACTGCCAAACCCACAATAGGTCCATTCATTAAAAATGGTTTTTACTATGATTTTGATATGGATAGTGCCCTATCAGATGATGACATCAATAAAATTGAAGAAAAAATTAAAGAAATTTTAAATGAGGGAAGAGAGTTTAATAAAAAAGTTGTATCAAAAGATGAAGCTTTGAATTTATTTAAAGAAAATAAATATAAGTTAGAACTCATTAATAATCTTGATAATGCTGCAGATATAACACTCTATGAGCAAAAAAACTTTACTGATTTGTGTAAAGGTCCTCATCATAAAAGTACTAAAGAATATGAAGCTCATGTAAAAATTACCAGTGTATCTGGTGCCTATTGGAGAGGTATAAGCACCAATAAAATGCTTCAAAGAGTTTATGCAACTGCCTGGTACAGTGAGAAAGAATTAAATAAATATCTTAAGAATTTAGAGGAAGCTAAAGAAAGAAATCATAGAAGACTTGGTACAGATATGGGCCTTTTCTTATTAACAGATCTATCTGCTGGTAATGTTTTTTGGAAAGCTAAGGGACTGACTCTTTATCAAAATATTGAAAAGTATATTAGATCAGAACAAAGAAAATTGAATTATTTTGAGGTAAAAACACCAGAACTCGTCTCAAACGAACTTTGGATAAAATCAGGTCACTGGGATAATTTCAAAGAAAATATGTTTACCTCAGAGACAGATAATAAAACATTTGCTCTAAAACCCATGAATTGCCCCTGTCATATTGTATTATTTAATTCACAGTTAATTACTTATAAAGATCTACCTCTAAGATACTCTGAATTTGGAAAATGCCATCGATATGAACCATCTGGTGCATTGAATGGATTATTTAGAGTAAGAGGTTTCACCCAAGATGATGCACATATTTTTTGCACTGCAGAACAAATTTACGACGTTTGCAATGAAACGACAAAATTAATTGAAAGAGTTTATAAAAAATTTGGTTTTGAAAAAATTAAATACAATATTTCTACAAGACCAGAGAAAAGCATTGGATCTCAAGAGAATTGGGACAATGCAGAGAGTCAGTTAAAAAAAGTTTTATCTGATAATGGAAAGGATTTTAACATATTAGATGGTGAAGGTGCCTTTTATGGTCCTAAAATTGAATTCACTTTAGAAGACTCTCTTGGGCGAGAATGGCAGTGCGGAACTATCCAGATTGATTTTAATTTACCTGATAGACTTGGAGCCAAATACAAAGATAAAGATGACAAAAACCAAGTTCCTATCATGATCCATCGTGCTGTTGTTGGTTCATTAGAAAGATTTATTGCAATTATTCTTGAAAATACTAATGGCTGGCTTCCTTTATTTATAACACCAGTTCAACTTGCTATACTACCAGTTTCTGAAAAGTTTGTAGAACATTGCCAAAAAATTAATGAAGAATTAAAAGACTTAGGTGTTCGTTCATTGATTGATGACTCTGACAATAAGCTTGGGTATAAAATTAGAAATT
>CABZXY010000034.1 GCA_902529795.1 uncultured Alphaproteobacteria bacterium
CAAATCTTCAATTGCTTTCTACCCTCGCAATGCTTGCTCCATTTAACAAGATTGACAAACAAGCAATTCTAGAGTCTCCCAACCTTCTTTCTCGAGTTAATACAATCAATTCAATCTTAGACTTAAATACTTTTCAGGTAGTAAGTAGCGATAACTCTAACCAGCTTAACTAATTCTTCCCATAGCCTGTTTGATAAATAAATTTTTTAAACTAGGAAACTGGGATAAAGTAAAATGACTAGCTTTTATAATAGATTTTGTAATTGGTTTTTGATTTTCATATAAATAATTAATTGCACTTGTAAATGTTAAGTATGTTAGATTTTCAATAATTCTTTTAGAAAAAAAATAATCATCAAAATTCAAGTTATCGATGCTATGCACCTCTAAACACGAACATAATGCTTGAATATCTTTGATACCTAAATTCCATCCTTGGCCAGCAACAGGATGAATGGAATGGGCGGTATCGCCAATTAATAAAATATCCTTTTGTATTGATCTAGATAAATGGGGTCTTATTGGATAAGAACTAATTGAAGATCTCAAACTAATATTTCCATGAGATGAATAAAAATTTTTTTTAATAAGCGTTGAAAGGCTTTTAAAATTTTCTTTATTTTTTGTTGAAAAGATAAATGTTGAACTTTTTTTTTGTCTATTAGGAGATGGCAAAACAGCTAACGGTCCCTTAGGTGTAAAAATCTCATATGCTGTTTGATAGTGATTTTTTTGATGATTAAAAAAACCAACATAAGCCTGATGACCTAAATCAAAAACTTTTTTTTTAATTTTTTCATAATTTTCAAAGTTTTTACCCCCTGAGATAATCACCTTATTAAAAAAGTATTTTTTGGAATTTATTGAAACTATTTTTTTAGGATTATGGTTAGATAATTTAAAATCAATATCGGTTAACAAAATTTTATTTCTTTTTAGATAATCTCTTGAAATTTTTAAAAGTGAACGATTGAATACAACGCTACCCATACTTTCAGCTGTATTATGAAAGATTAAGTCATCTTTATTAACATAATCTTTTATCATAATTTTATCTATTGACTCAAAATTAGATTTTAATTCCTTCCAAATGCCTAAATTTTTTAGAAAATCTCTTGAATTAGCATTCACTGCTAATGTACGTTTGTCATTAGGTAATATTTTGTTTTTTTCTATAACCAAAACATTGAATTTTTTTTGATGCAGAGCTATTGCCGCTAAAGAGCCAACTAAACCTGCTCCAACAATTAAAAAATCGTATTTAAATATTTTATTTTTCATTTAGAGACATATATTAATTAAAATGAACAATAGTTTTATTCCGGTAGTCTTTAAAGAAAAATTAGTAAAAATTTTTAGCTGGTTTAAAGGTTCTCTCTTTTTATTTCTATCAGTGGCGGTATTTATATCAATTTTAACGTTTAATATTAATGATGACTCTTTTTTAACAAAAAGTAGTGGAGCGCAATCCAATACACTTGGCACTGTAGGGTCATATCTAGCTAGTTTTTTGATTTATTCATTTGGTTTAATGAGTTATTTGATTGCGTTTTTTTTATTAATTAATTCTATTGCAATATTTCGAAAAAAGGACTTTAAATATTTTTTCATACGATTTTTATTTCTATTAATCAGTATTATTTTCATTCCTCAGATTTTTTTATTTTTTGGCTGGAATTACGAATACATCGATCAAATTAAATCTTGGGGCGAAATTTCTTACATTCTTTTTAATCTACATCAAATTGAATGGGTAAGTTATATAATTTCGTCAATTGGAATAATTTTATTTTTACTTACACAAAACTTTTTTGTATTTTTAAAGTTTCCAAAATTAAATTTTCAATCTTTCACTAATACTAAAATTAAAATTCCAAAAGAAATAAGGATTAAAAAAGAGCCTGTGATTAAAAATAATGCAAATTTTGATGATCAGGAAAAGTATAATACTAACTTTGCTTCAGAAAAGTCTTATATAGAAAAAAACTTGATCAATAAATATAACTCTCCTTCGTTAGAGATCTTAGATAGTGACATAAGCAGCAAACAAAAGAATAAGAATCAATCAAATATTGGAGAGAGATCTGAATTATTAGAAAAAGTTTTTTCTGATTTTAATATTAAAATTAATGTCGTTAACGTCAAACTGGGCCCAGTCGTAACTCTTTATGAAATACTCCCAGCGGCAGGAATAAAGATAAATACAATTATAAATCTTGCAGATGATATATCTCGAAGTATGGGTGTTGGTGCGGTTAGAATATCACAAATTTTTGGTACTCAATATCTAGGGGTTGAAGTGCCTAATGACCAAAGAGAGAGCGTTACAATTAAAGAGCTACTGAGCAATGAAAATTTCAAAAGCACAACACATAAAATTCCTATTTGTATAGGTAAAGATATTTCAGGTAATATTGAAGTAGTCGATTTAAGTAAGACGCCTCACCTTTTAGTTGCAGGAACTACTGGTTCTGGAAAATCAGTGTTTATCAACACCTTACTTGCAAGTCTCTTATATAAATTTTCTCCCTCTGAATTAAGATTAATTCTCATTGATCCTAAGATGCTAGAGCTGAGCGTCTATAATGACATAGCCCACTTATTAACTCCCGTTGTCACGGAGCCCAAAAAAGCGATCATTGCTCTAAAATGGGTTTGTAAAGAGATGGAAAGAAGATATTCAATGATGAACGAAGAAGGAACCCGCAATCTTGAGGGATATAATCAAAAAGCGTCTGAGAAATTGCCTTACATAGTTGTGTTTATAGATGAAATGGCCGATTTAATGATGACCGCCGGTAAAGAAGTTGAGCATTATGTACAAAGACTAGCCCAAATGGCAAGAGCATGTGGAATACACTTGGTTATGGCAACGCAACGACCAAGTGTAGATATAATTACAGGTAGCATAAAGGCTAACTTCCCTTCGAGAGTAAGTTTTCAAGTCGCAAGCAAATATGATAGTAGGACTGTGCTTGGTGAAATTGGAGCAGAACAACTCTTGGGGAACGGAGATATGCTTATGATCAAAAATGGCGCAAGTCTTATCAGATATCAATCAGCATTTATTTCTGATAGTGAAGTAAATAAATTAATTTCAGAAATTAAAAGAAATCAAAAAGTTGAATATTTAGAAGAGCTAGACGAGATTATAAAAAATAATAATGAAAACTTTGATGAGCTAAGTAAAGAAGATGAGGAACTCGTTTCAAAATCTATCGATTTGATTAGATCTACTAACAAGGCATCAACGAGCTTTCTACAAAGAAATTTTCAAATTGGTTATAATAAAGCAGCCAGAATTATGGAAACACTTGAACAAAGAGGTGTTGTATCTGAACCAAATCATACAGGTAAAAGAGAAATACTAATTAATCACTAAATTTACTTTGCCTTGATAAGATCTAATATTTAAATTTATCTTAAAATTAATCTTAACTAATTCTTTTAAATTTGTGAAATGAGTATCAAGTTTATTCATTGATAGTTCAAAATCATTAGGCCAAATAATTTTATAAAGTTCATCTTTACTCACACCATCCTCATTGAATAAAATTATTGTCAGAATAGTATTATGTATAAAGTTCAAGTTAATTATTTTTTTATTTTTTTTCAAAATATTACTGAAGGGGAAAAATAAAGCATCACCAAATTTAAAATTATATTGGGACAAATAAGATTGAATATCAGAAAAAATTTGGTTAAAAGAAAAAGGACATTTATATGTAAATTTTATTTCATGATTCTTGATTTCTATTGTTTGATTTAAATTATTTATAACAAAAATAATTTTCTTACTATTTTGTAAAGTAACAAATTTGTTTTTTTGATTATATGTTTGTTGAAAATGATTAGCTAAAAAAGAATTATTACTACTAAATTTTATAATATTCATTTTAATTTTTGTAATGGATTGTGATTAAACATCAATCTATCAATAGTTATATTTTTACAATCAATGAAATGGATATTTAGATTCATTTTTTTATTTTTAATTATCAAATTTTTTATAAAGATATTTTCTTTTGATTTAATAATTTTAGCATTAAATTTTGTTGAGGAATAATTTTCGACATTGTTTGGGAATAATTGTGATTGCTCGATTAAAAACTCAATAATTTCCTTATTAATGTCTAAAGGTTGGGGAAGTCTATTTAAATTATTTACAAGGAATAACCCATCAGAATTATTGATTATCGTATATAAATTTTTATTTAGATACTGATACCTTAAATATTCTTTTTTTAGCAAAAGTATTCCCTGATGTGTTGATCCATCTTGATAAACTTCCTCAAAATTACAACGTATTTCTAATGAATATAAATTTTTAAAAATAAAAAAAACAATAACAATAAATAAAATTTTCATTCAAAAAAAGCAGATCCAACTCTAATCATGTTAGATCCATTTTCAATAGCCTGTAAATAATCACCACTCATTCCCATACTTAATAGTAAATGATTTGAAATTGAATCTTTTATTCTTTTCATTTCTTTAAAATAAATATGGTGATTATCTGAAATAGGTGGGATGCACATAAAACCAATTATTTTTAATCCCAAACTCAAACAGTGATAATAAAATTCTTTCGCATACTTTGGGTCAATGCCAGATTTTTGTTTTTCTTTACCAATATTTATTTGAATGAAAAAATTTTTTGTTTGACACCAATCTTTTTCAATGTGATGTGATATTATATTTGCAATTTTCTCTCGATCTATTGTTTGAATACAATCAAATATTTTCAGAGCATCAATTGTTTTATTAGATTGCAAGGGACCAATTAATTGTAAAGAAATATTTTTATAATGTTTCTTTATTGACTCAAATTTTTTTTCTGCTTCTTGTACACGATTTTCTCCAAATAAAGAAATATCACTCTTGATTAATTCGACAATATCATCGGTGGATCTATTTTTTGTAACAGCTACTAGTTGAACTTTGTGGATGGAGGATATAGTTTTTATTTCTGATAATTTTTTATAATTTATAGGCAACTAAAATTTATAATGAAATTTTTCGATAATCTCACCAAACTCCCTACTTAATTTTTTCTTTTCCTGGTTAGAAATATCTTCGCTAAATTCTAAATCCCCTGAAAACTTTTCTTTATGTTCGTTGATATAAATTTCAATCAAATCGTAATCAACAT
>CABZXY010000035.1 GCA_902529795.1 uncultured Alphaproteobacteria bacterium
TTGCTCAATTTCTTTGACATTAAATTTTGCTTTTTTCTTGATTTTAGAGGTTGTTCCTTTAGGAATTTGACCTAATTGTTCCATTGCTGAAGAAGCAAGAATTTCAATATCAAGCCATATTTGAAACTTATTTTGATCCTCCCAAATATCTTTGAGTAATTTTCTAGAGTATCTTGGTATCAATTATAAAAAATCCCGTTTGGAGATTCTGTTAGAATCTCAATCTTATCACCATTTATATATACCGTATGTTCGTATTGAGCGCTAAGTGTTTTATCTTTTGTCACAGCTGTCCATCCATCATTTAGTATTTTTGAATGATATTTGCCAGCATTAATCATAGGTTCAACAGTAAAGATCATGCCATCAACAAATTTAACGTTATCGTAATCTTTATCGTAGTAATGCAAAATACTAGGATTTTCGTGAAAGTTGAGCCCAACTCCATGACCACAAAAGTCTCGAACAACACTAAAATTATTAAAATGAGCTATTTCTTCAATTTTTTTACCAATAAGACTTATTGGAGAACCAGATTTAATTACATTTAAACTCTCAATTAAACAAGAGTGAGTAATGTTACAAAGATTTTGTGCTTTGACAGAAATATTTCCAACTTTATACATTCTTGACGAGTCACCATGCCAGCCATCAATAATGGTAGTCACATCAACATTTAAAATATCACCTTCTTCAAGCCTTCGATCTTTAGAGGGAATACCATGGCAGATAACACGATTTAAGGAAGTGCATGTAGATTTTGGAAAGCCACGATAAAATAAAGGGGCGGGAGAGCCTCCTAATTTTTTAATTCTATCTAAACAATAGTTATCAATTTCATCAGTGGTAATACCCACGGTAATTAAATCATTTAATTCATCTAAGATTGTAGCAGTAATTTTACTTGCTTCTCTACAAGGATTTATTTCACTTGTTTTATATGTTTTAATTTTCATTAATTTTAATTTGTTGTATTACATCTATTCCTTTTTTGGATACTTCACTGGAAAATGCAATAAACTTCACACCATTTTTTTTAGCAATGATAGAATTTTTATAATATTCCTCATCAATATCTTTGGCTATAGAAAATATATTAATGTCTTTTCGTTGAATTAAGTAAACTAAATAACAATCATGTCCCTGTTTTGACATTTCTCCTAATTCAATTAGGTGTTTAGATCCGCGAGTGGTTTTGGCATCTGGAAATTCAGCTAAACCTTTTACCCTCGATAAGGTCACTGACTTTACTTCTATGAAACAATCTTTTCCTTTTGGATTATTAATGAAAATATCTACCCTAGAATTTTTTCCATATTTTACCTCTTTTTTAATTTCACCCTGAAGATTATCTAAAATTTTTTTTTGTTTAATTGCCTCAAAGATTATTCCATTTGGTAAAGAGGTGTTAATCCCAACATAAACACCATTATGTTTAATAGCCTCTAATCTATACTTTAATTTTGCTTTTGGGTTATCAACTTTAGCAATCAATACTTTAGCATTTTCATTTAGCATTCCTCTTAAAGAGCCTGTGTTTGGGCAATAAGTTGTTATGACATTTCCATCTAATACAGCATCTACGAAAAAACGCTTATAGCGTTTTACAAAAAAACCCTCTAAAATTTTCTCTTTATATTTCATTTATGTTAAAAAATAATATTAAAAATGCATGCCTTGTAATTATCGGTAATGAGATTTTAACAGGAAGAACACAAGATAAAAATATAAATCATATAGCTAAAGAGTTATTTAAAGTTGGAATTTTATTAAGTTATGTTTGTGTCATACCAGACATTCAAAAAATAATTATTAAAGAAATACGAAGATTAAAAAAAAATTATAATTATGTAATAACCACTGGAGGCATTGGGCCCACTCATGATGATATCACTGCTAAGTCCATATCAATCGCTGTTGGTTTAGAATACAAACTTCATCAAGGAGCTTATAAAGAATTAATCAAATACTATAAAAAAATAAAATCCGAATTAACTGATGCCAGAAAAAAAATGGCCTATATGCCATCAAATGCAAAATTAATTAATAACAAAATAAGCGGCGCCCCTGGATTTAATATTGAGAATATTTATGTCTTTGCTGGCATTCCTTCTATTGTAGAAGCTATGATGAGAGAGTTTATTAAATCAATTAAAAATAAAAATAAGTTTTATAGCTCATCAATCATTACTAAATTATTTGAGAGTAAGATTGCAAATATTCTTAAATATGCAGAAAAAAATTTTACTGATGTTTCAATCGGCAGCTATCCTATTTTTGATGGTAAACCCAAAGGAGTAGAGATTGTTATAAGTTCATTGACTAATAAAAAAAATGCTCAAAAAGCTAAAAAATTTATACAAACAGAAATAAACAAAATTATTTAAGAATTATTGTTTTTAATATAAAACAATAGTTCTCTTGGCGGAGTAGCTCAGTTGGTTAGAGCGGTGGAATCATAATCCATGTGTCGGGGGTTCGAATCCCTCCTCCGCTACCAACTATTGTATTGATATTGTTATATTTTTATCATATCTTTCGCTTCTGATCGCGGGGTAGAGCAGCTTGGTAGCTCGTCAGGCTCATAACCTGAAGGTCGTAGGTTCAAATCCTACCCCCGCAACCAAATGTCCAAATTTTATTTATCTTTTCAGTCATTTTTTTTAAATTTTTTTACTAAATGCATTTGACAAAGACACGATAAAGTGTAGATATAGTCTACTTTTTATTCGATTCATTGGGCCATTTATTGTGCACCAGTGATTCTGGCTCTTTATTATTAGTAAATATGAAATGAATAGACGGTGGGTTTATAACGTTGAATATTGGCTAAGTTAGTATTTGAGAAAAATACTATCTCAATATTTGGCGTCTAACCTACGTCAATTTAAAACTTTGTTTTTTATGAGTAGGTAATTCAACTTAAGAGTTTGATTATGGCTCAGAACGAACGCTTGCTGCATGCTTTATACATGCAAGTCGAACGGAGGCCCTAGCTTGCTAGGTGTCCTTAGTGGCGCACGGGTGAGTAACACGTGGGAACATACCTCATAGTACGGAATAACTGCGGGAAACTGTAGCTAATACCGTATATTCCAGTAATGGGAAAGATTTATCGCTATGAGATTGGCCCGCGCAAGATTAGCTTGTTGGTGAGGTAATGGCTCACCAAGGCTCCGATCTTTAGCTGGTTTGAGAGGACGATCAGCCACACTGGGACTGAGACACGGCCCAGACTCCTACGGGAGGCAGCAGTAGGGAATATTGGACAATGGGGGAAACCCTGATCCAGCAATGCAGCGTGAGTGACGAAGGCCTTAGGGTTGTAAAACTCTTTCATCGGTGAGGATAATGACAGTAGCCGAAGAAGAAGGACCGGCTAATTCCGTGCCAGCAGCCGCGGTAATACGGAAGGTCCTAGCGTTGTTCGGAATTACTGGGCGTAAAGCGCATGTAGGCGGAACAAAAAGTTAGAAGTGAAATCCCTGGGCTCAACCTAGGAATTGCTTTTAAAACTTTTGTTCTGGAATTCAGGAGAGGAAAATGGAATTTCCAGTGTAGAGGTGAAATTCGTAGATATTGGAAGGAACACCAGTGGCGAAGGCGATTTTCTGGACTGATATTGACGCTGAGATGCGAAGGCATGGGTAGCAAACGGGATTAGATACCCCGGTAGTCCATGCAGTAAACGATGGGTGCTAGTCGTCGGACTTTTGTTCGGTGTCGTAGCTAACGCGTTAAGCACCCCGCCTGGGGAGTACGGTCGCAAGATTAAAACTCAAATAAATTGACGGGGACCCGCACAAGCAGTGGAGCATGTGGTTTAATTCGACGCAACGCGAAGAACCTTACCAGCGTTTGACATGGGAAGTACCGGTTACAGAATGGTAACCTTCAGTTCGGCTGGCTTCCGCACAGGTGCTGCATGGCTGTCGTCAGCTCGTGTCGTGAGATGTTGGGTTAAGTCCCGCAACGAGCGCAACCCTTATCGTTAGTTACTAACAGTTCGGCTGAGGACTCTAGCGAAACTGCCGGTGATAAGCCGGAGGAAGGTGGGGATGACGTCAAGTCCTCATGGCCCTTACACGCTGGGCTACACACGTGCTACAATGGTAACTACAACGGGACGCAATACCGCGAGGTGGAGCAAATCCCCAAAAGTTATCTCAGTTCGGATTGCACTCTGCAACTCGAGTGCATGAAGTTGGAATTGCTAGTAATCGCGGATCAGCATGCCGCGGTGAATACGTTCCCGGGTCTTGTACACACCGCCCGTCACACCATGAGAGTTGGTTTTATCTTAAGTCAGTGTGCTAACCTTCGGGAGGCAGCTGCCCACGGTACGGCCAGCGATTGGGGTGAAGTCGTAACAAGGTAGCCGTAGGGGAACCTGCGGCTGGATCACCTCCTTTCTAAAGGAAAAAAAACTTTGAACTCAGTGTACGTTCAAAGTAACCACCGTCTATTTGTTTTGCTTTTTTCAACTATGTTGATAAAGAGCATTAATTGGGCGTGTAGCTCAGTTGGTTAGAGCGCGCGCTTGATAAGCGTGAGGTCGGAGGTTCAAGTCCTCCCTCGCCCACCAACACTGTTGGGGGATTAGCTCAGCTGGGAGAGCGCCTGATTTGCATTCAGGAGGTCAGCGGTTCGATCCCGCTATCCTCCACCAACTTCTTTAAAATCGTAAATATGTAAGCTGATAATAACGAATAACTTTGCACGAGTTATTCGTTAAAACACAAATAATAACAACAAATAACTACAAAAAGTTATTAACAAACACAAACTTTTCACTGTGTGTTAATAATTCAAGCGCGTAAGAGCATTTGGTGGATGCCTTGGCATAAAGAGGCGATGAAGGACGTGACAGACTGCGATAAGCTCGGGCTTGCTGTCAATAAGCTTAACCCGAGATTTCCGAATGGGGAAACCCGATTACTTATAA
>CABZXY010000036.1 GCA_902529795.1 uncultured Alphaproteobacteria bacterium
CTTTAGATATTCCTTATTTAAATACTTTAATTCTCTTATTGTCAGGTACTACATGTACTTGGGCTCACCATGCTGTAAGGGAGGGAAATAATAAAGAAGCTCTTCAAGGTCTCTACTTAACTGTATTTTTAGGTGGTATTTTTACACTACTTCAAATTTATGAATATCAACATGCAACATTTGGTTTTACTGAAGGCATATACCCATCAACATTTTATATGGCTACAGGTTTTCATGGTTTTCATGTTTTAATAGGTACGCTCTTTTTACTTGTGTGTTTGATGCGAGCAAGAAAAAATCATTTGACCCCTGAAAGACACTTTGGATTTGAAGCTGCTGCCTGGTATTGGCATTTTGTTGATGTTGTATGGCTATTTTTATACATAGCTATTTACTGGTGGGGAAGATAAGACTCTTCTCGTTCACCAGATTATTTTTTAATCAATCTAATATATGAAATTAAAGTCTCTGACATTTGTTTTTTTGTTCATCAGCTTTGTGACTTTTATTTTAGGAGTATGGCAGCTGTATAGATTAAATTGGAAAAATGATCTAATCGAAAATATCAATAATTCAATCAATGCACCTAAGAATTTTAATGATAATGAAAAATATGAAGAGTTAATAACTGTCAGCTTAAATAATGATTTTGATTTAATCGAAAAGCCAATTTTTCTAGAGTCCAAAACACAACAAGGTAAGGTGGGTTATCATGCAGTATTACCATTGACTTATAAGGATAATTTTTACTCAGTTATTAATTTAGGATGGATTTCTGATAAAGATTCAGAAAAAATAAAAAATATTTTAGAAGAGATTCAAAATAAAGAATCTTTTTATGCATATACTCGTCATTTAACTGATAAAAGACAATTTTTTGTACCAGAAAATCAACTGGATGATAATATCTGGTTTTCGATTTTAAAATCTGACTTAGAGAGATATTACAAATCGAATTTTAATTCTAGATATTATTTTGTTTTATTTGATACAAGAATTAAACCTGACATTAATCCCCTTGCTTTTTTAAGAAACAATCATCTTAATTATTCCATAACTTGGTTTTTGTTAAGTCTCTCAAGTGTAATCATGTTATTAATCATTAGAAGAAAAAGTAATGGATAAATTAAAAAGATACTTCAAAAACTATTACGTCTTAAACGATATTAATGGAATTCTTTTTTGGGATAATGCCACAAACTTACCTTCAAAAAGTATAGAGTCTCGATCAGATCAAATGTCAATATTGGCTAAATATATTGATCAAGAACTAAGAAATCAAAATATAATTGAAGAAATTAATCTAAACAAAAATAAAAAATTAAATGACCATGATAAGAAGAATTTATTACTCATGGAGAATATCGTTACAAAAGAAAATGCTGTTGATGGCCAACTTAAATCTCAGTTAGTAAAAAAAAAATTAAAGTGTGAACACTTATGGAGAGAAGCCAGAGAAAAAAATGATGTATCAATAATTGAAAAAGATTTTGATGAGCTATTATTACTTGTTCATGAGGAGGCAAGTCAGCTATCAAAATCATTAAGCTTAAATCCCTATGATGCTTTAATTTCAAATTATGACAGAGATTACAACTCAAATAAAATAGACAAGCTCTTTGAAGTTATTAAAACAGAAATAATCCCTCAATATTTAAATTTAGAAAAAATAAGTAATCCTTCTATCTTCAAAACAGATCTTTCTAAAGATGATATTTTTGAACAAACTAATCAGAAGTTAAAAGAATTAGGATTTAATTTTGATTATGGTCGTATTGATCAGTCAATGCATCCATTTTGTGGTGGAGCAAATAAAGATGTGAGAATAACCACAAGATTTGAGGATAATTTATTAGAGACTCTTTCTGCTCTTTTTCATGAAACTGGACATGGAGTATATGAACAAAATAGACCAACTGATTTTTTATATGAACCCATTGGTCAGGCTCGAAGCTTAAGTGTTCATGAAAGTCAGTCTTTATTTTATGAAAATCATATTTTTAAAACAAAATCATATTTCCAGATTTTTAACGATATCTTTGATGGGTCTCAAGAAATGTACCAATCTTTTGTAGAACACTACCATACAGTTCGATTAAATCCTATAAGAGTGAGTGCAGATGAATTTTCTTATCCTATTCATGTTTTTATTCGTTATGAAATAGAAAAGGAAATCTTTAATAACAAAATTCAATTTAAAGATATTCATAATCTCTGGAACAAATATTATAAGCAGTTCCTAGATATTGACTTACCCAATGATACTGTAGGTGTTTTACAGGATATACACTGGTATGAAGGAATATTTGGTTATTTCCCAACGTATGCAATTGGTGCGATGATATCTGCTCAAATTAAATTTAGTTGCCCTGGTTATCAATCTTTTATTGATAATTTGAATATAGATAACATCAATAAAGTAACTGACTGGTTAAAAAATAAAATTCATCAAAAGGCCTCTTTATATTCTTCTGATGAAATGTTAAAAGATATCTCTGGAGAGCCATTAAATTCTTCGTATTTTTTAAAGCATTTAAACGATAGGTTTATTTGATGAATTATATTAGCACTCGTAATAACCACAAAAATTTTACTTCTGAACAAGTTTTGAACTATGGTTTAGCACCAGATGGAGGATTATTTATTCCAAATGAAATTCCAAAGTTTTCTATAGATGATATCAAAAACTTAAAAAATGCTGATTATCAAGAAATCGCATATTTTGTTTTAAGCCCTTTTTTGAGAGATTTATTTTCAGCAGAAGAAATTAAACAATTAATTTCAAGTGCATATCAAAATTTTGATAAAGGAATTGTCTCCATTACTAAGTTAGGTGAAAATCACTTATTAAATCTATTTCATGGACCAACATTAGCTTTTAAAGATTATGCTATGTGTCTTTTAGCAAAAATTTACGAGCTTTATCTAAAAAAAAATAATCAAAAACTAGTTATCGTGGGGGCAACCTCGGGTGATACGGGTTCAGCAGCTATTCATGCATTTAAAGGTATTGAAAATATAGATATTTTTATTCTACATCCTCACAATGCTACATCTCTTTTTCAAAGAAAACAGATGACCACTAGTGGAGCAAGTAATGTATTTAATATTGCTCTCGAAGGTAGTTTTGATGATTGCCAGAACCTAGTTAAAAAAACATTTAATGATCAAGAATTAAATACTAAGTATCATTTCACAGCTATTAACTCTATTAATTGGTTTAGAATATTACCTCAATCTATTTATTACGCTTGGGCTTATCTAAATCATAATATTGATAGCTTTGTCGTTCCGAGTGGAAACTTTGGAAATATGTATTCAGCTCACCTACTAAAGTCAATGGGCTTCCCTATCAAAAACCTAGTTATAGCAACCAATGAAAATAATATTTTACATCGAATTGTATCTAATAACGATTTCTCATTAACTAATGTTATCAAGACGAATAGCCCAAGTATGGATATAACTATTTCAAGTAATTTTGAAAGAATTTTAGCAGAGTCATTTAGCCCAGAGGAATTATCTAACTTATATAAAGCTATGAAAAATCGTACACACAACCCAAAACTAGATCAAATAGTTCATAAACAGTTAGCAGAGAAATTTGAGTCAGAGTATGCTACATCAGATGAGGTCGAAAAATGTATCATAAAATACTTTGATCGTGATAAAATTTTAATTGACCCCCATACTGCTGTTGGGGTAGCTTGTGCTGAAAAAATGAATTTAAAAAATTTTATGTGCTTAGCCTGCGCCCATCCAGTCAAATTCCAAGAAACTGTAACAAAATCTCTTGGTCATGATATTGAGTATGATAAAACCTTTGAATTTAAGAGTAAGGAAAATTTTGAAGTACTAAAAAATGATTATGATCTTTTAAAAGAATTTATCTCAACCAATGCCTAATATTCATAAACTAAAAAACGGTCTTACTGTTATTACAGATTATATCGACACTGTGGAGACTGTTTCGGTTGGTATGTGGAATAAAGTTGGAGCTCGAAATGAGCAGGAGAAAGTTAATGGTGTGGCTCATCTTCTAGAGCATATGGCTTTCAAAGGCACTGTAAATAGAACCGCTCTCGATATAGCTAAAGAGGTAGAAATGGTTGGAGGGGCCGTTAATGCCTATACTTCAAGAGAAGTGACTGCCTATTACATGAAAGTATTGAAAGAGGATATTGGCTTATCCATCGATATCATTGGTGATATTTTACAAAATTCTACTTTTGATGCGAAAGAATTAGACAGAGAAAGAGGGGTTATTCTTCAAGAAATTGGTATGTATCTTGATACTCCAGATGATGTAGTATTTGATAAATGGCAAGAGGTAGCTTACCCAGACCAACCAATGGGCAGATCTATATTAGGAAAAAGTGAAATAATTAAGTCTATTTCTCGTGATCAGGTAGAGGGATTTATGAAAAGTTTTTATCGACCTGATCGAATGGTATTCTCAGTCTCGGGAAATTTCCAAGAAGATTTAGTATTAAATCTTGTTGAAAAACATTTCAATAATTTACCTAATGGTCAAGATGATCACTCTCCAAAGGCCTCATATAAGGGAGGGGAATTCAGACAAGAAAAAGAATTAGAGCAAGTAAATATTATTCTTGGGTTTGAAGGTGTAGATTTTTACTCTGATCTTTATTATTCCACTGCAGTTTATTCAACAGTATTGGGTTCAGGAATGTCTTCTAGGCTCTTTCAGGAAATAAGAGAAAAAAGAGGCTTGGTATACAGTGTATCTAGCTATACTTCTTCATTTTCTGACTCTGGAATATTCGGAGTATATGCGGGCACTGGTCAAAAAGAAGTTAAAGAACTAATACCTGTCTTATGCGATCAATTAAATATTAGTG
>CABZXY010000037.1 GCA_902529795.1 uncultured Alphaproteobacteria bacterium
AAGATTTAACTTTATAGATTTATTAACGTTATCGGAAAAAGAGTCTTTATTATCTTCATCAGAAGTTATGGTTCTTAATCGATCAAACAGAACAATAGTATCATTAATACTATAACCAGCAATTAACAAAAGAGCTGCGATCATGGATAAATTAAACTCGATATTAAACAAAGACATAAAACCAATTGCGATAAAAACATCATGTAATAATGCAAAAATGCCTGATGCTGCAAATTGCCAATCGAACCTAATCCAAATATAAAAAGCGATAACCAATAAGGATGAAGCCATGGCATATAATGAATTTTTAATTAATTCATCACTAAAAGTAGGTTCGATATACTCTGAAATTAAAACTTCCATCTCTGGATGATCTTTAATTAATTGAATAATTTCCTCAATAAACGAGGCATTATCATCACCCGTTTCAATTCTAATTGTATAAACATCACTGCCAATTTCTTTTTTTACAATTAATTCACGATCTCTGTTAATGTCTTGGAAAACATTTAAAATTTGATCATTCGATAAATTAGTTCTGACTTCAAAATTTAACCCACCCTTAAAATCTATACCTAGATTTAGACCTTTAAAAAAAATAATAATGATAGTCAGAATAATTAATATTGATGAGACTAGATATGATTTATTTTTATATGAGTAAAAATTAATCATTTATTCAATCCTAAATACTTTTCTGAAGTGATATTTATAAAAAACTTTAAAACTACATAAGTAACAATTAAAGAAGAAATAATACCAATGATTAAAGAGATTGAAAAACCCCTAATAGGTCCAAAACCAAAAGCAAAAAGAAATATTGCTGCAAATAATGTTGTTAAATTTGAGTCAAGTATTGTTATAAAAGCAGAGTTAAAACCCTCATGTTTTGGATTTTCAGTACTATTTTTAAAATTTTCTCTTATTCTTTCAAAAACTAAAACATTTGCATCAACACACATACCTATAGTTAATACAATCCCTATTACACCTGGTAGAGTTAGAGTAGTATTCAATAAAGTCATGAAAGCAAATAGTAAGCCTAGACAACTAACAATAGTAAGAGTAGTAAATAATCCTGATACTTTGTAATAGGCGATCATAAATAAAGTAATGGCTATCAATGCTATTAAGGATGCATATATTCCTTTTTGCACACCCTCCCTTCCCAAAGTAGGACCTACTTGTTTTTCTTGAATAATTTTTATTTCAGTAGGAAGTGAGCCAGATTTAAGGATAATTGCTAAATTATTTGCAGATTCATTTGTGAAATTTCCTGAAATTTGCCCACTCCCTCCTGTTATAGCTTCTCTAATGACAGGTGCGGTAATAAGGCCTCCGTCTAAAACAATAGCAAATCTAGATCCAACATTTTCTGAAGTCATTTTAGCAAAAAGATCTGAACCTTCCTTATTGAAAGAAAAAGCAACTACAGGTTCGTTTTGATTGTATTGAAGAGAGGCATCTTGAATATAATCCCCTGTTAAATTTGGAATTTCTTGAACTCGAACTTCTTCACCTGTTTCCTCATTAAAAAATACTTTTGAATTAACCAATGTTGTTTTTTCAATATGCAAAGTAAGTTTTGCAGTTTTAGAAATTACATCTTTTATGTTATTGTCTAAATCTCCAGGAATTTCTAATAATATTTTATTAAGACCAACTTTTTGGATAGATAATTCTTTGTTTCCAAGGAAATCTACTCTTGATCTGACAATCTCAACTGCGTTAAGTGTCATTTCTGATAAAGATTGATTAAAACTTTGTTCCAGTATGCCCAAATAAATTCCATCATCGGATCGATCAACTACATCTAAGCCAAGAGATTGGACAACCATGTTATTCAAATCCTCAAGATTTTGACCTGATGGAACATAAATTTGATCTTCAAATATTTCAGATTTAAGGCTATAGGAATTCTCTAAAACCTGAATTGTTTTAATTAATAAATTTTGTTTAAATTCGTTTTCATTAAGTTCTAATAAATAAGAATAGCCTCCTTGGATGTCTAGACCAAAGTTTATTTTAAAATCTGAATTTTTAGAGTTAAAGTTAGGTTGGATAAAATAAAAACAAAAGCCTAAAAGCAAAAAAGAAAGCCATAATCTCCACTGCTTCAAAAAAGTCATTTAACTTATTATATTATAAAAATAATAGATTATTTCGCTGCTATATCAGCAACCATACCTTTTGCCACTTTAACATTAACATTGTCTGCAATTTCAACAGATAATGTTCCATCATCATTGACATAATGAATATTTCCAATAATTCCACCTTGGGTTACGATACGGTCGCCCTTTTTAAGATTAGCAATCATGTTTTTATGATCTTTTAATTTTTTTTGTTGAGGTCTGATAAGTAAAAAATAAAAAACTACAAATATAAGAAGTAAGGGTAAAATTCCTGCAAGTTGTTCCATAATATAAATCCTTTAAATATGTAAAATTAGGGAATAAAATCTCACAATCAATAACTAAGTCAATAAAAAATTGAAAAATAAGACATTACTTTACTGGAATAGTTTTAAAAAAAACATTGAAGAGGTAGCTTTTAATAAAGTATTGGACTTAAATTTACTTTATGGCCTGGATCAGCAAAAAGATTTAATTCAGAAAAATACTAAAAATTTTATCGATGGTTTTTCATATAATCATGCCCTTCTATGGGGAGTGCGAGGTAGTGGAAAAAGTAGTTTAATAAGAGGAATTGTTCAAAAATTTACTAGTGAACATGATAACTTTGTTACCCTAGAAGTAAATTCTGATGATATTTCTGATTTGTCAAATATCTTTATTAATTTTGAGTTTAAGAAAAATATAATTTTATTTATTGATGATCTCTCATTTGAACAAAATGACAGAAGATATATTCAATTTAAATCATTCTTAGAAGGATCTTTCTCTAACTCGAAATATAATTTTCTTGTTTATGTTACAAGTAATCGACGGCATTTAATGAAAAGAGATATGATTGATAATGAAAGATCATCAGCTATATCTCAAGATGAAGGAGTAGAAGAAAAAGTTTCATTATCTGATCGCTTTGGTTTATGGGTAAGTTTTCATAATTTAAGCAAAGATGATTTTATTATGATAGTTAAAAACTACTTCGACCATTATAAATTACAATTTAACAATGATATTGAAGATCTCGCTATAAAATGGATATTTGCTAGAGGTAATCGTACAGGACGTTCTGCCTACCAATTTTTTAAAGATTATTGCGCCAAAAATAAAATTAAGATTTCTTAATTACTTTAATATTTCCCATGTAGGGTAATAAAACTTCTGGGACAGTAATTGAACCATCTTCATTTTGATAATTTTCCAAAATGGCAATCAATGTTCTACCAACAGCCAGACCTGATCCATTAAGTGTATGTACAAATTTATTTTGCCCATCTGATTTGTATCTCGCATTCATTCTTCTAGCTTGAAAGGATCGGCAATTACTACATGATGAAATTTCTCTATACTTGCCCTCACCAGGTAACCAAACTTCAATATCAAAAGTTTTTTCTGCAGAAAAACCCATATCACCAGAAGAGAGCAGCATAACTTGATATGAAATTTTTAAATCATCTAGAATAGAAGTTGCGCAATTCAACATTCTTTCTAATTCCTCTTCGGAGTTTTCTTCTGAAGTGATACTTACTAATTCAACCTTAGAAAATTGATGCTGTCTGATCATTCCTCTTGTATCTCTACCAGCTGCACCAGCTTCTGATCGATAACAGGGTGTCCAAGCCGTAAGTCTTTGAGGTAAGGTTTTTTCTGAAACAATTGTATCTAACACTAAATTAGTCAGTGGAACTTCGGCTGTTGGAATTAACCAATGGTCGGTATTAGTTTTAAATAAATCTTCTGAAAATTTCGGCAACTGGCCAGTTCCATATGCAGCTGCATCTCTCACTAAATTTGGAGGAATTATCTCAGTATATCCAAACTCTCCTGTATGTTTATCTAACATGAAATTACCTATAGCTCTTTCAAGACGAGCTAAATGATTTTTTACATAAACAAAACGAGTACCAGAAACCTTGCCAGCTTGATCAAAATCAAGCATACCCAATTCTTCACCAAGTTCAAAATGGGGCTTTGGTTTAAAATTATAATTCGGGATATCGCCTGCTTTTTTTATAATTTTATTACTTTGCTCATCCTCGCCTACAGGAACATCTGGGTGTGGTACATTTGGTAGAGACGATAATAAGCTTTTCAATTTAGAGTCTATTTCTGAAATTTCTTTTTCGTACTGTTCAATTTCATTTTTAATAATTTGTACTTTTTTTTGCAGAGACTCCTTTTCTTCATTATTAAGCTTAGAAAATTCTGATGAAAGATTTTTTCTTTCAGACCGAAGATCTTGTGATTTCGTTAGTAATTCCCTCTTTTTTGTATCTAAATCTAAGATGAGTTGAGATTGAGGCTCTAAAAACCTTTTTTTAAGGCCTTCATCAAACAGTGTGGGGTTTTCTCTTATAAAATTAATATCATGCATTAATCTACGTCTTCTTCGGTTTGTTCATTCTTCTTTTTTTTAGCTAAAAACCTAGAAATAAGAATAGATACTTCATATAAAATTATAACAGGTAATGCTAGAGAAATTTGAGAAAAGGGATCTGGAGGTGTAATGATAGCCGCAAAAACAAATGACAATACAATTGCATATTTTCTAAAAGATACTAATTGCTGGATAGACAAAACACCAAATCTTACAAGTAAAAGTAAGATGACTGGTAATTGAAAAGCAAGACCAAAAGCAAATATAAATGTCATCATTAAAGATAAATATTCATTCATTTTAGCCTGAAGAGTTATATTAATGCCTTCAGCTTGG
>CABZXY010000038.1 GCA_902529795.1 uncultured Alphaproteobacteria bacterium
CGAGTGATGAAGTCTTTAAGGCAATGTTTCAAAAAAACTCTAATAAATTAAAAAATATTTATAAGGAAATTTTAAGTTTATCTAAAATAGCAAACCAAAATACTATCGAATTTAAAGAAAAAGTTCGTGAAATTCAATCTGGCCAAAGAACTGCTAATCAAGCAAAAAAAGAGATGATTGAAGCTAATTTGAGATTAGTTATTTCGATAGCCAAAAAATATACAAATAGAGGTCTTCAATTTTTAGATTTAATCCAAGAGGGAAATATAGGTTTAATGAAGGCTGTAGATAAATTTGAATATAGACGTGGTTACAAGTTTTCTACATATGCTACTTGGTGGATAAGACAAGCCATTACCCGCTCTATAGCAGACCAAGCAAGAACAATTCGTATTCCTGTTCATATGATAGAGACGATAAATAAAATAGTAAGATCAAGTAGACAATTAATTTTGGAGTTAGGAAGGGAACCTACACCAGAAGAGCTTTCAGCACGTTTGAAAATGCCAATAGAAAAAGTTCGTAAAGTTTTAAAAATTGCTAAAGAGCCAGTTAGTCTTGAAACACCGATCGGAGATGATGATGATAGCTTCCTAGGAGATTTTATAGAGGATAAAAATGCAGTTATTCCTGAAGATGCGGTTATGCAACTTAATCTTAGAGAAACAACAACGAAGATATTGTCCACTCTAACCCCAAGAGAAGAGAGGGTTTTGAGAATGAGATTTGGTATAGGGATGTCTTCCGATCATACTTTGGAAGAGGTAGGTCAACAATTCAGTGTCACAAGAGAAAGAATACGTCAGATTGAAGCCAAAGCACTTAGAAAATTAAAACATCCAATTAGATCTAAAAAATTAAAGTCCTTTATGGACTCATAAAACTAATTCTAATTTAAATTCTTGTTTTTTTTTGATTTGAATATAATAGTAGTGAGTCTAATCAAGGGCCTGTAGTTCAGTTGGTTAGAACGCGGTGCTCATAACGCCGTTGTCGCAGGTTCGAGTCCTGCCGGGCCCACCAAAACTCAAATTTTATTTATTTCTTCTGTAAGCTTTCTTATATTGCCACGATGTTTTCTTAATATTTTTGAAAATTCCGATTTTTTAGTAACAAAATATGAAGTGTTTTCTACTATTACATCAAGAATTTTAAATGAGTTATTTATAGATGCTACTTTCCAGTAAAGACTAATAGAATTTCTACCTTCAATGATTTTTGAATTAATCTGATAAATATTATCTTTCAAATCTATATCAATTAATTTGATTTCACCAGATGTCGTGTTATTTGATAAATTATAAATAGTTTTAGTAATATAATTTTGAAAAGAAGTCTCATAGTTTTTGAGATCTGATTTATCTGATTTTGATATAACACTCTCTGGTATCAGGCCATATGCAATACTTTTTACTGCAAAATTTTTTTCAACAAAGTTGACGTATTCATTATAATTTTCATTATTCTGGCCATCAGAATTATTCATAATTTCTAAAAATTTTTCTGACTCTTGATTAAACCATTTTGTGATCTCTTCCTCAATGGCGTATGAAAATTGAAAAAAAAATATCAAAGGTAATAATAAATACTTCATAATATTTATTATAGTTGGAAATTACCTATTTACTCAATATAAATTTTTGGAGTAGGTAGATTTTGTACAAAGTCTTCTTCAATTTGGGAGTTACGATTTTGATAATATATAGATTTTAACATTTCGTAACGATCAGATGAAGATTCTCTAATAAGATCTATTTCTTCATCAACCTCTGCTCTAGCGTTTAAGCCATCTCCAATAGATACATATTCTCTATTAGGTAAATTATTTGATACAGGGTCTATAAAAAACTCTACAACATCACCGCTAAAATCTCTCAAATTACTTGGCCCTATGATAGGAAGAACTAAATAAGGACCGCTTGAGACACCGCTTTTGGCTAGAGTTAAACCAATATCTGTCTCATTTTTTGTCATCCCGATTCTAGAGGCCAAATCAAAAGTGCCTAATGAGGTAATTGTATTAACCGTAAACCTCCCGGCAGAATTTATAGATTTTAAAAATTCTCCTTGAAAGACAAAAGCAATAGCTCTAATGGGTTCTTTTAAGTTTCCAAAGAAGTTTGAAACTCCCTTTTCCACAGGATCGGGTGTAATAAATTTATAAGTTTTGATTGCTGGCCTTATTGCGATATCATCAATAAAAAAATTAAACCCTAATATAGCTCTATTTATTGGCTCAATAGGATCATATATCTCATCATATTGGACTGATGGCTGAACTTCATTTTCATTAGCAGAAGAAATGTTAGTTAAAGCAAAAAAAATTGCTAAGTTTAAAACAATAACTTTTATATATTTATTCATTACGTAATATTGTTAATCTAATTATACCAATCAATCTATGGATCTTCATTTATTAAATAAAGAACAAAAAATAGCCGTAGAATATCAAAAAGGACCTCTTTTGGTGTTATCAGGCGCCGGAACTGGTAAAACTAGAGTTCTTACATCTAGGTTTGTATACATAGTAAAAAACTTAAATGTTGATTTTAATAGAATAATTGCAGTAACTTTCACAAATAAAGCTGCCAATGAAATTAAAGAAAGAGTAAATAAAGCTTTAAATCACAATATAGATTCCCCTTGGATAGGAACTTTTCATTCGATTTTTGCAAAGTTTTTAAGAAAGCATGCTCATTATGTTGGTCTTAAAACTAATTTTAATATTTTAGATAGCGAAGATCAAAAAAAACTTATCAAACAGGTTTTAGAATATTGTAAAATTGATAAAGAAGTAAGTGAAAGTATTTATCTAAACGATATTCAAAATTTAAAAGATGAAAAAATCTTTCCTCAGGATAAGAGTAAAATTTTAAAGTATTCCTCTTTAGAAAATATCGATGAAATTTACAATATATATCAACAAAGATTAATTGAAATTAACGCAGTTGATTTTGGCGATATCCTTCTTCACAGTTATTTTATTTTAACAAACCATAAGGACATCCAAGAAAATCACTCTAATTTTATTAAACATATTCTTATAGATGAATTCCAAGATACTAATCTACTGCAATATGATTTAATTAAACTTCTTCTAAATAATAATCAAAATTTATTCTGTGTAGGGGACGATGATCAATCAATTTATGCTTGGCGTGGAGCTAAAATTGAAAATATTATTAATTTTCCAAATGAATTTAACTGTGAGGTTGTAAGACTCACAAAAAATTATCGATCCAATAATGCTATATTAGAGGCAGCTTCAAGCATTATTAGTAATAATAAAAATCGTTTAGGAAAAAATTTAGAAAGTTTTAATAATAAAATTCCAGAACAAAAAATTAATTTTAAATCTTTTTATTCGCAAGAAGAAGAGTCTCTTTGGGCGGCCGACAACATTTCAAGAAAATATAACGATCAGGAAACTTTTGGAATATTAGTAAGGCTGACCGCACAAATGAGAAGTATTGAGGATAAATTGATAAAATATGCTCTACCATATGAAATTATTGGTGGTCCAAGATTTTTTGAGAGAAAGGAAATAAAAGATGTTCTTTCCTATCTAAAATTAGCTAATAGCCAAAGTGATGATTTATCTTTTGAGAGAATTATAAACCTACCTCGAAGGGGAATTGGTGAACAATCCATTAAGATCATAATTGATAATTCTAGATCAAATAACTTCTCTTTTTTTGAAAGCTTAAAAGACTTAGCTCAATCTAATAAATTATCGCCATCATTATTATCAAAAACTCAACCTTTTATTGATTTAATAAATAAAATCTCTGAACTCATAAATAAGACGAGTTTAGAGGATTTAGGAATATTTGTTATAGAAGAGAGTGGATATTTGAAAATGTTAGAAAATGAAAAAAATAAACTCAAACAAATTGAAAATGAGTCGAGAATTGATAATCTAAAAGAATTAGTAAATGCCTTATCAGAATTTGAAAACCTCGATGAATTTTTAGAGCATGTAGGTTTAGTCAACGAAAATCAAAAAAAGACTCATCAAAACTCCATTAAACTAATGACGCTGCATGCCGCTAAAGGTTTAGAATTTGATCATGTTTATTTACCAGGTTGGGAGGAGGGAATATTTCCAAGTTCTCGCGCCTTAGAGCAAAATTCTACCAAATCTTTAGAGGAAGAGAGAAGATTAGCTTATGTTGGCATAACGAGGGCTAAATATGATCTGAATTTAAGTTATGCTTCCTCAAGATATACATATGGAATCAATAATTACTCCCTGCCATCAAGATTTTTAAGTGAAATAAAGAGCATAAATCTTGAAGATACCAGCTATATAGAAAATCAAAATGATACAAATAAACCAAAATTATTATCTTCTGATAATATTGCCTTATCTCCTGGGAAAAAAAGAATGATGGAATTTTTGAATAAGCATAAAAAATGATTAATAAAGTAAAATTAAT
>CABZXY010000039.1 GCA_902529795.1 uncultured Alphaproteobacteria bacterium
AGTCAAATTAATGTTGCATTTCTGCAACAAAATTTAAATTTTCTTATAACTTAAGGGATTTTTAATGAAAATTTAGGTTCATTTGTGCATATTTATAGTCGATTAATATTAATCTATGAAAGGATTAAAAATGAAAAAAATCGCATACTTAGCGTCTGCTGTTCTAGCTGGTTTAGGTTTCTCAACCGCCGCTAAAGCTGACGTAGCTGCATCCGGTTCTTTCGGTGCAACAATTATCGAAGGTAGCGCAACTACAACTGAATTTATGACAGGTGGTGGTGTTTCTTTCGCAATGTCAACAACAACTGCTGGCGGAATGACTGTTTCTGCTTCTGGTGGTATTACTTTAGATAGTAACGACGGATCTAACACAAAGGGCGTATCAGGTCTAGACTCAGTAAGTTTTGGTGTAGATGGTTTCTCATTAAAAATGGGTGAAATGGCTCTTTCAGGTGCTGGTGCTGGTGAAGTTGGTTTCGTAGCAAGCGCTCACGTTGATGAGGGTGGTTACACTAACACTGGTATCGCAACTGGTGTAGCACAAACTGAAGGTTATGGTTTCGTAGCATCAACAACTGTTGGTGGTGCTTCTGTATCTTTAAGCTACATGGCTGACTATGCTAACGCTCATGTAAACAGTGCATCTACTTCTGCTGGTGACACAGGTACAGGTATCTCTGTAACTCTACCAGTTGGAGCAATGTCTCTTAACTTAGGTTATGCTAACATCACAGGTACAACAGCTGAAACATCTTCAGGTGGTTCTGTATCTATGGCTCTTGGTGGCGGTACAGCAAAAGTTGGTTACGCATCAACTGATGAGACAACTGACTCAACAGCAACATCTGTTGCATACAGTGGTTCATTAGATGCTGACACAACTTATGCACTTGGTTACACAACTGGTGAGCAAGGTGCTAACAGCTCTCAACAGCTAGAAGCTAAGATTACAAGATCGCTTGGTGGCGGTGTATCAGTATTTGCTGATTTCCAAAACCACGGTGGTGCAGGTACACCAGGTACAAACATGGCACTTGGCACATCTGTTGCATTCTAATTTAGCTTAAAAGCTTAAATTTAGGCGCCCGATTGTTAATCCAATCGGGCGCTTTTTTTTTGTTTGTTATTCCTTTTTTATTATTTTATAGATTAAGTTTAAAAATTAATTAACTTAAGAAATATGTTGAGATTAATAATAATTATTCTGATAAGCCAATTTATTATTTCTTGCACAGGAATTGTTGGTGGTCAATACGAAGAAAATCTAGAAAAATTTGATAAAATTTATGGTTATTGTGACAATCCTCACAGAGCAATAGTAAAAAGTTCCGTAGAATACACAACCTGCAAAAGAAAAGAGATGGCTGCAGGGGCTGATGGAATAATTGACGATGATGCTGGTATTCCTTTTGAAAATTTATTTAATAAAAATAATCAAGGTGGGAACGCTGTTGTCATGGCCAATGTCAACAAAGATCTTTGGATTGGTTCATTAGAAACATTAAATGACTATACATTAAAAATAGCTGACTCGATGGGTGGCTATATTGAAACAGACTGGATTTATAGTTCAAATATCTCAGACGAGCGGTGCGCTATAAAAATAAAAATATTAAGCACTGAACTAGTTTCAAATGGGGTCGATGTAAATTTTGTTTGTTCAAAATTAATCAACAACAACTGGGTTGTAATGAATGAAGATTTTATTAAAGAAGAAAAAAGTCTTCATTTAAAAATATTAGAAAACGCTCAATTATCAAACTCATCTAATTTATAGAAATTGAGTAATCAAAAAAAATATATTCTTGAAATGTTTCCATATCCATCTGGGAATATTCACATGGGTCATGTACGGAATTATGTGATTGGAGATATTACTGCTAGATACCATAAATTAAAAGGTGATGAGGTAATTCATCCAATGGGATGGGATGCTTTTGGACTTCCAGCAGAAAATGCCGCTATTCAATATGGTACTCATCCTCAAGATTGGACCCTAACTAATATTGATAATATGAAAAAACAACTTCAAAATTTGGACCTTGATTTAGACTGGGATAGGGAATTAGCTACGTGCAATTCTGATTATTATAGTCACCAACAAGAGCTTTTTATTGATCTTTATCAAGCTGGCCTGGCATATAAAAAAGATGCTTTAGTCAATTGGGATCCTGTAGACCAAACCGTTTTAGCAAATGAACAAGTTATTGATGGAAAAGGCTGGAGAACGGGGGCAGAGGTTGAACAAAAAACCTTATCACAATGGTTTTTTAAAATTACTCATTATGCTGAGGAGCTCCTTAATGAACTTGAGGGTTTAAATCAATGGCCAGATAAAGTTAAAGTTATGCAAAAAAATTGGATAGGAAAATCTGTTGGAGCTGAAATTAATTTTAAAATTAACCAATTAGACAAATCCTTGAAAATTTTCACGACTAGACCTGATACTATATATGGAGCAACATTTATTGCCGTTTCAATAAATCATCAAATTATAAGTGAGCAACTTAGTATGGGTGAAATAAATAAAATCAAAGAGCGTTTCAGCAAGATAGAACATGATAAGGAAAAAGTAGGCGTACCTCTTAAATTATCTTGTGAGCACCCTGTTACAAAAGAGGAAATACCCATATTTATTGCTAATTTTGTTTTAGATAACTACGGCGAAGGGGCTATTTTTGGATGTCCTGCCCACGATGAGCGAGATTTTGAATTTGCCAAAAAATATAAATTACCTATCAAAAAAGTAATTGATTGTTCTGACGATCTTCTACCTTATGTTGGGGATGGTATATTAATTAATTCTCCAATTTTAAACGGTCTTTCTAAAGATCAAGCCATTACAAAAATCATTGATTATTTTGAGAATAAAAAAATTGGTAAAAAATCAATCAATTATAAAATTAGAGATTGGGGTGTTTCAAGACAGAGATATTGGGGTTGCCCAATTCCAGTTATTTATTATGAAGATGGAACTTATCGTGTCTTGGATAAAGATGAGCTACCAGTAATTTTGCCTTATGATGTTTTATTGGAAGGTAAAGGAAATGCACTTTTAAGAAATAATGAATGGCGAAAAATCATATGTCCAAAGACTCAAAAACCTGCTTATAGAGAAACTGACACCTTAGACACTTTCGTTGACTCATCTTGGTATTATATTCGTTTTTTAAATAGCAAACTTGACAAACCCTTTAACGCAGAAGATATCAATCAATATTTACCTGTAGACAAATATATTGGTGGTATTGAACATGCTATTTTACATTTACTTTATTCTAGATTTTTTATGAAAGCATTAAGAGATATTTATGATTTCAAAGTTGGGGAACCATTTAAACAACTATTCACTCAAGGAATGATTACTCATAAAACTTATAGGAAAGAAAATGGCGAATGGGTTATGCCAAACGAAATTGCAATTGTTGATAAAAATATAATTCATATTCAAAGCAAAGAGAAAATTATCGAAGGCCCAACAGAAAAAATGTCTAAATCCAAAAAAAATGTCATAGAGCCAAGTGAAATATTGGATAATTTTGGTATTGATGCCACAAGAATTTTTATGGTTTCAGACTCTCCGCCAGACAGAGAGTTAGAATGGACAGATGAAGGAATACAAAGTGCTAAGAATTTAATTCAACGAATTGATAAATATTTTACGAAGGGTGGCACAAAGATTTCATTAGAAAATCAAAAGAGCATTGAAAGGTTTATTTATAATATGGAGAAAAATATTTTACATTTCTCTCTTAATAAATGTATTGCTGATATTTATACATTATTTAACATTTTAGAGAAAGAAAAAGCCTATTTATCTGATAATCCATTAAGCAAAAAAATATTAGTTTGTCTATCGCCTCTGGTCCCGCGTCTGGCTAATAAGATATATCTAGAGCTATTTAATGAAGATATAAAAAACAATTTTTGGCCCTTAGTTGATAGTAATTTGT
>CABZXY010000040.1 GCA_902529795.1 uncultured Alphaproteobacteria bacterium
TGTCTAACTTGAAAATATTCTGTATTTTGATTCATGACTAAACAATTAATTTATAAACTAATATAAAAAAATATATAATCAAATTGTCAATTGATGATTTCAATAATCATTATAATTTCCTCTAAAAAGGGCCTTTAAACCAGTCTCCTGGTACATCAACCTGCCTATTTTGATCTAAATTTATTTTATTATTTGTTTTTAGATTAAACATCTTACAAACAGATCTATATAAGTTATTAATAGAGGGGTAATAGTATTTTACCAAAAATCTGCTAGTTGGTTCTGGAATATCAGGAACTGTAATTTTGATTGGCTTGTATTTTAGTTCATTTATTAATTTAAGTGAGATAATTGAGATTATTTCTGATGCAAAACCACAAAAACTAAAACCAGAGTCTAAAACTATTACTCTTTTTGTTTTTTTTACAGATTTTAAAATGCAATTTTTATCAAGTGGTTTTATAGATCTTAAATCAATTAATTCTATAGATATTTTTGAATTAATTTTTTCAAAATATTTTATAAAGTTAATAGCATCAGCAACCATATAAGAACTGGCTATAATTGTTACATCATTACCCTTATTTATAATTTTTGCTTTACCAATTTCTAATTCATAATATTTATCAGGAACTTTTCCAATGGAATTATGTAACCATCTGTGCTCTAAAAAAATTACTGGATTAGGATCAAAAATAGATTTTAATAATAATCCTTTAGCATCGTATGGGTTTGATGGCATTATAACCTTTAAACCTGGTACATGAGCAAACCAAGCATGAAGATTTTGTGAATGTGTTGGACCCTGACCCCATCCCCTTCCTATTATAAGCCTTACAGTGATTGGTAAGTTTACTTTACCTCCAAACATATAGTGCCACTTTGATGCCCCATTAATTAACTGATCCATTGCTAACAAAAAAAAATCTAGTCTTTGATGCATATAAATAGGCTTCATACCACTCATTGCAAGACCTATAGAAACTCCCATTAATGCGTTTTCTGATGTAGGAATATCAAAAACTCTCTCAATTCCAAATTTTTCTACTAAACCCCTAGTACTATTAAATATTCTTTTTGGGTCATTAATACCTAGACCAAAACTAATTACCTTTTTATCTTTATTCATAGATTGATGAAGTGCAGAATTTATTGCGTTTATATAAGTAATATTTCTAATTTTTGAACACATGTTTTTTGAGATCTTCTTTTTTTGGTGTAGATGACAAGTCAGCAAATTTAAAAGCAGAATTTATTTTTTTAATTATTTGTTTTTGAGTTTTTTTTATATAAGTTATATTCAGTTTATCTTCTAATTTTTCTTGAAAGTCGTTTTTTTTATAAGCATCGAGTTCTTTTATATCTCTATAGTTTAAGTCATTATCTTCATTTGGACCGCAATGTTCTAACCATCTACTTGTCATACATTCAATAAAAACAGGTTTTCTTTTTGATCTACTGTATCTAATAGCTTGTTCTAAAGTTGAATATATTTCTTCAACTGACTTAGATTTAGAAAAAAATGATTTTACTCCAATGCCATTTAGTATTTTATGAATATTTCTATTTTTTGGCTGTCTAACATCTAGCGGTGAATATACTGAGTATTTGTTATTTTCACAAATAAATACAACAGGAATTTCTTTAAGCGCAGCAAAGTTTATTGACTCATAAAAAACACCTTCTTCAGTAGCACCATCACCAAAAAAGACAAATGATAAAGAATTTTTTTTATTAATTTTATTTGACAATCCAAGACCTACCCCAACTGGAATACTATTTCCCACGATAGCTGATGTGCCCATAAAATTAACTTTCGTATCAATCAAATGCATGGAGCCGCCTTTACCTTCAGAGGTACCAGTTTTTTTTCCATAAATTTCAGATATCATTTCAGGAATATTTCCGTTTTTTGCTATATAATGAGCATGTCCTCTATGTGTACTTATAAAATAATCAGTTTTTTTAACAAATAATGATAATATAGAGGGTACAATCTCTTGACCGACAGACAAATGAACTGGACATCTCATCTTACCCTCTGAGTATCTTTTCGAAATCTCTAATTCTAAAAATCTTATCTCAATAAATTTTTTATATATTTTTTCAATATCTTGATTTGTTAAGGAATAAACCAATAATAATCTCCAGTATACCCTGCCTTATCGAAGAACTTAATCCATTCTGTAGTGGACATAATAGTTTTTGCTGTTAGGTTCCATTCATACATTCTTTTCTTTTCATCTTCATTATTGTATGCATCAACGGTTATGAAAGAACTTATTTTTGATACTCTTTCAATTTCTCTCAGTGATAGTAGGCAATCGTCATAATCTAAATTATGAATAGTATTAATTGAAATAACATAATCGAAAGAATTGTCATCAAAATTAAGAGTCTTTGCATCTCCCACGGCCAATAAATTACTCACTTCAGATTTTGAATTATTTATAGCATATTTAGAAATATCTATACCTCTCATCTTGATACCTGGTATTTGATTAATAAAATCATAAATCATAAACCCTTTAGCACATCCAATATCAAGTATTGAATTGTTTGAGTCTAAATTCCAATAATCTCTAAAAGTAGGGACTACGGGTTCCCAAAATCTAGAGTTATAGTTAAAACCGCCATATCCATAGGCCCTATCTCCGTCAAAAAATTCTTCACCGAACTTTCTAGCAATATTTCTAATTTTATCATTTTTTAATGTTGCTCTTTCAGAAGTATCTCTTTTTGTTTGAGGATAGTTTTCTAATAAATTAATACACTTTCCCATTTTCAACTAATTTCCTTAATTTTTTAATTGCATAAAAATCGTCAGACTCTTTGATTTTTCCTTCGTTATAAGATTGGATTAACTCATCTATTGCAAAATCTATGTCATAATTTTTTTTAAATCCAATAGACATAATTTTATCTGAATTCAATCTATAGCTTCTAGGGTCATTAGAGTCAGTGATATTAATAACAGTATCAACCTTACTCTTAATTTTTTTCGCAATATCTAATATACTGATATTTTCAAAACCAATATTGAATATATTTTCACTTACATCTTCTTTTAAGAAAAACAAATATGCGTTTATCATATCTAATATATGAACATTCGGTCTAATTTGAGATCCCCCAAATACATTGATTTTTTTATTTTTTAGTGCTTGAAAAGTTAACATATTCACACTTAAATCTAGTCTCATTTTATCAGAGTAACCACAAACCGTGGCTGGTCTTAAAATATTGATATTTATCTTATCCACGTAGCTTAATAAAACCCTTTCTGAAATCATCTTTGTTTTGTTGTAAACAGAAATAGGTACCAAACTTAGCTCCTCAGTAACATTTAATTCATCTTTTAGTCCATAAACACTACCGCTACTAGCATAAATAAACTTAGATACTTTATCTTTTATTGACTTTTCTATAAGTAATTTTGATGATAGGACATTAACTTCCCAAGAT
>CABZXY010000041.1 GCA_902529795.1 uncultured Alphaproteobacteria bacterium
AAGTGGAGGAAGAAATAAACCAATTACGAAATTTTGATAATGAAAAGAATAAAAAATATAAAAAATACCAAGAAGACCTTGTTTTTTTTAAACAAGAGGCAGAAAAAATTTCGTCATTAAGACAAAAACACTCTGTTGATCTTTCAAAAAAAATTAATTTAGAATTACCAAATATGAATATAGAGCAAGGAGAGCTTCTCTTTGAATTTACAAAATTAGATGAAGATGACTTTAATATTGATGGGATAGATCAATTAGAAGTAAGATTTAGAACAAATAAAAAAGCAGAATTTAGTTCTATTAAAAAAGTTGCCTCAGGTGGAGAATTATCAAGACTTTTGCTAATAATAAAATCTTTATCAGCAGATTTTGATAATGATTTAATTCTAATTTTTGATGAGGTAGATAGCGGATTAAGTGGAAAAATTGCTTCAAATGTATCTGAAAAAATCATGAAAATATCTAAGAATAATCAAATTATAGCTATTACACACTCAGCTCAAGTAGCCTCAAAAGCTGATAAACATTGGAAAATATACAAAGAAATAAAAGAAGAAAACCTTGAGAGTAAACTTATAGAATTATCAGATAAAGATCGAATTTTAGAAATAGCTACATTAATCAGTGGTGCTAAAATCACAGATGAGTCAAAAAAAGTAGCATTAAATTTATTAAAAGGATCTTAATGTCTTTAAAAAAAAAATTTTTTGAATTAAAAGAACAATTATCTGAACATAATAATGCCTACTACAATGCTACGACATTAATCTCTGATCTTGAGTATGATAGGTTAAAATCTAAATATGAAAAATTTTTACAAGAAAATCCAAAATTTGTAGAATTAGACGACTTAGGTGTAGGCGCAAAACCTAATTCAAAATTTAAAAAAATTAAACATATTTCTCGAATGTTATCACTTGCAAATAGTTTTAATTTAGATGATTTAAAAGATTTTTTTAATAAAGCTGAAAATTTTTTAAATAAAAAAATTTCTAAAAATGAATTTATTGTTGACTGTAAAATAGATGGGGTATCCCTTGCTCTTACTTATCAAAATAATAAACTTGTAAAATCTTTAACAAGGGGGGACGGTATTATTGGCGAAGATGTTACTAGAAATGTTTCTAACATTATTGGCATACCAAAAAAATTAAAATATTGTAAATCAAATTTAATTGAAATTAGAGGTGAAGTTTTTTTCAACAGGGAAGATTTTAATTTACTTAATAAGCAACTTGAAGAAAAATCACAATTTTCAAATCCTAGAAATGCTGCATCAGGATCTTTAAGACAAATCGATAATAATATAACTGAAAATCGACCTTTGAGATTTATCCCGCATGGATATGGACACATTTCAAATGATAATGAATTTATCTCATATGAAAGTTTTCTTGAGTTTTGTTCAAAAAATGATTTTCTGCTCTCAAACCTATCCAAAAAATTTAATAACTTTGAAAAAATTAATATTTACATCAATGAAATTGAAAAAACTAGAGATGAAATTCCATTCGATATTGACGGAATGGTGGTCAAAGTTAATAATATCAAAGACCAAATTGATCTTGGAAATACTTCAAAATATCCAAGATGGGCATTAGCTGCAAAATTTAATGCTGAAAAAGCCTTAACTAAGGTTTTAAAGATAGACCTTCAAGTTGGCAGAACTGGGGCAATTACCCCTGTGGCTAGACTAAAACCTATAAATATTGGAGGGGTTATGGTTTCAAATGCTACATTACATAACTTTGATGAAATAAAGAAAAAGGATATTAGGATCAATGACTCAGTTTGGGTAAAAAGAGCTGGTGATGTAATTCCATATATTTCAGAGGTTGATAAATCAAAAAGAGAAAAAAATAATCAAGAATTTAAAATCCCTAATAAATGTCCTTGTGGAAAATATCAGATAATTAAGCTTAATGAAGAAACCGTTCAAAGGTGTAACGGTGGATCTAAATGCCCCTATCAATATGTTGAGTCTTTAAAATATTTTGTTTCAAAAAAAGCAATGAATATTGATGGTTTAGGAGAGAAACAAATTGAAAAGTTTATTGAATTAAAGTTTATTTCAAAAAAATTAGATATTTATTACCTTGATAGATATAAAAAGGAAATTATTGATTTAGAGGGTTTTGGTCAAAAATCTTTTGATAATTTAATTCTTTCAATAGAAAAATCCAAGAGAACTACATTGTCTCGTTTCATATTTTCATTAGGACTAAGATATGTTGGTGAAAATAATTCTGAACTTTTGGCTAACTATTTTCATTCTAAAGAGAGTTTTAAAAGTTTTATTTCTTCTAAAAATTTAAATTTAGAATTGGAAAATATTGATGGATTAGGCAATAAGGCTACTAATTCATTCAGCGAATACTTCAAAAATAAAGACCAACTTAGTGAAGCAATTAGTATTTTAAATCTTTTAGATATAGAAATTATAAAAGATAATAATAGAGGTTCAAATGAATCAATTTTATTTACTGGAACATTAAGTGAGCTTTCAAGAGATAGAGCTAAAGATCTTGCAAAGAAAAAGGGTTTTAAAATAGCCTCCAATGTTTCAAGTAAATTAAATTATCTTGTATATGGAGAAAAACCTGGTTCAAAACTAAAAAAGGCTCAAGAACTTAAAGTCAGAACTCTGACTGAGAAAGAATTTCTAGAGCTTATCAATTAAATATTTCTTAAAATAATCCCTGTATTCAGACCCTAACTGTCCTTTTAATGTTTCATAAATTTTCTGGTGATATTTTTTAATGCCTAGCTTTTCCTGGTTATTGATTAATTTCCAGTTAATCAAGTCAAGATCATAAGGAACTAAAGTCACACCCTCTAGCTTGATACCATTGCTATATTTTTTAGCGAAGTATAAATTCTCTATTCTAAGTCCAAATTCATTAGAAACATAAAAACCAGGTTCAATAGAAAAAAAATTACCATTAAGTATCTTTTGGTTAGATAGGGGTGAAATGATGGGATATTTTTCATGTACGTCATTAAAATAGCCAACACCATGCCCCGTTCCATGACCGTAAGTAATATTAAATTTATGAAGATAAGACCTTATAAAACTATCTAATTCAGAGGCTAATAAATTTTTAGAGAAGTATGTTTTTTCTAATTTTAGTAATGATTTAAGTAAATATGAATATGCATTTTTTACTTTATTCTTTACTGGAGTATATAATTTGAATACTCGAGTTATATCAGTTGTTCCCTCTAGATAATGTGCCCCAGAGTCTATCAATAGCAAAGATTGATTTTTAAACTTTGAAGAATTATTTGGAAGTGGTCGATAATGAACAATAGCACCATTTGAATCGAAGGCCGAGATATATTCAAAAGAATTTCTAAAGAAATTTACTCCTTCTTTTCTTAATTCATAAAGAGAGTTAGATAATTGGTATTCATTTTTAATATTTAATTTTTTAGTTTTTAATTGAATCAGA
>CABZXY010000042.1 GCA_902529795.1 uncultured Alphaproteobacteria bacterium
ATTTATTTGAGATGATGGATAAATATAGTTTTGATGGCTATTTAAAAATTATTTTCGGACACCTAAATGATTTAAACACTTATGTCGATAAATCCGCTCCGTGGGAGTTAAGAAAAACAGATCAAGTGAGAATGAAGGAGGTATTAGATCAAATATCTTTGTGTATTCTTAAAATTACTCAATTCTTATCTCCATTTATACCTAATGGTGCTAAAAAAATTTACTCAACATTTGGTCTAGATGAATCTTATCTTAGCTTTGATAAATTTGATGAAATTATTAAAAAAAATTCACTTAAAATCTCAAAGCCTGAACCCATATTTATGAGAATAGATAGTTAAAAGTCGTGTTAACAGACGCACATGTTAATTTTTCCCATAAAGATCTCATTAATTCTGTAGATCAATTAATAACTGAAGGTAGAGAAGGGGGAGTCACAAGATTTTTAGCAGTGAACTCAAACTTATATGATATTGAAACTGACTATAATCTTGTAAAAAAATATGATTTTGTTGATCTTTCTATTGGTCATCATCCATATTTGTGCAACGAGGTAGATGAAGATAACCTCGAAGCATTACTAGAGAAACATATCGACACTTACAAAAATAAGATAAAGGTTATTGGGGAAACAGGTCTTGATTTTAGTTATGATGTAAAACCAATAAATCAAATTAAATCTTTTAAATTACATATTGAATCAGCTATAAAAAATAATCTTCCAATCTTAATCCATGTTCGAGATGCTTTTGAGGAAACATATAATATTTTATCTGATTACAAATCAGAGCTAAAAACAGTTTTGATTCATTGTTTTACCGGAGATGATAATTATGCCGAAAAATTCGTAAACCTTGGTTGTTATTTTTCAATTACAGGCATAATTACTTTCAAAAATGCTGAGAAACTTAGAGGAACAATAAAAAAACTACCAAAAAATAAGATTTTTTTTGAAACAGATGCCCCTTATTTGACCCCGGTTCCCATAAGAGGAGAAATCAATAAACCTTCCTTATTAAAGCATATAGTTGAATACTATAGTGAGCTTACAGAAGAAGATTTTGACGATATTGCTCAGATTTCATCAAAAAATTACGAGAGATTTATTTCATGTCAGCCTTAAAAATAACTATATTGGGGTGTGGTTCTAGCTTTGGAGTGCCCTTATTTCATAATATTTGGGGCAAATGCGATCCGAAAGAACTAAAAAATATAAGATCTCGACCTTCTATTTTAGTTCAAAAAAATGGTAAAAATTTACTTATAGATACTAGCCCAGATCTTAAACAACAAATTTTAAACAATAAAATAGACAATATTGATGCTGTTTTTTATACCCATGAGCATGCGGATCATACCCACGGTATCAATGAACTTAGATCTATAAACCTTATTCATCGCAAAATTATCCCATGCTATGGAAATGAGCAAACAATGAAAGAAATAACAAATAGTTTTAATTATCTCTTTGAAAATACTAAAAAAAGCTATTACCCGGCTATACTTTCAAAAAATCTTTTCTCATCAAAAGAATTTGAAATTTTCGGAATTAATATAAAGCTTATAAGCCAAAATCATGGAGATATTGACTCAATTGGCTTCATTTTAGACGATAAAGTTGCATACAACTTAGACGTTAAGTATTTTTATGACCAAGAAGAATATTTCAAAAAAATTGAAAATATCGACCATTGGATTGTAGGATGTTTAAGAATTGATCCTCATATTTCCCATGCTTCTTTATCTGAGGTAAAAGAATGGTTGAATATAGTTAAGCCAAAAAAAGCATATTTAAGCCATATGACAGCTCATTTAGACTTTAAAGATACAATCATGTATCTTGATAATCCTAATTATATGCCAGGATATGATGGGCAAATATTGGAAATGAAATGAATTTGATATATATAATGTTCCTATAATATATATTATGCAACAAATAAATATATAAATGTCTGTAAATTCGGTAAAAGAAGACCTTAAAATTAAGGCCCCTGACCTAGAAATCATAGAACATAATACATCAACAGCGTCTGTTGATGAAGCTGCATTAGCCCATAGTGTTAAACCTGGGCAAATTGTTAAGACAATAGCCTTAATGCTTGATAAACCAATACTATTAATGGTAGCTGGTGATACCAAAATAGATAATAAAAAATATAAAAATACATTTAAAAAAAAGGCTAAAATGCTATCTGGAGAGCAAACTGAGGAATTTACATCCCACCCCATTGGAGGTGTTTGTCCATTTGGACTCCCATCAAAATTGGATATATATGCTGATATATCACTAGATAACTATGATTTTGTTATACCTGCAGCAGGTTCTAGGAATAGTTCTGTAATAATAGAAAAAAATAGGTTGTTGGAACTAGTATCGGCCACAGAAGTAGATGTGACCTTACCAAAATAATTAAGTAAAATTAGTAAGCTAATCTAATCTTTTAAATTTAGATTTTACAACTTTGGGTGCTACAGTGAATGTGGCTGCTGTCATAAAAGTTCCAAATATTAACAGAAAGTGTGCAGCTGCTGTTACTCCAAAAACAAGAAAAGACCCGAAATATAAAGAGAATATGATACACCACATCCAAGCTAATACTTGCATAATTAGATGTCTCAAAGCTAAATCTGGTATTTTTCTAAGTGGGTTCCAGTCTGCATCCATTACACCGCTATAAATTTGCATAAATAAGTTTTTCATAGGTTATTATACATGCGACATAATTGACCAGATCAAATAAAAACTTAAAAAAATTAATTATAAAAATATATTGATAATCATGAAAAAAATAGAGTTTTGGTATTCAATTGGTAGTACGTATACATATCTTTCAACCCAAAGATTGGAGCAATTGGAAGCAAATAATGATGTTATTTTCGAATGGTTTCCTTTTAGCGTTAGAGCCAGAATGATTGAAATGGAAAATGTTCCTTTTATGGCTGAGAAAAAGCGACAAAAAATTGATTATATGTGGAGAGATGTACAAAGAAGAGCAAAATTATATGGTTTTGATGCAAAAACCCCCGCCCCCTATCCCCTTAAAGAGTTTGATTTAGCAAATAAAATAGCTATCCTTGGAAAAAAAGAAGGCTGGATAAAGGAATATACTAAAATTACCTATAAAAAATGGTTTTTAGAGCATTTAGAGCCAGGATTAGATCCAAACTTATCAGATACACTTAAAGAGTTAGGCCTTGATAGAGATAAGGTGTTAAAAGAAGCCAATAGTAATGAAATTGAGGATAATTATCTTCAAAACACGGAAATAGCTAAAAATAAGGGTATTTTTGGTAGTCCAACATTTATCTATGAAAATGAGGTTTTTTGGGGAGATGATAGATGTGAGGATGCAATTAAATGGAGTCAATAAACTAGCTTTAT
>CABZXY010000043.1 GCA_902529795.1 uncultured Alphaproteobacteria bacterium
TAACACCAAACACTATTTGGTTTTTTATTTCTAAAGATAAAAAGTCTAAATCTATAAGTATCTTTTCTTTAAAAGGATAAAGAATGTGATTTTTATTAATTTTAATTGATGGGGAAACAATAAAATAATCAAAACTTTCAATATTTTTCTTCAATTTATGTAAGTTGATTGATTCTTTAATCGATGATAGATCAGAAAAGTCATCATAAACTTTATAAAATGATTTTTTTCTTTTCAAATACTTTGAAATAGATTTCCCGCTTATGCCATATCCGTATATCAGAAATTTTTTTCTTAAATCTATCAACTATCTAATTTTTAATAATGAAAGTGCCAAAAGGCAGAATAAAAAACTAATAATCCAAAATCTAATTACAACTTTTTGCTCAGAAAGACCTCTTTTTTCAAAATGATGATGGAGCGGTGCCATCAAGAAAAATCTTTTACCTTTTGTGGTCTTGAAGTAAAAAACTTGTATCATCACTGATAAAGCTTCTATAACAAACAATCCTCCAGCAATTGCTAAAACAAATTCTTGTTTTAATAATATTGATGAAACTGCTAACGTGGCCCCTAAGGATTGTGATCCTGTATCGCCCATAAAAACTTCAGCAGGACTTGAATTAAACCATAAAAAGCCTAATAGAGCACCAATGGCAGCCGTACAAAAAATTACAATCTCACCGGAACCCCTTATGTAATTTAATAATAAATAATCAGAAAAATTTATATTACCTATGATGTATGCAAAAACAGCAAATGTTAAAAAAACAAAAATTAATGGCATAGAAACAAGACCATCTAATCCATCTGTAAGGTTTGTAGCATTTGTTGAGCCCAATATGATAAAAACTACTATAAAAAAATATAAAAAACCAATTTCAAAAAAAGTATCTTTAAAAAAAGGAATATAGAAATTACTAATATCAAAATTTAGAAACTTGATAGTAAAATAAATAATTATTGTAGAAAATATTTGAAGTAAAAATTTAGTTTTTGAATTAATTCCTACTCTTGTTCTAATTTTTTTTAAATCATCATAAAAACCAATTAATCCAAATAAAAAAATTGTTAACAAGAGCAAATAATTAAATTTAGAAAAACTTGATGTCCATAGGATTGTGCTTAAAGATAGACAAGCGATAATTAATACTCCACCTAATGTTGGGGTGCCTTTTTTTGATAAATGACTCGAAGGTCCATCTGACCTAATCGGCTGGCCTAATGGAAACAATTTTTTTTGAGCTTTAATCCAATAAGGCATAAATATTAAAATTAAAACGAATGATGAAACAAGAGAAAGACCGGCTCGAAAGGAAATATAATTAAAAAGATTGAAGAAAAAATGAAACTCTCTGAAATTGGAAAGATAATCGCTTAACATATATTTTGGATTACTTTATCTAAATTATTTAGTCTTGACCCCATTACGAAGATATTTTTTCCATATTCAAGATCTTTTTTCATCAAATTAATATAACTCTTATGGGACTTATAAAAATTAAAAGTTTTATATGAAGATCTTAGTTTAAAGAACTCTTCTCCAATTAAAATTATTCTTTTTACTTTCAAATTTTTAATATCATCTAGTAAGGCACGGTGGTATTTTTCAGTTTGATTTCCTAATTCTTTTATAGATCCTATAATACATAATTTTTTTGTAACTTTAAGATTATCAAAATAAATAATTTGTTTTTTCAATGAGTATGGACTTGCATTATAACTATGATCATAAACTCTAATTATTTTATCTTTATAGAGTTTATCTATAATTTTTCCTCTAGAGTCGAGAATGGCTTCTTTATAAAAGAATTTCTTATTAGAAAATTTTCTTATGAATAATTTTAAAAATAAAAAAGAAAGGACAGCAGTTTCAGAGAATACCCCCTCTTTATCAGAATATATTTTTTGAAAACTATTATTATTTTTAAAGGAAACAACAAAAATACCTTGTTTACGACTTACAATATTCAAATTTTCTAAATTTATTTTTTTTACTTTATTTGTGATTTTTTTTGGTAATTGAAAATTATCATCTCTTATGTTGATCAGACCTTTTATTAATCTTCTTGAATTAAAAATTTTAATTTTATTTGCAAATAAATTAGAAAAATTTTTAAAATTTCCTATGTGTGAATCTTCTATAGCAGTAAGTAAAGAGTAATGAGGTTGAAGAATTTTAATTAAATTATCCATTTCTTTTGGTGCATTAATACCTAATTCAAAAACAGCAAATTTGCTATTAATATCCATATTCATAATTGAAAATTGAAGACCAAGAATGTTGTTAAAATTTTTAAAAGAACGGTATGTCTTAAATTGATTGTTATTCAAAATGTGAAAAATATTTTCTTTTGTAGTAGTCTTGCCAACTGATCCTGATATAGCAATAATTTTTCCCTTATAGACGCCTAATAAAAATTTGGTAAATTTTTTTATGAATGATTGAACACTTTTAATATAGATAATATTTTCATGAACTAATTTATTGTTATCAACGATAGCAAAAATAGCTCCTTTTTTGATTGCATCTGAGGCAAAAGAGTTTCCATCTCTATTATTTGATCTTAAGCCAATAAAAATATCATTTTCTTTTATTAATCTTGAATCAAATATAATTGAAGAATTATATTTGTCTTTAGCTTGTATTACTTTTTTAAAGATATTTTGCATATGATTTTGCTACCACACGATCATTGAAAGTAAAAATCTTGTCTTTATAAATCTGGTTATTTTCATGTCCTTTGCCCGCTATTATTAAAAGTCCTTTATTGATTTTTAGAAGCCTAACACCTCTTTCAATTGCTTTTTTTCTAGATGGTATCTCTAAGGGATTAGATGAATTTTTTATTAGAGTTCTTCTGATATCTGATGGTTTTTCGTTTCTAGGATTATCATCAGTGATTATTTGGATATCTGTATATTTAGATGCTATTTTTGCCATTTTAATTCTTTTGGTTTTATCCCTATTGCCCCCACAACCAAAAATAATAATTTTATGATCTATTTCTTTTGGGAGATTGGATAATAAATTTTCAAAAGCTTCTTTAGTATGAGCATAATCGATTAATATGATCTTTTTATTCTTATTATAAACTATCTGAGATCTTCCATCTGGAAATATCTTGGAATT
>CABZXY010000044.1 GCA_902529795.1 uncultured Alphaproteobacteria bacterium
CATAGATGGCTACCAGCAGCGATGGTTGCGCCAACTCCTGTCTCAGCGCTTCTTCATGCTGTAGCTGTTGTCAAAGCGGGTGTTTTTAGTTTTTTAATGGTGGTTGTTTATATCATTGGTCCTGATTACCTACTTCAAAGCAAGGCATCAAACTGGCTTGTATGGTTATCCTCTTTCACAATTTTGACAGCAAGTATTATCGCTATTTCTAAGGATGACTTAAAAGCAAGACTAGCTTATTCAACGATTAGTCAGTTATCTTACATAATTTTAGGAGCAGCTTTGGCTACTACTTTTGCTCTAAAAGGGGCTTCTTTTCACATTATTACACACGCCCTAGGCAAAATAACTTTGTTTTTTTGTGCTGGGGCTATTTATGTCACTGCACATGTAAAAAAGATTAGTGAATTAGGAGGGTTAGGATTTAAAACTCCAATGATATTTTTTGCTTATACTTTAGGGGCATTGTCAATAATTGGCGTTCCGCCTTTGATAGGATCATGGAGTAAGTTGTTTTTAGTTATAGGTTCACTTGAAGCTGATTTTTTATTTGTAGCTATCTTGTTAGGTATTTCCTCTTTATTGAATATTTATTATTTACTACAACCAGTATTTATTGCGTTCAATAAAAAAAATATAAAAAATATCAATATTACCAAAGCGCCATTGACTATATGGCCACCCGTAATTACAGGTGTGGGATGTTTGTTCTTATTCTTTTTTTCGAATTACTTTTTAAATATTATTAATGGTGTGGTTGCTTAATGAAAAATAATAATTTGAAGACTTATGCTAAATACTTTACTCAACTTATAATTGCTGTTGCAGGATTGCTTTTAATAATTGATTTTACCATACATCGCCATGCCTATTTTCATCTAGAGGAAATAATTGGTTTTCCGGCTATGTTTGGTTTTATTTGTTTTGTTTTCATTGTCATTGTTGGCAAGCATTTAAGAAAAATTCTTATGAGAAAGGAAGATTACTATGATAAGTAGTATGATTCCTGGCTTATGGATGATCATCGCTTCCATATTATTGCCTGTAATCCCAAGTTATTTCAGACAACCTGCGATGCTCTTATCAGTATTCTTGTCATCACTATCACTTTTAAATGGTTTTGGTACATTTTTGACTTGGGAGATATTAGGGTTCAATTTAACTCTGTATCATTCTGATAATTTAACTTTACCGTTTGCTATTATTTTTCATTTAGCTTCTCTTCTAGTAATTATCTACGGATGGCATAATAAAAATTTAATGGAAAATATGGCCACTCTTGCTTATGCAGGTTCGGCTATAGGAGCTCTTCATGCAGGAGATTTTTTTAGTTTATTTATCTGGTGGGAAGCTACCGCATTAACCTCTGTTTTCATCGTCCTTGCTGGTAATACAATTTCTGCAAGAAATTCTGCCATGAGATATTTAATTATCCAAGTTTGCTCGGGAGTATTGTTATTAATAGGTGCGAGTATGATGGTTTATCAAACGGGCAACCATGAATTAACTAAATTAGACTTATCTAGCAATTTTGGAGTATTTATTTTTTTAGCTTTTGGCATAAAAGCAGCATTTCCATTTTTAAATGGCTGGCTTCAAGACTCATATCCCGAGTCATCTCCGACAGGCACAGTGGCCTTATCAGCATTTACAACAAAGTTAGCTATTTATGCATTAGCTAGGACTTTTCCAGGTACCGAAACTTTAATTTGGATAGGGGCAATCATGACGGCTTTTCCTGTATTCTTTGCTGTAATTGAAAATGATTTAAGAAGAGTTCTTTCATTTAGTCTTAACAATCAATTAGGTTTTATGGTTGTTGGGATTGGTATTGGTACAGAATTATCTTTAAATGGCACGGTAGCTCATGCGTTTGTTCATATTATATATAAGGCTTTATTGTTTATGAGCATGGGTGCAGTGCTTCATCGAGTAGGAACAACAAAAGCCTCAGAACTGGGAGGTCTTTATAAATATATGCCACTTACAACTATTTTTTGCATCATTGGAGCGATGTCCATTTCTGCTTTCCCTTTATTTAGTGGCTTCGTAGCCAAGTCTTTGATTATGTCTGCTTTAGGCGGTCAAGGTTTAATCCTAATTTATTTTGTCTTATTTTTTGCTTCTGCTGGCGTTCTTGAACATTCAGGAATAAAAATTCCTTACTTTGCTTTTTTTGCTCATGAAAGAAAAACAAAGGTAAAAGAGGCGCCTTTAAATATGTTAATAGCAATGGGAGTGGCTGCATTTTTGTGTATTGGTATAGGCGTTTATCCAAAATATCTATATTCCATATTGCCTTATTCAGTAGATTATCAACCGTATACTATTGATCATGTAATAAGCCAATTGCAACTTTTAGTGTTTGCTATTTTAGCATTTTTATTTTTAGTTAAATTTAAGTTATATCCATCTGAAATTAAATCTACTGTTCTTAATTCTGACTGGATCTATCGAAAGATGCTACCTGGGATTGGAAAACCTTTATTCAAAAATTTGCAAAAAATTATCATCAAATTTTATGATTTATTATCTATATTATTCGATCTGATTTTAGGAAGATCAAAGAAGTTTGCTAATTCATCTTATATTAAAGTTACCACACCTGGTTTTGCAGGTTTACTGATGATAACAATATTATTTATTATGTTAGTAATAGCTGTTATCTAGTTTTTTTAATCTTTGAATACTCTAATTTAATTGCTTCTTGAATAAATATCTGCCAAATGCGAGTAGTAATATCAGGATCGATTTTATTTTTTTTCGCTTTAGCTTGTACAGACTTTAAAATATGAGTAATTCTCTCATGGTCAATGATTTGGTCTTGATCATCCTTTAGCTTGGTTACTTTGTGAATTTCTTTAAATCTATCGGCAATTAGTTTTATAATTTTACTATCAATGTCATCAATCTTTAATCTAACTTTTTTGAGTTCAGCAATATTGTTATTTTTTTTCATAGTTTTACCATTAATATAGCAGTCAATAATAAATGAAAA
>CABZXY010000045.1 GCA_902529795.1 uncultured Alphaproteobacteria bacterium
TCTATTTCACTTTCATCACATTTGTTTAAAAAAGTCATAGCAAGAGAACTTTGAACATTATTAATTAATTTATAGTTTTCTGCCCACATAATGACTGTGCGAGGGCTCATGACAATAGAGATATCTTTTTGTTCAAATCCTTTTCTTGTCAAATTAGCCATTTGTACCATTGATTTGATTAATTTTTTTTCTTCAGAATTAGCTGAAATTTTTTTACAGATAATTTCTATTTCTTTTTCTTCATCTAAGTAGTTTAACTTTGCAACAATATTCCATCTATCCATCTGACCTTGATTGATTTGATTAGTTCCATGATAAATACCAGAAGTATCTCCTAGACCAACAGTATTAGCTGTAGCAAAAATTCTAAAAAATGGATGAGGTGTTAGAACTTTACTTTGATCCAATAGAGTTAATTTACCCTCAGTTTCTAATACTCTTTGAATGACGAACATTACATCTGGCCTCCCAGCATCATATTCATCAAAAACCAAGGCTAAATTGTTCTGAAATGCCCAAGGTAGAATTCCCTCTTGGAATTCTGTAACTTGTTTGTTGTCCTTTAAGACAATTGAGTCTTTTCCAATAAGATCAATTCTTGATACATGACTATCTAAATTAATTCTTATACATGGCCAATTTAGCCTAGCACAAACCTGTTCTATGTGAGAAGACTTACCAGTTCCATGAAGACCTTGGAGAAATACTCTTTTGTTAAATTTTAAACCTAATAGAATTGCAACAGTTGTATCATCATCGAAAACATAATTTTTATCAATCGGGGGACAATGATCAGCTCTTTTTACAAATTGCGGGACTTCAAAATCATATTTAATTCCAAAGAGTTCTGCTGAGGATACATTGCTAGTCTCGTTTAAATCTTCTTTTTTTATAGACTCAATCTTATTCATTTTTTATATCTTTCTAAAAGGTAATTATAAGCATCAACAATTTCTCTAAATTTATCAATACTATTCTTACTGTTACCCTTTATATCTGGATGATGCTTTTTCGCCAGTTCTTTGTACCTTTTTTTTATCAAGTTTAAATCGGTTTTAATATCTAAATCAAGCTTTGAAAGAGACCAGAGTAACTTATTTGAGTGTCCAGATTGTTTGGCATTTGGATTTTCGAAAGAACCCATATCTTCCCCATTTATTGAGAAGTTATAAAATTTTGCACCTGAGCCAAAGCTTTTGGTAGGTCTTCTCCAAATAGTATCAAATCTGATATCGTTTTCTATTTCATCTGAATTCATTTTATTGTGATAATTCCAGCTTTTATTAAATTCTTTAATGTGTTCCAAGCAAAACCATTGATAATCATTTAAACTTTCATATCCTATAGGTGCACGATAATCCCCCTCCAATTCACAATCTGGGAAGTTACAAATTTTTTTTTCTTTATTATTTTTATTCATCTATGATTAATTGTATGAATTTAGAGAAGATTAAAAACCTTTTAATTAACATTAGTCAATTTGAAATTACCAAAATAATTGACAACAGCTCAAATCATGCAAGTCATAAAGGGGTTAAGGGCTTATTGAATAAGTTAACACATGTTGAAATTCATGTAAAAAACCCAAATAACTTAAATAGATTAGATATCCATCGGCAAATATATAATAATTTAAATTCAGAAATTGAGCTTGGTCTACATTCTATTGAGATAAAAATATTAAAGAATTAGCTTAACTTTATTTATCTTATTTATTGATCGTGAAATTATTTGTAGTTTAAATTCTTTATAAATTATAATTTTACCAACTTTTGGAATTTCTTTAGCAATATCATGGATCAATCCAGATAAAGTAACAAATTGATCGGGTAAATCTATACCTAAACTTCGGTTTATTTCTCTAATACTAGCATTTCCATTAAATAAAAAATTATGATCATCTATTTTTTCTAAATAGCTCTCATCAGTATCTGTCTCATCAAAAATCTCACCTATAATTTCTTCAATTATATCCTCTAAAGTTATCAGCCCTTGAATTTCACCATATTCATCCACAACTAAAGCCATGTGCTCACGCTGACTTTTAAAATCTATTAATTGTTTTATAGCAAGTTTGTTTTGTGGAATGAATACAGGTTGAAATGAATTTTTTTCTAAATAATTATTGTCACCATTATCATTAAATGAAGGATCTTTTAATAGTTCTCTTATATCAATTATACCAATCAGGTTATTAAAATTATTTTTGATTAATGGAATTCTTGTAAATGTTGAATTATTTATTGCTTTTAGATTGTTTTTAAAACTATCCTCTATATCAAGATAAAGAATTTCATTCCTATGAGTCATGAGCTCGTCTACTTTTAAATTTTTCAGTTCAAGTAAATTACTCATATACTCTGCTTCATTGTCCCCCTTTTTTGATAATTGCCTTTGTAATTGAACTGCTCCCTCAAATTCTTCTTTAATGATTTTAGATTGATCGGTTTCAAGGCTAAGACCAAGTTTTTTTATAATTTTTTCTGAAATATAATTAATAAGTTTAACAATTGGTTTAATTAATTTTGTATAAATATAAAAAAATCTAGCAACTTTTAATGCATAGAGCATAGGTCTATTAATTGCAAAAATTTTTGGAGTCACCTCAGAAAATATAACAATCATAATTGTCATAAATATGGTAGCCACTGTTACGCCAAAACCGCCAAACTCAGAAACTAATAACTCTGTCATCAGGGCTGTAGCTAGGATATTAAAAACGTTATTGGCTAAGAGTATTCCTGTAATAAATTCATCTTTAAGCTCTTTAATTTTCAAAATAAAATTTGAATTTTTGATGCCTTTTTCATTTTGTCTATGTGCTTGAAGCTTAGATACAGCAGTCAAAGCTGTTTCAGATCCAGATGAAATTGCAGAAAGCAAAAGCAATATTAAAATTGCTAACAATTTTAATAATATCAA
>CABZXY010000046.1 GCA_902529795.1 uncultured Alphaproteobacteria bacterium
AAACATCACGAGGATCGTCTCGATTCAAGCAAATAAATTTGGATTTTTTTGAATGTTTGACAGGCAGGTCTTTAAAGGAATGAACAACTAAATCAGTTTTATTTAAATGAAGTTGTTTGCTGAGAGAGTTAGTAAAAACTCCAAAACCATGTTTTTCCCATGACTTTGAAGAAGTATCAGTATCTCCAATTGACTCAGTGTATTGGATAGAAATTGGACCTTTGAAAATAGTTTTAATTTTTTTAATGGCTAAATGAGTTTGTATTTGAGCAAGAAAGCTTGATCGAGATAAGACTTTAATTTCTTTCATTTAAACTAAACTATAGATTATTCGTATTTTAACTAAATCTTTTAGACAAAAAAATGGAAATTGGAATAGATAGTTTTGCTGGCTTAAGAGAAGGTGAACATGATGGCGCTGCAGCCATTAATGAACTTCTTGAACGCATTCAATTTGCTGATCAAGTAGGCCTCCATACTTTTGGAATAGGAGAGCATCATCGTCAAGAGTTTCTTGATTCCTCCCCATTTAATATTCTCTCAGCGGCAGCAGCAAAAACTGATAAAATTAAGTTGATCAGTGCTGTGACTGTTTTAAGTGCTTCAGACCCTGTGCGAACTTTTCAAAGTTTGTCTACTCTTGATCTGATATCAAAAGGAAGAGCTGAAATGGTTGCGGGCAGAGGTTCTTTCTCTGAGGCATTTCCTTTATTTGGTTTTGATTTTAAAGACTATGATGATCTCTTTATTGAGAAATTAGATCTCTTACTTCAAATTCGTAATAATGAGTTTGTGAATTGGTCAGGAAAATTTCGACCTGCTATTAATAATCTTCCAATCTATCCTCGTCCTATACAAGATCCACTTCCCATATGGCTAGGAGTGGGAGGAACACCTCAATCTTTTGCTAGGGCAGGTGTTTTAGGATTGCCTTTAATGGTAGCTATCATTGGGGGAAATACCCATCGTTTTAAACCCTTGGTAGATATCTACCGAGAAGCTTGGATGCAAGCTGGCCATCCTCCAGAAAAATTACAAGTCGGATTACATTCATTAGGATTCGTAGGAAAAACTATGGAAGAGGCTATTGACCTTTATTATGAGGGTTATGCAAAAATGTTTACTAAAATTGGTCGAGAGCGAGGTTGGGGACCAGTAACTCGAGAACAATTTGATCAACTAATTGGCCCATTAGGAGCTATAGTTTTAGGAAGCCCAGAGCAAGTTGCAGAGAAAATACTAAGACATAGTGAGGCACTAGGTGGAATTACCCGTTTCCAATTTCAAATGGATATTGCTGACATTACCCATCAAAAACTCCTTAATTCTATTGAATTAATTGGTAAAGAGGTAATACCTCTTATTAATAAATAAGTAGTAAGAATTTTATTTTTGATGCCTTATGCGTCTAATTTTCTATTTCTTTTGGAAAGGAAGCTACATATTTTAAATTTGTGAAAACACATAATTGGAAATCAAATTATTTTAGCACTCTTGAGACAGAGATAGATAAGATCAAAGAAGAGGGTCATTACCGAGTTTTTAATAATATCGAGAGAAAAGCTGGCCAATATCCTAAAGCTACTCGTCATCATGAGGGAAATACAGAAGAGATAGATGTTTGGTGTTCAAATGACTATCTGGGTATGAGCCAAAACAAACACGTCATTTCAGCAATGCAATCAGCTGCAGAAAAATTAGGTGCAGGTAGTGGTGGAACTAGAAATATCTCAGGAACAACAAATTTCCATATTCAATTAGAAAAAGAAATTGCAGCTCTTCATCAAAAAGAAAGAGCTCTTGCTTTTAACTCAGGATACAGTGCTAATGAGTCAGCACTTAAGTCAATTATATCTGCCTTTGATAATTGCTTAGTATTAAGTGATGAATTAAATCATGCCTCTTTAATAGAAGGTATTCGTGGAAGTAAAAAAGAAAAAGCTATTTTTAGACATAATGATGTCAAACATCTAAAAGACATTTTACAAGGGGTTGAATTTTCTCGACCAAAGATAATTGTATTAGAGTCAGTTTATTCAATGGAAGCAGACTTTGCACCCTTAGAGGATGTAATTGAAGTAGCTCAGGATAATGGTGCTTTAATTTACTTAGATGAAGTTCATGCAGTAGGATTATATGGTCCAAATGCAGCTGGTGTTGCGGAACAAAAGGGTGTTGCAGAACATATTGATATAATTAATGGCACCTTAGCTAAAGCTTTTGGACTAGCAGGCGGTTATATCGCTTCATCAAATACTATTATTGATTTTGTTCGAAGTTTCTCTAAAGGTTTTATTTTTACTACTTCTATGTGCCCAGCAGTAGCGGCAGGAAGCCTAGAAAGCATTCAACAAGTTAAACAAAATACAGAAGTAAGAGACTCATTTTTTGAGAACGTTACTTTTGTGAAATCTCAATTACGATCTGCGGGTATCCCATTTCTTGACTCAGGTTCGCATATCATCCCTGTTTTGATTGGTGATAGCAAATTATGTAAGCAAATCAGCGATTATTTACTTGATGAACATCAAGTTTATGTTCAACCCATTAATTATCCCACTGTCCCCAAAGGAACAGAACGTATTCGTATTACGCCTACCCCTTGTCATTCAGAAGAAGCTACAGAAAAGTTTGTTGAAGCATTAAAAGATGCTTGGTTAAAATTTATGCCTCTTTTGTCTAAATTTGAAAATGACTTTGCTGGTAAAGTAAAATCCATATAAAATAATTTTCTATTTTACTATGAAAAATGTATCTGTAATTGCGTTTTATAGCTTTTTTAGGATAGATAACATTGAATTACTGGAAAATCAAATTCAGGATTTTATACAACCAATTGATATTAAA
>CABZXY010000047.1 GCA_902529795.1 uncultured Alphaproteobacteria bacterium
CTTCAACCTGGCTCCAACGAGCTTTGTTTTGGATGTAATATGCCTCTTACACCAGAGGAGAAAAAATCACCTCACTATGAAGAGGGATTTACATGTCCTGACTGCTACGACCAATTGACGGAGAAGAAGCGACGCTCATTGACAGATAAAAGAGATCATTGGAAGCGAATTTTATGATTTTTTTTGACAATCAATCTTGACCAAATGATAAATTAGTTTATTTTACGCCAATGGCAAAAAAGTCGACTTATCAATTAAAACAGCTTATTCCTGAGGAAAAACCAGAAACAGGAACCAAGTATATAGTCCGTAAACCAACAAAAGGAATGAAAGTTTCTGATAAATTAAGACAAAGAAAGTATGATCCTGTCTTAAAACAACATGTTTGGTTTGTTGAAAAGAAAATGCCTCCTCATAGTAAATAATTTTGCTAAAATCTTATCATCGAACATAAATCATTATATTGGCTACGCCGAGACCTTCGTTTAGAAGATAATCCCGCTTTACTCTCTTTACAAAAAAGCAAAAACCCAGCTTTATTTGTTTATATCTACGACTCAGTGGAATGTCATGCGACAGGGGAGGCAGGGCATTGGTGGCTCAATGAGTCTTTAAAAAGACTGCAAGAATCTTATCGCTCACGATTTGGAGCATCACTGATCATCATAGAGGGTGAGGCACTAGAGGTTTTACAAAAATTAGTCAAAAAATATAAAATCAATCAAGTCTTATGGAATCGTCTTTATTCACCTGAGACAATAAAAAGAGACACGATCATCAAGAAAACACTTCAAGACCAAGGAGTTGATGTTGAGACATTTAATGGACATCTATTAAATGAGCCTTGGGAGGTTCAAAATAATTCTGGACAATATTTTAAAGTATTTACTCCATACTGGAGAAAAGCATTTGAAGTTTATCAATCAAAAAAAGAGAAATTAGAAAAACTCAAATCTATAAATGTAATAAACCATCAAGAAAATCTTACATTTAATTTTTTACCAAAAAAAAATTGGTATCAAAAGTTTTCAAAATATTGGACTCCAGGTGAAAATGCTGCTCAAGATCAACTCTCTCAATATTTAAAAACTAATATCGATATCTATAAAGAGGCAAGGGATCGACCCGACTTAGATCAGACCTCAAAACTCTCCCCCTATTTGCGGTTTGGAGAAATTTCTCCTCGAACAATTGTATTAAATATTTTAAAGTCCAAAAAATTATCCGCTTCTGTTTTAACCTATTTATCAGAAATTGGCTGGAGAGAATTTTCATACTCTTTGTTGTATTATTCTAAAAATTTAGCGTCTTTTCCTATCAATATGAAGTTTCAAAAGTTTCCGTGGAGGAAAAGTAATAAAGAATTAGATTTGTGGAAAAAGGGTAAAACCGGTATTCCCTTAGTAGATGCTGCTATGAGGCAAATTTATGAAAAAGGTTGGATGCATAATCGTCTTCGTATGGTGGTTGGAAGCTTTTTAGTTAAAAACTTATTATTGAACTGGACTTTAGGAGAACGTTACTTTCAGGAAACCCTTCTTGATTATGACGAAGCTAGTAATGCAGCTGGTTGGCAATGGATTGCAGGATGTGGAGCTGATGCATCTCCTTATTTTCGTGTGTTCAACCCAATCTTGCAATCAGAACGATTTGACCCTCAAGCAAAATTTATTTTGCAGTATTTACCCCAATTACAAACTTTACAAAAACCCTCCTCAATTTTCCAACCACATTTACAAGAACAAGCATTCAAATCCTTGATCAATCAAAACCTATATTATGAGCCTCTTGTTGATTTAAAGGACTCCCGTAATCGAGCCTTAGAAGCCTATCAAAAGATTAAATAATAGTGTGAAAAAAAAATTAGCAATTATTGGATCAGGAATTGCAGGACTATCTTCTGCTTATTTCCTCCAAAATGATTTTGATGTAACATTATTTGAAAAGAATGATTATCTCGGTGGTCATGCGAATACTCGCAAGGTCCAAGACTCTCAGGGAAATTCAATTCACATAGATACGGGCTTTATTGTCTATAATGAATTAACATATCCAAATTTAACAAAGTTATTTCATCAATTGCAGGTCCCGATTGCTAATAGCGATATGTCTTTTAGTTTCTATAATCCTACTAACCAATTTGAATATGGGGGAGGAAGCTTAAGAGCTTTGTTTGCCGATCCTAGCAATCTAATTAAAAAAAGATTTTATAGAATGGTAAAAGATATAGTTAAGTTTTATAAAACCTTTCAAACTGGTAAACCAGATCAAAAAATTTCTATTCGAGAATATTTAAAAAGTCATCGCTATTCAAAGGAATTTATTGATTTTCATTTTATCCCTTTGATTTCAAGTATTTGGTCTACACCTGATCAAAATTCTCTTGATCAACCTTTATCCAGTATTGTGAGTTTTTTTCAAAATCATAAACTTTTTAATTTTTTCAACCGACCTCAATGGAAAACTGTTCGTGGTGGTTCCCGAAATTATATCAATTGTTTAATGAATACCTCTCATTTTCAGGTTCAACTATCATCTCAAATTACTTCCATTTATAGAAGTCCTCAAATTCAAATACAAACTCTTAATGACAAACAATCTTTTGATTATTTAATTTTTGCTTGTCCACCTAATATGTTTTTACCTATATTAATGGATAAGACCGCACAGGAAATTGAACTATTTTCGTCTTTTCGATTTCAATCTAATCTTACACAGCTTCATCAAAATCAAGACCTCATGCCACCTCATCGTGCAGCT
>CABZXY010000048.1 GCA_902529795.1 uncultured Alphaproteobacteria bacterium
CTGTTTTGTATTTTCTCTACCTTGACCGATCTTCTCATCTTTATAAGAATACCATGCCCCAGATTTATCAATAATATCAGCTTGGACGCCCAAATCGATAATTTCACCAATTTTTGAAATTCCTTCTCCGTACATAATATCGAATTCAACCTGCTTAAAGGGCGGGGCCATTTTATTTTTGACAACTTTTACCCTAGTCTGATTACCGATTATATTATCTTTGTCTTTAATGGCGCCTATTCTTCTAATATCAAGTCTAACAGAAGAGTAAAACTTAAGTGCGTTTCCACCTGTAGTAGTTTCTGGACTTCCAAACATCACACCAATCTTCATCCTCAATTGATTAATAAACACCACCATTGTATTAGTTTTTGAAATAGAGCTAGTTAATTTTCTAAGAGCTTGACTCATTAATCTAGCTTGAAGGCCCGGAAGAGAGTCCCCCATCTCGCCCTCCAGTTCTGCTCTAGGTACTAAAGCAGCTACAGAGTCAATTACCAAGAGGTCTATTCCCTCTGACTTGACTAGAGTATCAGCTATTTCTAAAGCCTGTTCTCCCGTATCAGGTTGTGAAATTAAAAGTTCATCTATATTGACTCCAAGTTTCTTTGCATAACCTGGATCAAGTGCATGTTCAGCATCAATGAAGGCACATGTTCCACCCGCTTTTTGAGCTTCAGCAATCACATGAAGGGTTAAAGTAGTCTTGCCGGAACTTTCTGGTCCGTAAACCTCCACCACTCTGCCCTTAGGCAATCCACCTATACCTAACGCTATATCTAGGCCTAGGGAACCTGTTGAATAAACATCAACATTACCCATGTCTTCATCTTTTTTTCCAAGCATCATTATCGAGCCTTTTCCATAAGATTTCTCGATGCTGCTAATAACAGTTTTTAATTTGTTTAAATTGTCTTTTTTATCCATGATTCTATTATAAATAGTAAATAATTGTACTTACTTAACAAGAGCAAACATGGAAAATAGCCCTATCTTTAACGACTTTATTCCTGGTGCCTTAGTTAAATGCCCTTCTCAACCAAGTTGGGGGATAGGTCAAGTTCAATCATGTATTAATGGTAAAGTTACAATTAACTTTGAGAATGTTGGAAAAAAAGTTATAGATTTAATGTTCGTAAACTTAGAATTAATTGAAAATGCTGGCTGATCAATTTAAACGTAAAATCGACTATTTAAGGGTATCAGTCACAGACCGATGTGATCTACGCTGTACTTATTGTATGGCTGAAGATGTCACTTTTTTACCTAGACAAGAAGTATTGTCTATTGAGGAGATCATAAAATTGATAGATGTTTTTAATGAGCTAGGTGTGAAAAAATTCAGATTAACTGGTGGAGAGCCATTGGTTAGAAAAAATATTATTTCGGTGATTGAACATTTATTTGAACTCAAAAAACAAAATAAAATTTTAGAACATACTCTTACAACTAATGGGACTAATTTAGAGAAGTATTCTCCAATTCTAAAAAAAAATGGAATTAACAGAATTAATGTTTCTTTAGATAGTCTCAATCCAGAAAAATATAAAGAAATAACAAAATGGGGTAAGCTTGAAAAAGTTATAAATGGTATTCAAAGTGCAATTAATGAGGGTATCAAAGTAAAAATTAACACTGTACTCACTCAAGATTTTAACGATGAAGAAATATTTGAAATTATTGATTGGTGTAAAGAAAATTCCTGTGATATTTCATTAATTGAAATTATGCCTATTGGATCTATTGGGGAGAAAAGATTTGATCAATACCTATCTATGAAGAGTTTTGAAGAAAAATTAGTAAAAAAATTAGATCTAAATCCATCCAAATATCGAACTAATGGCCCTTCAAGGTATTTTAGCAATTCAAATAGTGATCAAAAAATTGGCATTATATCTGCCATTTCTCATAATTTTTGTGATACCTGTAATAGAGTTAGGCTTACTTGTACTGGGAAGTTGTACATGTGTTTAGGCCAGAATGACTTTGTGGACTTAAAATTTGCACTCAGAAATCAATCAAAAGCTGATATTATTAAGCTAATTGAGTATGCAATGTCAATTAAACCAAAAGCCCACAATTTTGAAATTAATAAAAGTAATTATGAAGGATACGTTAATAGGTATATGAATGAAACAGGTGGTTAAATATGAAAATTAGTTTTGTATCTTTTTCTTTAGAAAAAAATTTAAAGGCTCAAAATGAGCTAATTGAAAAATATGGCAACTGTAGTCCTGAGGAGGCAGACTTCATAGTAGCTTTAGGAGGTGATGGATTTATTCTA
>CABZXY010000049.1 GCA_902529795.1 uncultured Alphaproteobacteria bacterium
CTGAAACGTTTGTTCAACTTCCTTGGGATAAAAGAATTGCCAGAGTTTTCTGTACTTGTTTTAGAAATAGAGAAGAAGAAAATGATCCTGGAGGATATTTAACTTCTGATTGTCGTGGAAATTTAAAAAGAGCTCACCAGGAATTCAAAGATAAACACGGTTTAGAGTTGAGAGCTGGTACTGAGCCAGAAATGATGTGGCTTACAAAAAATGAAGACGGTACCCCAACAGGTTCTGGTTTCTCAAAACCCTATTGTTATCATATTGATCAATTTGAGTCTTTACGTCCAGTTTACATGAAGGTAATTGAATACTCCAGATTTATGGGTCTTGATATTATTCAAGGCGACCATGAAGATGCACCTGGTCAATTAGAGCTAAACTTTAACTTTGATGATGTATTAAGAAACGCGGACAGATTGTCTACTTATCGTCAAATTTGTGCTCAGGTCGCCAGAGAGTTTAATCTGATTGCATGTTTCTTATCAAAACCTTTTGTTGGAGTTTCAGCATCAGGTTGTCATACGAATATTTCATTATGGAGAGATGGAGAGGATCAAATTATCCCATGCGGTAATGATACAAAAGCTTTACCTGGTATGGAGCAAGTTTATCACCACAGAAGAGGCGGTGAAAACGTATTCATGCCTGATACAGATGATAGAAAAATCCCTGGTCAAATTGGTCTTTGGGCTATCGGTGGTGTTATGGAACACTTACCAGCTCTTACAGCTTTAGGCTCATCAACTGTTAACTCATACAGAAGATTATGGGACGCTGGTTTCTGGGCTCCTGTTTATGCTGACTGGGGTTATCAGAATAGAACCTGTGGTCTTCGCGTATCAGCACCAGGTCGATTTGAATATCGTTCTGTTGACTCAGCTCATAATCCTTACCTCATGGGTTCTGGTTTATTGGCTGCATTTGGTCATGGAATTGAAGAAAAAATGGATCCAGGTAAGCCAGAGCAGGCAAATATGTATGAAGCTAATGCTGGTAAAGAAAAATTACCTATGACACTGGGCGAAGCTCTTGACAAGTTAGATAAAGATAAACTTATTCAAGGTGCCTTACCAGGAGACATGTTAAGAGTATTCACTGAATACAAGAGGGATGAATGGGAAGAATTCCTAGCAACTCCAACTCAGTGGGATCTTGATAAATATTTAGATTGCTTACCATAAAAACAATATAAGGAGAAAAGTATGTGTGGAATAGCTGGAGTAATTAATAGAAAGAAAACTGTAAACGTGGGCGAACAAATGCGTCTTATGTTACAGGGTTTAAAACATAGAGGCCCAGACTCAACTGGTTATGCTATGTATGGTACACCAAAGAAAAAAGGCTTTGTGATGAGATTTAAAATTTCAGAAAACGAAGCTGAGAAGGTCAATGCTGTCATTGACTCACCAGAACAATTGAAGGATAGAAAAAGTCAGGTTGACGCTATCATGAAAAAACATGGCGCAAAGGTAACCAAACAAAGCTCCAGCACTCCATACGCTTTTCGATATGAATTTGATTTCAAAGGCGATCTTACTGATTTAGCAACTGAAATTGAAACTGTTGAAAAAACAGAAATATTATCAATCGGAAAAGGATTAGAATTAATCAAAGATCTCGGTGACGCTACAACTGTAGCAGATCAGTATGGTCTTGGTAAATTCATGGGAACTCATGGTATCGGTCATACCCGTATGGCTACAGAGTCAGATGTTGATATTAAATCTGCTCACCCTTATTGGGCTTTCCCTTTTGAGGACGTCTCTGTTGTTCACAATGGTCAGTTAACTAACTATTGGGGCAATAGAAGAGTATTGGAGAGAAAAGGTTATCGTTTCAATTCTAATTGTGACTCTGAAATTATTGCTGTTTATGTCGCTGATAAAATGGCAAGAGGCATTGAATTAGAACAGGCAATGCACGATAGTTTAGATGAGCTAGATGGTGTTTTTACATACGTTGTTGCAACTAAAGATCAATTAGGTATGGCAAAAGACTATATGGCAGCTAAGCCAATGGTGATTTATGAAAGTAAAGACATAGTTGCATGCGCCTCTGAGGAAGTAGCAATCAGAAATATCTTCCCTCATGAAATTAAAACTTACGATCCATATGAAG
>CABZXY010000050.1 GCA_902529795.1 uncultured Alphaproteobacteria bacterium
TACCTAGCATTAAAAAAGTAAGAGATTTAAAAAAGAAATTAGAATCCATTGGAGTTAAATACATTTACTCTAATTGGATTGATTTTTTAGGAAGTCCAAAGACTAAACCTATGCCAATTTCTGATTTTGAAGATTTATGTATGGGTAAAGGCCCACAATTTGCTGTGCATTCAGTATCATTTGTCCCTGAACTAACCCCAGCAGATAATGATCAGATACCAGTTCCCGATCTAGATAGTTTAATGATATGTCCATGGGATAAGACATGTGCCTGGGTATTTGCTGATTTGTATTGGAATGACAGACCCTACGATGTGTGCCCACGTCTTACATTAAAAAAACAAATTCAAAAATCTGCAAAGTCTGATTTAAAATTTTATGTTGGAATAGAGCCGGAGTTCTTTTTGATGAAATGGGAAGGCGATAAACCAGTAAAAGCTATTGATAGGGATCCGATACCTCTTAGAAGACAGGCATTTGGATATGACTCTGAGTATTCGATCGACGGTATGCATTTTTTAAAAGAGATTATTGATATTCTTAACAATGATCTAAAATGGGATCTTCATGACGTAGTTGCTGAGGGAGCTTATGGCCAATATGAATTAGATTTTGGGTATACAGACATACTTGGAATGGCGGATAGATTTGTCTTTCTAAGAGTTCTATTGAAGGAAATAGCAAAAAAATACGGATATTTTGTATCCTTTATGCCCAAAACAACGATTAGTGATTGGCGTTCAGGAGCTCATATCAACCATAGTGTAGCCTCAATAAAAAAGAAGAATAACAATATTTATAAAGACGGAGATAAATTTTCATCTAAAGCATATAATGCTGTTGCTGGAATTTTAAAGCATGGAGCAGCCATTACAGCACTTGCTTGCCCTACTGTGAATTCCTATAACGGTTTCGTACCTACTGTGGAAGGGTTGGATGGAGGAAGGCACACTTGGGCCCCAACCCATATGACTTATGGAAGTAATAACAGATCAGCGATGATTAGATTGCCTCAAAATAGATACTGTGTAGAGAATAGAGCCTCAGACTTAACTCAAAATCCTTACCTCACATTTTCTTTACTAGCAGCAGCAGTCACAGAGGGAATTGATAAAAATATAAAACCTCCAAAAGCCACTAATAAAAGTTTGTATGATTTGACTGAAAAAGAAAAAAAAGAAGTAACTAGTCTCCCAAGAAATTTGCTAGAAGCTGTTGACGCTTTTGCAGATGATAAATTAGTACCTCAAGTTTTCTCTAAAGCTATGATTAATAACTTTATTGGATACAAATATGATGAGTGGTCTCGATATCATACAACGACGACTGATTGGGAAATTAAAGAATATTTAAAGTTATTTTAATTGGTGGAAAAAGAACAGTTAAAGAATTTTCGCCTTGAAAATTTTCAATTAAAATCAGGAATTAAAATAGATTTAGATTTAAATTATTTAGCGTTTGGAAATTTGAATGCTGAAAAATCTAATGTAATTCTTTTTCCAACAAGGTATGCAGGAACCCATCTTGAACAAAGCTATCTTATCGATAAAGATTATCCAATTAACCCTAATGATTACTTTATCATCATACCGAATATGTTCTGTAATGGTGTTTCTTCATCTCCAAGTAATACTGAGAGCAATTTTTCTGGTCCAAATTTTCCATTAATTACAATTTTTGACAATGTTTGTGCCCAAAAAAAACTTCTAAATGATGTATTTGACATTAATGAATTAAAGTTGGTCATTGGATGGTCCATGGGCGGGCAGCAAGCCTTTCAATGGGCTTCTTATTTTCCAGATATGGTTAAAAATATGATTTCTATGTGTGGACATGCAAAAACAACTGATCATACATTTGTTTTTTTAGAGGGAGTTTATGCAGCTTTAACTTCTGATCCTGAGTGGAATGATGGAAATTATGAAAGACAACCGGAAAAAGGAAAAACAACTATGGCAAGAGTATGGGCAGGGTGGGCTCATGGTCAAAATTGGTACCGTAATA